>JAHDDY010000039.1:0-27299 GCA_020629115.1 Paracoccaceae bacterium | reverse complement strand
GACGGCGTGCTCAAGCCCGCCACGATCGTGAACGCGTGATCCATACGCCGTCCCGTACGGCGCGCCGGGCGGGTGGTCGCGACGCGTGGGCGGCGCTGGCGGCGTCCCGGCCCGGAAGCCGCACCGAGAGGGGGCGGATGACCGGAGCCTCGCGGAGCGGGGACAGGCCCCGCGACCGCCACAGGCGACTTGACGGACGACAGACCGCTCCATCCCCGCCCGCCTCGACCCTCCACCTTCCAGCCCACGTCAGGACGGGACGCTCGGGGAACGGGGGGCCGATCAGGCGACCGCGCGGCGTCCGTTCTCCGACAGGCCGATGCTGCCGCCGACCGTGATCCCGGCCTGAAGGATGACCCTGGCCAACCCGTCCACCGCCA
The DNA here is from genome assembly GCA_020629115.1 of Paracoccaceae bacterium. Classification (GTDB taxonomy): domain Bacteria; phylum Pseudomonadota; class Alphaproteobacteria; order Rhodobacterales; family Rhodobacteraceae; genus JAHDDY01. The sequence continues at coordinate 26,919 of JAHDDY010000039.1, read as the reverse complement.
CCTGTCCGCGATAGGGGAAAGTGGGGGTGTTCGCCGAGACCTGGATGAAGGGATAAATCCCCACGGCGAGGACGTCCGGCTTGCGCCCGCCGATCCCCAGCGGGGCCGCGGGGTCGAACTTCTTCGCCGTGCCATCGGCGTTCGGCACGGCGTTGGGGTTGAGCCACATCAGATCGAACAGGATGCCATCGGCACCCGCCGTATCCTTGATCTCCCCCAGCCGGCTTCGGGGAGGGGCCGTCGGGTCTGGCTGTCCACCGGCCGCAATGAAGACGCGGTTCATGTAGAACTGAACGAACTGCTGAACCTCGGGGGCGTTGTCCGGCGTTCCGGGCGGAAACAGGCGCCGCGCCTGGGCGAGGGCGACCTGCCGGGCCTCTCCCTGCCGGGCGATGGCACCGCGTTCGGCAGCGGCGTAGGCGTCGATCGTCTGGTCGGCCTGGCGGAAACCGTCGCTTGCCCGGGCGAGATAGGGAACGGTGTCCCCCTCCACGATCCCCGCGGCGGCCATTTGCGCCCGTACCGCATTGGTGAACACGCCCCCGATCGCACCGGCCCGGCCGCTCAGGGAATATTCGCCGAAAGAGGAGATCTTGAAGGCATCGAGGCGCGGGCGCTTGGAGACCTTGCTGTCGGATGTGAACTTCCAGACAAAGTCGGCCGCACCTTCGAGCGATGCGCGCAACGGTCCGGGAAGGTTCGCCGATCCGCCCACCCGGAGCTTGAGGTCGAAGCTGTTGATGCCGCCGGCGAAGTTGATGCGCGCGTTGTTGGTGTCGACCTTGCCGAGCGGGATGGAGATGATGACCTGTCCTTCGGGCGTCACGGGGCCAAGCCCGGGAAATGCCGCCTTCAGCCGGATCTGGATGTTGGACGAGACACCGATATCGAAGCGCCCGATATTGGCGACGTCGAGACCGAACTCATCTTCCAGCCGCGAGGCCAGCGCCTTGATGTCCGTGTCGCCCTCGGCGTTGAGCTGCTGCCCGATCTGGGATACGAGGTCGGGAATGAACGAACCCGCGTTGGCGATGAAGTCCGCTCCCTTGCGCGCCATCGCCGCGGGATCGGAATAGGCGTCGTAGAGCACGTTCGACGTGCTGGTGATGTAGTTGCGCGCCCAGCCGAGGGATCGTCCGGCCGCGTCGGCGATATCGGCCGCCCGGGCCTCGAAATCATCGGTGCCGGGAACGGCGTTCATGATCCGGCGGAAGACGTCGCGCGCCGCCTCCGCCCGGGTCTTGGTCCCCTCCCGGACGGCGCGCTCCGCCTGGTCGATCGCCCGGCTGTCGTCGGCGCGGAAGACGTCGGTCAGCGGATGTTTCGCGTTCAGCCATGCTTGCGCCTTCGCGTCCGACACCTGCCCGAGAACCGCGCCCCGGGTCCGCGCCTCGGTATAGCCGAGGATGTGACCGGCGCGGCTGTCGCTGCTCATCCGCAACAGGATCTCGGTCGCCCCGCGCGGGTTCATGCGTTCGATGACGGCCGCGTTCTGCTTGGCCGCCGCCGGCGAATTGCCGTCCTGGAGCAGGTCGCGCCGCAACGTCGCGTTCTTCCCGGCGGAAACGTAGCGGTCGCCCGCATTGGCATTGTCGACGGCATCGAAGAAATCGGCGATCTGGTCGTAGCTGCGCGCCGCGTTGTTGAACAGCGTGTCGCCGACGATGCGGATGCCGTCGGCGGCCTGGTTCATCCGCGAAAGCTGGTTGAGGCCATGCGCGATGATGCCGGGATTGGAGGCGGCGACGATGCTGGCCGCCTCCGGACCGCCCTTCTTGGTCTTCAACGTGTCGACGACCGCCGCCGCGACGATCGACCGCCGGCTGTCCGGTCCGAACTCCTTCGGCTCGGTGTTGAACAGCTTGACGGCGGCATCGGCCAGGGCGATCGGGTTGCCCCCCTGCGGCGATCCGAGCAGCAGGCTGACCGTCTGCTTCGTCCGCGCCAGCGCATCGGACGGGCCGCGACCGCCGATCCTCTCGCTCAGAAACGCTTCGTAGCGCGCCTTCGAGGCATCGAGCGTTCCCTGGGATACCGGTGTCTCGAAGCCCGGCTTCCTGTCGATGACGCGTCCGAGATACTCGTAGTCCCCCATCGCGCGGGCGAGGGAGGAGACCGCCTCGATATTGCGCCCCGCGTTGCTGCTGACGCGCATGTCGTGGGCATCGGTGAAGGCGTTGATCGACTTGGCGGTGAAGGGGTTCCTCTCGGCAGTGTCGACAAAGGAGACGACGCTGCGCTCCAGCCGCGCCGTCGTGCGCACGCTGTTCAGGAAGCCGAACGCGCCGGCGGGCGCCGTGCCGTTCTCCGACAGCGCCCCCGCGACGGCATACACCGCCGCCAGCGTCTGGCGCGGGGTCATGTCTCTCAGGCTCTTGTTGCCGTCGAAGATGTTCCTGTCGAAGCCGCCCTGTTCGAGGATGCCGGCTGCGCGGGCCAGCACCGCTTGCCCGCGCGCCCTGTCGGCGCTCGTGGGACTGCCGACCCTGTCGTAGGACGCGAGGGCCGACAGGGCACCGAGGCTGTCGGCACGCCGGGAATCGTTCCAGGCCGCGACCCGCTGCGCGGCGGTGGAATCGGGCACGGAGGGGCGGGGTCCCGGCACGGGGCTGGGCGCGGGCGCAGGGGCAGGCGCAGGGGGGGGAGCGGGGATCTTCCGTCGCGTTTCCTCGATGCCGGCGATAAGCTCCTCGCTGTCCATCTTGCCGTCGCCGGAAATCCTGTTCCAGTCCGACAGGTAGGTGGTGCTCAGCGCCTTCGCGGCGGCGTAGACGGGATCGTCCCGCGTCGCCACCTTCGTGGCGTTGCGGGTGCTCAAGTTCGTCAGGTCCTTCGAATATACCGACTTGCCATCCTCCTCCACCTCGCGCGTGATCCGGCGCAGGTCCTTCGTGCTGACGACGCGGTCCTCGCCGCCGAGGCCCCCGTCGATGTAGGGTCCCCTGCTGTCGATTCCGGCTTCCAGACGCAGATTCGCGTTGACCACCTTCAGATGCTTCAGAAGCTCCGTATCCGAACGGGCGGACCCCTCCACGCGCTTGCCGCCGAGGGTGATGAAGGCGGTATCGTCGGGAGCGGGGCGAAAGGCGTCCGGCTCCCGCGCGCGCGTCACCGTCTCGCCGCCCAGGGCGCGGGACAGGCGCGCGCCCGCATCGCCCGCCGCGACGTCGATGCCTGCGCTCCGCGCGCGCAGCGACAGCGCCTCGCCCGCTTCCTCGCGGGCGGTCGCCGCCAGGGCCGGGCCGCTCAGCCCGTTGCGAAGCACCACGACGGGTTCGCCGTCCCCGCGCCGCGCCGTGACGCCCAGGACGCCGGGGGGCAGGGCATCGCCGATCCCTCCGCCATCGCGAATGGCGGCGGTTGAGACGACGTCGCCGCCTCGCACGTCGACCGGCTCCGCCCCGTTCGCCGCCAGACCGTCGAGGAAATCGCCGACGGCCGCGCGCTGTGCCGGCGCAAGATCCGCCTCGCGCGAGCCGGTGAGCGCGGCGGAGAGCCGGTCTCGACCCTCGGGCGTCGCCGCCGCCGCGGCGTAATCCCGGCCCGCCTCCGCGATCCGGTCGCCGAAGGTTCCGGCTCCCGTCGTTCCGGGCGGCGAGGTTTCGGCCTTCCCGGCATCCTTCGCCTCCCCCGCATCGGTGGTTCGGGAGGCGGTACCGTCGGTCGCCGATGCACCGGGGGCGGGTGCCGCATCATCGGCGGATGCCCCGGCGGTCGAAGTCCGCTCCTCCCCCGCCATCCGCGCCCGTTCGCGGGAGGCGGTCGGCTTTTCCGCCGTGCCGGACGGCGCACGCGCCTCGGCCCTGAGCTTATGAGCCGGTCCTCTTCGGGACGCGTCATCCTGCGGCGTCGTCGTGGCGGCGTCATCGACCGCATCGGTGAAATTCCTGCCACCCCCGTTACCCTTGGGGGCATCGGAGGCGGTGCTGGTCTTGGCGACGTTCATTCGACGGGTCCTGTGCTGCGAGCAGTAAACGCGATGATTCCCAATATGGCACAGCCTCGAAGATCGCCGCCCGGTTTGCAAGCTCTGCGATAGGATGTATTGATAATATTTTCCCTATACGAGAGTACATATCCCTCAACTGTTTCTGACATTCCCGCGTCGGGCTACCGATCCGTCGAGGCCGAAAGGGCAGGACGGGTATGCCGCGCGCGAGTGAAGCCCGCCCGGTATGGGACGCTACGAAGCCGTTTGGCCGGCCTCATGTCGATCCTCACCTGTGCGACGCCCGTGATGCTGCTGCACCCGCCGGTCAGATCGAGCATCCGTCCAGAGGATGCGGTGTGCCGGATCGCGCGTGAGGGCGGCTTTCGCGTGGCAAATAGCTTCCTACAATGTTTGACGCGGTACGGGAGTAGTTGCACAATAGACCAAGGCAACCACCGCAAGAAACGGGCGAATGATGGATGCGCTTTACACCTTTGGCGTGTCCGTCAAGGATGCCGTCCTGTGGGTATCCGGTCTGCTCACGGCCGATGCCTCGCCCGGCCTTGCCGTCATCGGGCTTCTGGTGCTGCTCGTCGTCCTGACGATCTGGTTCGGCTGGTCTTCCGGTCGCTTCTGCGGGGCGGTGAGGGCGGCACGGGAGAAGGTGGAGGGCGACGAGGGCATTTCGGGCGAACAGGTCGATGCCCTGTCGAGCGATTTTGCGGAGTGGCGCGTCGGTGCCGATGCGAACCGCCGCCGGCTGGGCATCGCCTGGAAGGAGTTCGTCGAAACGCTGGTGCGGTCGCCGGAGGAGCACGGCCGCACGGAAATCGGAAACACGGTCAGGCCCTCGAACTTCTTCAATCTCCCGGATATGGGTATCTCGACGGGACAGTGGCGCGCCATGCCGGGGGTGTTCGTCACGCTCGGCCTGTTCCTGACGTTTCTCGGCCTGATCGCGGCGCTCGGCACCATCGCGAAGGAGGAGATCACCGACGAATCGCTCAGCACGCTGCTCGACGTGGCATCGGCCAAGTTCATCATGTCGCTGACGGGGTTGTTCTGCTCGATCCTGTTCGGTTTCGTCCTGCGGACGGGGCTGGGCCGGATGGAAGGGGCGCTGCACGGGTTGTGCGACACGCTGGAGCGGCGGTTGCCCTACGTCTCGCTGGAGCAGATCGCCAAGGACCAGCTGGCCGAGGTGAGGAACCAGTCGGAGCAGACCCAGGCCCTGATCACGCAGTTGATCGCGAATATCGACGAGCCGCTCAGGACCGGCCTGCCGAATGCCATCCGTGCGGGGATCGCGGAGGCGATGGTGCCCGTGGTCGAGAAGATCGGGACGGCGGGAACGGACGGGGTCGCGTCGTCGATGGAGGCGGTGTCGGGCAGGATCACCGACGGTATCGGCGGGGCGCTGGCCGAGGTCGGCGAGCGGCTGGCGACGACCGGCACGACGCTGGAGGCGCTGGCCGGGCGCATGGACGACAGCTCGGGCCGCATGGGCAGCGAGATGGAGCGCGCTGTCGCCCGCCTCGCCGCGTCGGTCGACGAGATGCGCGAAAGCGCGGGGGCGGCGGCGGAGCAGAACGCGGTGCGCATGACCGAAAGCGCCGAGACCCTGTTCGCGGGTATGCGCGATGCCCTCGACCGCATCCAGACGAACACCGCCGAGAACGGCGCGGCGATGGAGCGGGCGGCGGGGGCGATGACCGAGGCGGCGGGCGCTTTCCGGGCCGAGATCGAGACGGCGACGGCGCAGGGCGGGGCGGCGGCGCGTACCGCCCTGCACGGTGCGGGCGCGGCGGCGGCGGCAAGCGTGGGCGAGGCGGGCGAGCAGGTGCTGGGCAGTCTGAACACCAGCCTGACCGCCGTGACGGAGCGCGCCGAGGCTCTGGGCGAGAGGATGTCGGGCGAGTTGTTCGGTCCGCTCGACGCCATGCGTGCCTCGCTCGAACGCGCCGCCGACAGCGCGGCGAAGGGCGCGACGGAAATGGGCCGCTTCAGCGCGGGGGCCGAGGCGGGGGCGGTCGCGGCGCGCGAGGCGGCGGACAGGGTGGGCGAGACGGCGCAGGCGCTGGGGTCGGCGGCGGCCCCCATCCGCGATACCGCGACCCGCTTCGAAACCGCTGCGCGCGAGACGGCGCAGGCGGCGCAGAGCAGCGCGGGGGTGATGAAGACCGGCGCCGAAAGCCTCGTGCAATCCGCGCAGGCGGCGATGGAGGCGGGACAGGCCGCCCTTGCCGCCGAACGCGACGCGATCGCGGCCAACCTGACGGCGGTCGGAACGGCGCTGGAACGGTTCGAGGGGATCGCACGGAACTTCGACGACATCGACGACAAGCTCGGCGACGCCTTCGTCACCTATCGCAAGGAGATCGAGAACGCGCTGGCCAATATCGGCGAGCGGTCGACGGCCATCCACACCGAACACGCCCGGGCGCTCGACACGCTGACCACGCTCGTCAGCCAGACGGATGCGTTCCTGCCCCAGCAGAAGCGATCCTGAGCCGATGCGCACGCTCTCCGCCCGGCGCGGTCCGCAGCACGAGGAGGAGGAATCGGTCTTCGTCTCGATGACGGACATGACCGTCAGTTTCCTGTTCATCATCATGATCCTGCTGGCATTCTTCGCCAGCCGGTTCAACGCCGAGGAAACCGTGCCGGCGACCGTGTACGAGCCGGTGCGCGCGGAGCGCGACGCCCTGCGCGAGGCGCTCGACCTGATGGGGGAGCGGCTGGCGACGGCGCAGGCCGAGATCGTCGACCTGATCGGCCAGCGCACGGTCCTGCGCGAGGCCCTGTCGCTCGCGGAGATCGAGCGCGATGCGGCGCTCGACATCCTCGTGGATCGGAACGCGCGGATCGACGAACTGGAAGCGGAGCTGGCCGCCGTCCGGTCCGAGCGCGACGCCCTGCTGCGCTCGATGGCGGATGTGGAGGATCGCCTCGCCGCCGCGCTCGCGCGGATCGAGGCGTTGCGCACGGCGCTGGCGACTGTCGAAACCGAGCGCGATGCGACGCTGGAGATGCTGGCCGACCGGCGGGATCGCATCCTCGAATTGGACGCCGAGATCGCGGCCCTGAGCGCGGAACTCGCGCGCCTGTCCCGCCCTGATCCGCTGGAGGCGTATATCGCCCGCGTCGCGGTGGAGCGCGAGGCGGTGCTGGAGCGGCTGCGCGATGCCCTGCTGGCCGACTTTCCCGAACTGGAGGGGGTCATCACCTCCGAAAGCGACGTGCTGCGCTTTCAGGGCGAGGGTCTGTTCGCGTCGGGGTCCGATGCACTGCTCGCGGCCCGCATCCCCATCGTCGAGCGCATCGCCGAGCGGCTGGATGCGCTGCTGCCCTGCTATACGCTGGGCGCGCGGGCGGCGTATTCGGCGCAGTGCAACCCCGCCTTCGCCGTGATCGAGGCCGTCCAGATCGAGGGCCATACCGACAGCGACGGGTCCGATGCGCTGAACGTCGCCCTGTCCGCCCGGCGCGGGGCGGCGACCTATGCGGCGATGACGGCGCACAGGCCGGACCTGATCGCGCATCGCAACCTCGCGGGGCAGCCGGTCCTGTCCATCGCGGGCTATGGCGAGGGCCGTCCGGTGATCGACAACACGACGGCGCGGGGCAAGGCCACGAACCGGCGCATCGACCTGCGCTTCATCATGGTCACCCCCGGCGAAAGCACCGAGATCGGCCTGATCCGCGACCGGCTTCGCGGCACGGGGGACGAGCCATGAAACTGTCCGACATCCTGCGCGGATCCGCCCCCGCCCTGTCCCCGGCCCGCCCGGCGAATACCCGAAAGCTGGAGACGGCGATCAAGCGGGTGGACGAGACCTTTCCCGACATCGCCCCCACGCCGTCGGCGCAGGACCGCGAAAGCGTTGCCCGTGCCTTCCAGCGCCGGATCGAGACCTGGAACTGGGAAGGATGCACGGTCGAGAATGCCGCATCCGCCGCGCGGGCCGCCTTCGCCGCCGACCTGCGCGAGCGGGACGATCTGGCGATCCTGCGCGATTTCATGCTGGCCGAGGCAGATGCATCGACGCGCGGCGCGGTCCTCAGGGCGATACTGGACGTGCATATCGACAGCTACGAACAGAAGACCGAGCGAACCCGCCGGTTCGCGAGGGCGATGACCCGAAGGCGCGCCCATCTGCCCGTCCGGTCGCGCGAGACGATCGGCGTCCTTCCCGAAGTGCTGGACGCGGCGCGGGGCGGCACGGCGCTGGGGCAGCGGATGGCGGCGGCGGGGGATGCGGCGGCCCCCTTCGCGGGGCTGGCCGTCATCCCGTCGGGCGGGCTGGTCGATACCGCGAGCGCGAGCTTCGTCGCCGCACTGGCCCCGCGCATGGCCGAGGAGGCCGTCGCCCGCCGCGTCCTCGACTGGTTCGCGCCGGAGGGGGGCCGGGCGCGGGCGGTCGGGGCGGAGGCGGCCATCGACGCGCTGCTGTCGCCCTGGCACCGGGAGGAGCCGCCCGCCGCGCGGAAGCGCCTGCTGCTCGACCGGCTGGTCGCCGCCTATGACGACCCGCGCATCACGCCCGGCGGCGCGTGGGGCAGGGTGAGAGAGGATACCAGCGAGACGTTCATCCGGTGGCAGACGGGGGCGACGCTCGAAGCGTTTCTCGACATCGTCACGCAGGCCGAAAAAAAGCACATGTGGGCCGACCGCATGCCCTTCTGGCGCGATCTATACCACGAAGGACATATTCAGGACGCCTGCGTTGCCTTGAGCGGGGACGCGCATGCCATCGCGCGCAACGTGGAGGCAAGGGCGGGGAAAGCTTCGCTCGGACGTTATGGGCGTCAAGTCGCGGGAGGTGAGGACAAGATAAAGTCCCTGTTGATCATGAAGATCAACGGGAAGACCGTCGTGGAAGGATCGTACAACTTCCAGGTTCACATCTTTCCTGACAATCACCCCAAAAAGCCAATCCTCCACAAACCCAACCGCTACGATTGCAGGGAAATCCGCGATTCCCTGCCTTATCCCGGCGAGGACAAGAAAGCCCACGACAAAGGCGGAAAATGGAAAATCTGGACAAGGAAAAAAACCGGATGCCCGCTCTGACCTTCACCGCCACCGATGACCGCGTCATCCTGACCGCCCCGCCCGCATCGACGGGGCTGTTCGCGCGGCTGACGGGCAGGGCGTCGCCCGCATCGGTCGATGCCATGAGCCGGGAGGACTGGGCGCTGGGGCTGGCGCTGTCCGATTTGCGCGCGCTGGCGGAGGACGAGCCGCCCGGCGCGCTGGAGATCGGGGAGGCGGAGATCGCCCTGTCGCATCCCCTCGCCGCCAGCCTCGACGGGGAGAGGGCGCGGGCCTTGGGATTGCCGCCCTTTACCGATCTGACGTTCGAGACGGGGGTGTCGGGGGTTCTGGGCAGTCCCGGTTTCCGCCTCGACCGCCGCTGGACGCGCGGGGGGCGGGCGGCCAGTCCGGCCCGCACCGGGGCGATCCTGCATACCGACCGGGGCGACCGGCGGATGCCGCGCGCGGCCTATGACGCCATCATGATCGCCGAGGCCTTCGACGATGCGGCCCCGCTGGCCGAGCATTGGTCGGCCCTCGCCCGGTTCCGCCGCACCCTGCGCCCGGACGAGGACGAGGGCGAGGAGGACGGCCCTCCCGACGCGCGCGCGCGCATCGCCATGACCGGCTTTCTCGGATCGTTGCGCATCGCGAGCGCCGATGCCTTCGCGATGGCCCTGCGCGATGACGGGGAGGGGGGCGTCACCTTCGACCCGCTGCCCTTTTCGACGGGGGAGGATGCGCGGACGGTCTCCCTCGACGACGGGGCGCTCGGCGCGTTCCACGACGATTTCGGGCGGCGCGGGGCCAGCACCGCCTATCGCACCGGCGACAACAGCTATCTGGTGGTCGAGCGCGCCGCGGCCCCCGCCCTCGCGGTCATGGCGCGCAAGCAGCGGGCGCCGAGGGCCGAGCGCGAAGCCTTCGTGGCGAACCCCGCATCCGACCTGACCGAGGCCCACGAGGCCGCGCTGGAAGCCGAGGGGGCCTTCGACGGGGCGGACGATGCGGCGCGCGAGGCGCTGGTCGAGGCGGCGGTCGAGCGGACCTTCGTGCAGACGGAGGACTACCTGTCGGCGCGCGTCGTCGGCGTGGGGGCGTGGCGGCCGCCGGATATCGGCGGGGCGGCGACGCACAGGACGACGTGGCTGCCCGAAGCCTTCACCGAGACCCAGCGCGCCGCCCTGCACGGCAAATCCGGCGCCCAGCTCGAAGCGATCCGCGAGAACCACGCGCAGGCGCTGGACCGGGGCGACAGCCATGTCGATGTGGGCGACGGTGTCGCCATCCCGGTCGGCCCGCGTACCGGGGCCGAACTGGACGCGCGGATCGAGGAGGCGCGCGAGGAGGAGGAGGAGGACAGGGCCGCCGACACGCCGCCCGATCCCGGAGACGACGCACCCGCGAGGGAAGCGCCCGCCACGCCCGCCGAGGCCATCGTGCTTCAGACGAAGCTCAACTTCGACGCCCTGACCTTCGACCCCGCGCGCGTCCCCCGGTCGGCCTCCGTCCCCGATACCATGCCCGCCGCCGTGACCAGCACCCCGATGCCGCACCAGAAGGTCAGCTTCGACTGGCAGGTCGCCGCGTGGCGCGCGGGGGTGCCGGGGTTGCTCAATGCCGACGAGCCGGGATTGGGCAAGACGCTGCAGACCCTCGCCTTTCTGTCGTGGCTGCGCGGGGCGATGGCGGCGGGGCCGGTGGCGGAGCGCCTGCCGATCCTGATCGTCGCGCCCACGTCGCTGCTGATGAACTGGGAGAAGGAGGTTGACGTCCATCTGGACGCGGACGGTCTGGGCACCGTCCTGCGCCTCTACGGATCGGGCGTCTCGGCGCGCAAGGTGCACGGGGCGGAGGGGCGCGAGATCGACGACGGCACCGCGCGGCTCGACTTCCGCGACCTGCACGAGGCCATCGAGGACGGGCGCGGGCACGACCGCTGGCTGCTGACGACGTACCAGACGCTGACGAACTACCAGCACTCCTTCGGCCGGTTGCGGTTCGCGGCGGCGGTGTTCGACGAGATACAGGCGGTCAAGAACCCTGCGACGCTGGGGGCCGCGGCGGTGCGCTCGCTCGATGCGCGCTTTCGCATCGGCCTGACCGGCACCCCCATCGAGAACCGCCTGACCGATATCTGGGCGATCCTCGATCAGCTCGCCCCCGGCGACCTCGTCTCTCTGCGCGATTTCCGCAAGGCCTACGAGCCGCCGACCGAGGACGGCATGGCCGACCTGAACGCCTGCGTCTTCGGCACCGGCGCGCCGGGCGAGACGCCCCTGGGCATCCGGCGGCTCAAGACCGACGTGGCCGCGCATCTGCCCCCGAAACTGCGCCTGCTGCACCCGCGCGTCATGCCCGCCGTGCAGGCCGCGCGCTACGAGGAGGCGCACGAGAAGGCCGCCTCCTCGTCTAGGGGCGGCGCGCTGAAGGCGTTGCAGCATATCCGTTCCGTCTCGGCCCATCCCGGTGCGGTGGAGGGGGAGGGCGATGCCGGTTTCGTCGCCGCCTCGGCCCGGCTGGCGGCGACCGTCGAGCTGCTGCACTGGATTCGCGCGCGGGGCGAGCGGGCGCTGGTATTCATCGAGCACACGCGGTTGCAGTACCGCTTCGCCGAGATCCTGCGCCGCCTGTTCGCGCTGGACGAGGTGCCGATCATCAACGGGTCGACCGACGCGAGGAAGCGCCAGCCCATCGTCGACAGATTCCAGCGCCACGGCACCGACGGCACCGGGTTCGACGTGCTGATCCTCGCACCCCGGGCGGCGGGGACGGGCCTGACCCTGACCGCCGCGTGCCACGTGATCCACCTGTCGCGCTGGTGGAACCCGGCGGTCGAGGAGCAATGCAACGACCGCACACACCGCATCGGCCAGACGAAACCCGTGACCGTCCACATGCCCATGGCCATCCATCCCGACTACGTCACCGCGTCGTTCGACTGCCTGCTGCACGACCTGATGCGGGGCAAGCGTAACCTGGCCGAAGCGGCGCTGTGGCCCGCCGGGGACGTACCGGAGGATATCGGCGCGCTGCTCGACGGGCTGGCGTCGTCGACGGCGCGGGACCGGGCGGGCGTGCCGGATGCGGCGTCCCTGTCCGAGGATGCGCGGGGGGCCGGGTTCGCGGTCGATGCGCTGCCGGGCGGTGGCCTCGCCTTGCGCGGCAAGGCCGGGTCGCCGCCGCTGGAACTGCGCACCGGGGCGGCACCCGGATGGACGCTGGGTGCCGACGCGGCGGCGCGCATCGTCCTGGGGGGACCGGCCCCCCCGCCGGGGGCGGCGGTGCCGCCGCTGACGGCTCTGGAGGGCGAGATGATGGCCTTGTGGCCGAGGTATGCACTCGATGGATAGGCGACTTCTCGCAGGGTTCCTGATCGCGGCGCTGGCCGTCGCCGCGCCCGCCAGCGCGCAGGACATGGACCCCGCCACCGCGCAGCAGGCCCTCACGGCTCTCGGATACGACACGGGTCCGGTCGATGGCCGGCTCGGCCCCCGCAGCGAGGAGGCGTTGCGGCTGTTTCAATCGGAGCGGGGCCTGCCGGTGACCGGGCGACTGGATGCCGCCACGGTCGCCGCCCTCGCGCCCCCGCCCGCCCCTGCACCTGCACCTGCGCCCTCGGACCCGGTGGAGGCCGAAGAAGCCGCGCCCGAGGCACCGGACGGCGCGAGCCTGATCGCCATCGTCCTGACGCTCGGGTTGATCGCGTTCGTGCTGCGGGGGGTCTTCCTGCTGGTCCGCGGCATCGTGCGCGGCATCGCCGGGCTGTTCCGCCGCGCACCGAAGAAGGACGAGGACCCCCCACGCATGAACCGCGAGCCGACCGTTTCCGTGCCGCCGGAGCCATCGCATCCCGGCCCGTCCCCGCGCGCCGGTCGGCGGAACGCCTGGGGCTGGGTGCCACCGGGGGAGAGCGTCACGGTCGCGGGCCGCGATATCGGCGGGATGGTCTATGTCGGTTCGCCGCCGAGGGAGGGTCGCTACGGCGCGCCGGACAACGCCTTCATCGACCCCTCGCGGCCGGTGGCGCGACACGGCGATGACCGGGATGGGGACGATCTGCCCTACTGGCCGAACTACGCGCACCTGTCGCCCCGCGCCCGGGCCACGTATCTCGACTGGCTGGCGGACGGGCGGACCCGGCGCGTCGATCCGGGGTACATGTTCCTCTATTTCTACGGGCTGGAGCGTCGGTATTTCCGCGAAGCGCCGGACGAGGACGAACGCCGCCTGCTGGTGGCCGAGGTGGCGCGCCTGCGCGCCCTGTTCGGCGGGAACCGCTCGGCATCGCGGTATCTGGGTGCGTTTCTGGATGCGGCGGCGCTGGGGCAGGGAAGCGGGGATGCGCCGCCCGATACGAAGGCGCGGGGCGGCCTGCCGCTGGCGCTCAGGGTCGGGCTGGCGCGGCGGGTCGAGGCGGAACAACCGCTCGACGCGCCGTGGCTGCGCGCGTGGTACCTGTCGGACGAAGAGACGCGCCTGCGCACGCCCGCCCGGCGTTGCGCGCCCGAATTCGCGGCGCTGTTCGATGCGATCTTCGCGCGCGACCATCCGAACGGCCTGCCCCTGCGCCGCCCCAGGCGCAAGCTGGAGGCCAGCTATCACGCGGCGTCGGGCGGGTTCGAGGCGGACCTGTCGGATATCATCGGCGACCTGCGCGATGTCACGTCCCTGCGCAAGCCGCTGACCACCGCCGCGACGATCGCGGAGGAGGCGACGGCGGCGCTCGAAGGGTTCAGCCGTTTGCTCGGCAGGGACGCGGACGCGCGGGGCACGCTCGCCGCCCATGCGCTGCTGCCCGCCGAGATCCGCGATCGGTTTCCCTGCGCCGAGGCCGACGAACTGGCCGGATGGGTGCGGGCCTGCATCGCGCAGGGCGGGCAGGTCGACGCGCTCGACCTGCTGGAGCGGCTGACCGGCGCGCGGCCCGACAGGCTGACGCGCAAGCGCCTGACCGATGCGTCCGATACGCTGCTCCCCCTCGGGGTCGGCATGGCCCCGGACCCGCGCTTCGCCCTGCGCGCGCCGAAGGCGGGCGAGCCGGTCATCCTGTTCGACCTGCCCCCCGATACCCGCGCGCTGGAGGTGTCGGACGGGTTCCGCGCCGCCGCCCTGCGCGTCGGCATCGCGACGATGATCGCACAGGCGGACGATACGGTGGACGCGGCGGAGGCGGCCGGCATCGACGCCATCGTGTCCGGAACACCGGGCCTGTCGGCGCCCGAACGCCTGCGCCTGTCGGCCACCGCCCGGTGGATGCGCGCGGTGCCGCCCGACATGGCCCTGCTGCGCAAGCGGATGAAGGATGCGCCCCTGCCCGCGCGCGAGGCGTTCGCCGCGCTGGCCGTCGAGATCGCCGCCGCCGATGGCGAGGCGGCGCCCGAGGAGATCGCGCAGCTCGAAAAGCTGTACAAGGCGCTCGGTCTCGATCCGTCGGGCCTGTACGGCGCGTTGCACGGGGCGATTTCGGAGGCGTCGGACGAACCTGTCACCATGCGCCCCGCCGCCCCCGCGCCGGACGGTCCGGCCATTCCGCCGGAGCGGGAGAAGGCCCCGGGCGGTATCGGCCTCGACATGGAAAGGGTCGCGACCATCGGCGCGGATACGCGCGACGTCTCCACCCTGCTGGGGTCGATCTTCGCGGGGGACGAGCCGGAGGAGGAACCCGAAGCCCCCGCCCCGTCCGACCCCGCGACCCTGCCGGGCCTGACACCCGCGCAGACGGCCCTCGCCCGCGAGCTGGCCACTCGCGACCACTGGCCGGAGGCCGAGTTCGAGGCCGCCGCCACGCGCCACGGCCTGATGCCCGCCGGTGCGGTCGAGGCGATCAACGACTGGGCCTTCGCGGCCCATGACCGCGCCTATCTGGACGAATACGACGGCTACGACATCGACCCGGACATCGCAGCAGAGATCGGAGACTGAGACCATGGCACCCCCCCTCAAGCGCCGCGAGCGCGATACGATCACGCAGGCCCTGCGCGCGGGCGTCGTCCCCCGACTGGGATTGCAGCACATCCAGGTCGGCCGCGCCCGCGAGATCCGCGAGATCGTGCGCGACATCGAGCGCATCGACGAGGGCGGCAGCGCGATCCGCTTCGTCATCGGCGAATACGGGTCGGGCAAGACGTTCTTCCTGAACCTCATCCGCCTGATTGCGCTGGAGAAGGGTCTCGTGACCTTTTCCGCCGATCTGGCCCCCGACCGGCGCATCCACGCCACGGGCGGACAGGCGCGGGGTCTCTATGCCGAGATGGCGCGCAATGCGGCGACCCGCTCCAAGCCCGATGGCGGGGCGATGGCCTCCATCGTCGAGCGTTTCGTCGGCAAGGCCCGGGCCGAGGCGGAGGAGGGCGGACGGCATACCGGCGAGGTCATCGCCGACCGCCTCGCCCATTTCGAGGAGATGACGGGCGGGTTCGAGTTCGCGACCGTGGTGCGCAGGTACTGGGAAGGCTTCGACGCGGGCGACGAGGAGCTGAAATCGTCGGCCCTGCGCTGGCTGCGCGGCGAATTCGCCACCCGGACGGATGCGCGCAAGGCCCTGGGCGTGCGCACCATCGTCGATGACGGCTCGGTCTACGACCACATCAAGCTGATGAGCGCGTTCGTCCGCGCGGCGGGCTATGGCGGGCTGCTGATCGTGTGGGACGAGCTGGTCAACCTCTACAAGCTCACCTCCCGCCAGGCGCGCGATTCCAACTACGAACAGATCCTGCGCATCCTGAACGACGTGCTGCAGGGGTCGGCCTCGCATTTGGGGTTCCTGCTGGGCGGGACGCCGGAGTTCCTGATGGATACCCGGCGCGGCCTCTACAGCTACGAGGCGCTGCGCTCGCGGTTGTCGGAGAACACCTTTGCGGGCGACGGGCTGGTCGACATGTCAGGCCCCGTCATCCGCCTCGCCAGCCTGTCGCCCGAGGATATGTTCGTGCTGCTGCGCAACGTGCGCCGGGTGATGCAGGGGGAGGAGGGTGCCTTGCCTGACGAAGCGCTGGAAGCCTTCATGGCCCATTGCTCGAACCGGATCGGCGAGGCGTATTTCCGCACCCCCCGCAACACCGTCACCGCCTTCGTTCAGATGCTGTCGGTGCTGGAGCAGAACCCCGGCACCGACTGGCACGACCTGATCGCGCGGGTCGAGGTGGGCGCGGACGGGGGCGACGACCTGAGCGATATCGACGAGAATGCCGGTGCCGAACCGCGCGGGGACGGGCCGGAGGGTGACGATCTTGCCAGCTTCAAGCTCTGACGACCCCGCGGCCCGGTTCGACAGCCTCGCGCGCCCGATCCAGCGGTGGATACGCGATAGGGGATGGACCACGCTGCGCCCCGTGCAGGCCGAGGCCATCGGCGCGATCATGGGCGGCGAGAGCGATGTCATCGTTGCCGCCGCGACGGCGGGCGGCAAGACGGAGGCGGCGTTCCTGCCGCTGCTGTCCCGGGTGCTCGACCGACCGGGCGGCGCGGGGTCCGTCCCGGCAGGGGGCTTCGACCTCGTCTATATCGGCCCGCTCAAGGCGCTGATCACCGATCAGGCGCTGCGGCTGGAAGGAATGGTCGAAAAGACCGACATGGCCGTTCACCCGTGGCACGGCGACGTGGCCAAGGCCCGCAAGGACCGCGCGCTCAGATCCCCCGGCGGCGTCCTGCTCATCACGCCCGAATCGCTGGAGGCGATGTTCGTGCTGCGCGGGCGGGAGGTGCCGGGGCTGTTCGCCGGAACGCGCGCCATCGTGATCGACGAACTGCACACGTTTCTCGACAGCGACCGGGGCGTCCATCTGCGCTCGCTGCTGTCGCGGCTCGACATCGCGGTCGGGCGGCGCATCCGCCGCGTCGGGCTGTCGGCCACGCTGGGCGAGATGGAGCTGGTGCGCAGCTACCTGAACCCCGACGACCCCGATGCCGTGCGCCTGATCGCCGATACCGCGCCGGGGCAGGAATTGCAGATTCAGCTGCGCGGCTATGTCGAGCCGGGGCAGGAGGGGGGCGGTCCTTCGAACGAGGTCGCCATCGCCGGGCACCTGTTCGACAAGCTGCGGGGGTCGCGCAATCTGGTCTTCGCGGGATCGCGCAGGAACGTCGAGACCTATTCCGACCGCCTCGCCGGCATGTGCAGACGCGCGAAGGTGCCCGTCGAGTTCCTGCCCCATCACGGCAGCCTGTCGCGCGACCGGCGCACCCATGTCGAGGATACGTTGCGCGACGGCCGGGTGCCCCTGACGGCGATCTGCACCTCGACGCTGGAACTGGGTATCGATATCGGCGATGTGGAATGCGTCGGTCATATCGGGCCGGGGTTCTCGGTCGCGTCCCTGCGCCAGCGGCTCGGGCGATCCGGGCGGCGGGCGGGCGAGCCGGCGGTGCTGCGCATGTATGTCGCCATGCCGAAACTGGGACCGCAGAGCAACCCGATAGACCGCCTGCGTCTGGAGCTGGCCCAGGGGATCGCGATGATCGACCTGCTGCTCGAAAAATGGTGCGAGCCGCCCGCGCCCGGCGCGCTGAACCTCTCGACCCTGACGCATCAGGTGCTGTCGGTCATCGCCGAACGGGGCGGGGCCAGCGCCGCGCGGCTCTACAGGATGCTGTGCGAGCGCGGGCCGTTCCGCGCCGTCGATCCGCCACTGTTCACCGCTCTGCTGCGTGATCTGGGTCGACCCGACACCGCCCTGATCGAGCAATCCGCCGACGGCCTGCTGCTGCTGGGCGAGGCGGGCGAGCGGATCGTGGCGCATTACGGGTTCTACGCCGTGTTCCAGTCGCCGGAGGAATACCGCCTGCTCGCCGCCGGGCGCGAGATCGGCACGCTGCCGGTCGTCAGCGTCCTGGTTCCCGGCATGGCGCTGGTCTTCGCGGGTCGGCGCTGGCAGATCGCCGAAATCGACGAAACGGCCAAGGTCATCGAGTTGACACCCTCGCAGGAGGGTGCCCCGCCGCTGTTCGGCGGCGAGGGAGGCGCGATCCATGACGGCGTGCGCGCCCGTATGCGCACCGTGCTGGAGGGGCGCGATGTGCCTCGCTATCTCGATCGGGCGGCCCGCGATGCGCTCGCGATGGCCCGCGAGGAGTACGACCGTCTGCGTTTGCGCGGGGCGGCGATGGTGGCGATCGAAGAGAAGAGGACCCTCATCGCCCCCTGGGCCGGAACGGTGCGTACGACCACGCTGTCCCTCGCCCTGCGCGGGCGCGACCTCGCCATGGATGCCGACGGGGCCGTGCTGGAGGTACCCTGTGGCATCGATGCATTGCGCACCGAGCATCTGCCCGCCCTGCGCGAGAACGGATTGGAACTGTCACCGAAAACAGGCGCGACGCTCGTCTTCGACAAGTTCCACGAATACCTGTCCCCGCCCCTCCTGATCCGCGATGCCCTCTCGTCCCGCCTCGACCGCCACAGCCTCGGTCCGATGGTGAAGTCCCTGCTGGGAGAGGTATGAGGACACCTGATCTCTCCCATCTGGAATGCATGGACGACATCTTCGCCTTCGTGCGGGATGTGATGGTGTTCTCGCTGTCGGATGGGAAGGCCGCCGATCGGCTCCGCTTCGTCCTGCGGGAGGATGAGCGCTACAACGCGGGTGTCCTGGTGCTGTCGCCTGCCCGCTTCGGCGTGTTCATGAATACGGCCACCGCGACCCGCCTGTTCGAGTTCTGCGGCGCCTATGGCGCGAGCGACAATCCGTACATGCGCGATCATGTCGTGGAACTGGAGGCCCTGTCCGTCGATCCCGACCAGGCGCTGGCAATCAGTTATTACGCCGGGCTGATTTTCGTCTCGATGCATGAATACGCCCATGTCGCGGCGGGGCATCTGGCCTATGACCGGGCCACGTTCGGCGATGGACCGGATCGCCCTCTCTCCTTCACCGAACTGGAGGGCGCGACCGAGCGGGCGTCATCCGGGCGCCGTAGCGGCCCCGAGTACAGGCGCTTCAGACGTATCTCCGAACTGGAAGCCGATGGGGTCGCCTTCGCCCTCGTGATGGATTTCGCGCAGGAAATCGCGATGCTGGCCCGCATCGAACCCGAACCGTGGGACGCGTACGACCACGCCGTCCACCGCGCGGTCCTTCTCGGATGTCTTGCCGCGCTCTGCCTGCTGGAGGGGCTGTTCGCGCAAACCGGCGAAAGCGGGGGCGACGGCGAGTATCCATTCCCCGGTATGCGGATCATCAACCTGTGCAGCTCGTACTTCCGGGTCGTGGACCCCGATGCGGTCGTGTGGCGGGGCGAGGACTACCGGACCAGGATTCTCGACGCCGCGCAGGTCGACAGGACAACGGCACAGTACACCGCGACCATTGCCCCGGCCCTGATCATCCTGAACGACGCATTGGTGCGCCGGGGAATGGAAACGCGGCTCCTGGGGGCAGAACCAGGCGAGAGTATGGACGACACGACACTCTTCATGCGAGATATTCTGGCAGTGCTTGGTGGCAGGGCGCCGGTCTGGTCACCCGACGGGCGATTGCTGACGGAACTTTCCGATTCGAGAGCGCACTTCGTTCTCGCGCTCGAACCCTACAGGGAGCTTGATCTATGGCCGACGCACTGACACGCACGTATTACGAGATAGTCCTGTCATGCCGGGATGCCGCCGAGCCCGAGATGCTCGACAGGATCGTCGCGCGACTGGCTGCGCTGGACGGGGCGCAGGTCGTCGCGGCGCGGCGGGTCGAGACGATGGGGATGACGGCGAAGGATGCCTTTTTCACCGTGATGCTCGGCCTTCCCACATCCGTCGCCGCCAATTTCGCGACGGACGCGATCAGGGCCGCCTTTGCCGACGATGCCGTCGTGGCGCAGGTGCAGGTGGACGATGTGGCCGTCGTCGACGCGCCTTCAGTCCCGCCCGACGTGGCGGTCATGCCCGCTTCAACTGTAACGCACCGCCGGAATGATGACGACTGAACGGTGAAGGGGGTGGGCGTGACGCTGTTGCGGGACGCTCGATCGAAGGCGGACCCGATACCGCCGATCGCCCGCGCCGATACGGTGATTGCCGGGCGCGGGGGGCGGACACCTTTCGCCGTGGACGCCCCCGACGAATGCCCGTTCAGGCCACTTCGGCGGACAGGCTCGCTGCCCCGGCCCCGCGCTCGGGCAGGGCGCAGACGGTGTTGACCAGCTTCATCTGCTCGACGGTGGCGCAGGGTGCATCGAGAAGGCGGGGCGAGACGAAGACCAGAGCCAGCGCCATGGCCCGGCTGATGGCCACGTTGATGCGATTGAGGCTGAACAGGAACTCCATGTTCCGGGGCAGCTCGTCGGCGGACGAGGTGGTCATGGACACGAGACAGACCGGCGCTTCCTGCCCCTGGAACTTGTCGACCGTCCCGATCCGCGCGCCCGGCGGCAGGGCCGCGCGCAGGGCGTTCACCTGCGCGTTGTAGGGCGCGACGACCAGGATGTCCGACAGGGCCAGCGGACGCGTCTCGCCCTTCGCATCCGTGAAGGGCATGCCGAGCAGGGCGCCGATCTCCGCCCCGATCGCGTCGATCTCCTCTCCGGACGATTGCGCATTGCCCTCGTGCGCCACCGGCACGAGGAACGCCCCCGATGCCCGTCCGGCGATGGACTGGCGCGCGGTGTCGGGATGGCTGTCGAGCCGGCCGTCGTAGACCTGTTCGGAGATGAAGGCGCAGACCGCCGGATGCATCCGCCGCGAGAGGGGCAGGAAGATGCCCCGCGCCGGATCGACCGTGCGCTCCTCCCGCAGCAGGTATTCCAGCGCCGACGCCCCGCTCCCGCCCGGATGCGCGCCCTGCAGGGGCTGGGGCAGTTGCAGCGGATCGCCCACCAGCACGATGTTGCGCGCGCATGCGCCGATCGCCGCGAGGTTGGCCGCCGACATCTGCCCCGCCTCGTCGACGAACAATGTATCGAACGTCCCCTCGAATTCCGGACGCGAGAACAGCCATGACGTGCCGCCGACCACCGCCGCCTCGAACAGCGCGCTGTCGTCGTTCTGCCGCGTCCACCAGACGAGGGGCGCGCGGGTATCGTCCTCGGGTACCTGCTCTTCAAAGGAGATTTTCTTGGCGATCGGGAACCGCCGCCCGGTTTCCTGCCCGCGCGACACGCAGGCAAGCAGCAGGTTGTCGATGGCCGCGTGACCGTGGGCGCAGACCGCGACCCGCTGCCCGGCTTCGACCAGCGCCCGGATGGCGTGGGAGGAGGTGAAGGTCTTGCCCGTCCCCGGCGGCCCCTGGATCGGCAGGACGCCCCGGTCGAGCGCCGCGATGGCGGCGGTCGCGCTCTCGACGATATCGCGGGCCGGGTCCACCACCCGCGCCCGCGCGCCATCCCGGAACGCGGGCGGCTCGCGGCGCAGGAACGCCCCGACCGCGCCGCAATCCTCCCCCGCGATCATCCGCTCGGTCAGGCGCGCCAGCGACGCCTCCATCGGGTCGGTGCCGATGGGCGGGGCGGGCAGCAGGTCGAGCCGGTCGGGCGCGGCCGGAACCTTCCTCGGGAATTTCAGCAGCACCTGCCGGGCTTCGGGATCGTGCTCCAGCAGGTAGACCGGGGCCGGGCCGTCGAAGGGCTTGAGGCACGGCCCCGCCCGCACTCCGGTCTTGAGCTTCGTCTCCTGCGCGGGATAGCGGTACCACCGTTGCACCAGCGATTTCGCGGGTTCCTCGGGGCCGACGGCCTCGCACAGCGCGAGACATTCCAGATCGTCGACCAGCTCCTCGCTCTCGGTATCGAGCTTGTCGAAGATCGACCACCAGACCGGCTTCTTCTCCCGGGCATGGAACGCGCCCAGATCGAAGAGAAGGGTGGCCAGGCGGTCGTCGCCGAGGGTAGCCAGGCGCGCGCGCAGGGCGTCGGCCTCCCCGTCCTCCTCCCCGATCCGGTCGGTGGCCAGGTCTTCGGGTGCGCGCCACCGGGCATCCGCCGGGCGCACGTCGCGCACCAGCCAGTCGCGCAGCAGTTCGGTCGAGAGGCAATCGACCTCGTTGTAATCGCGGATCTCCCGCAGGATCGCGGCGTCGCCGGTCTCGCGCCAGCGCTCGTAGGCGACGACGCTGCCCCCCGCCGTCACCACGTCGCCCTCGCGCGCCTCCATGTAGAAGACTTCGAGGTTCTTGAGCGAATAGGCAGGCTCGGAGGCGATCAGCGCGCCGGAGACGACGGCGTAGAGATCCACGAGCCGCCCCTTGCGCAGCATCTCGTCGAGCAGGGCTTCGCCGATGCCGTACTTCGTCGTCAGCCGGCGCAGGGCCGTCACCTCGTAGGGGGCGTAGTGGTAGACATGCGCGTTCGGGTGCGCCTTCAGATGCGCGGAGAAGAACGCCATCAGCGCGCGCAGGCTGTCCCGCTCCTCCGCGTGGTCATGGGCCCAGAAATCGCGAAAGACCGTCCGCCCGTCCTCGCGGTGCCGGATGCCGTGAAGGTATTCCAGCCCGCCGTCGAAATACGGGTCGCCCTCGATGTCGTAGAACAGGTCGCCCGGGTCGGGGGCGGGCAGCTTTGCGAAGCCGCGCCCCGGTTCCGCCTCGCGCAGGACGAAGCGGGGCGGGCCGCCCGCCCGGCGCGCGCCCTGGAGGGCAGCCTGCCGTCGCAGCTTCGCGCGGGTCGGCTCGGCCAAGGCCGCGATACGGCCCTCGCGCCGGGCGAGCGCGGCCATGGTCGTCACGCCCGCCGCCTCGCATTTCGCGCGCTGGCCGCGGGTCATGCCGGCCACGAGCGCGAGGCTGTCGGTCCGGTCCCAGATGCCGGCGCAATGCGCGTGCCAGCGGCACAGGTCGCAGGCGGCGCACGGTTCGGGATGCGTCGTCCGGCGTTCCGCGACGAACGTCTCCAGCCGCCGCCGTGCGCGCCGGGAATAAGCGGCATAATCGGCCAGCCGCAGGGTCGCCCGCTCCCCGTCGCCCAGTTGCACGTGGGCGTGTTCGGGCGCGATACCCTGCATGTCGGCCAGCAGGTCGGAATAGAGCGCCAGTTGCAGGACGTGGACGGGATGGGCGGAGCGCTTGAGCTTGGTGTCGGTCACCTCGTAGGAAAACGCCCCCAGCGCGGAAGGTCTCTCGACCCGCTCCAGAAAATCGGCGAAGCCACCCCAGCCGTTCCCGAACAGGGCCGCCTGATAGATGATGCCCGGTCCTTCGCGCATCGCCATCCGCGTCGCCTCGATCCGTGACGCGACGGAGCCGTCCTCGGCGATCTCGACCACGTCCTCCAGCCCCGCGCGATAATCGGCCTCGTGGGCATTGCCGTATGCCTGGACGAGCGCGGCTTCCGCGCCGTCCGTTCGCGGTGCCGGCCCCGTCCCGTCGAGATGGGCCAGATCGAGCGCCGTACGATGCGCGCAGCCCATGAAGCCCGTCAGGTCGGTAGCGGAGAGGATCAGGCGGCCGTCGATGTATCGCATGGGGGTGGTTCCTTGCGGTCCACCTCGCCGGACCTCGCGCTTCATGCCCGCACATATCCTATCCGGAAGCTGTACATGAAGTCCTGACGACCGTCCAACCGCCCGAAACCGGATACGCGGGCGGGCGTGTCGGCGCGCCCGCATCGCGTCTGCCGCATCTCCGCAAGAGTACTGCGTCAGGGTTGAAGGCCGTTCGCTGGACAACGTGTTCGTCATGGTATTAACACTTTATATACCATTGATATAGTTTGCCTCGGGTACGGGTACCGAGCCGCATCCGGGTAGTGAGACGGGGAAAGCGTGACGATCATGGACCGTACTCGACCCTTCGAAGCGGGCCGATTTCCCGAGGATTTCCCCTGCCAAAGCGACGACCCCGCGTGAATGGGCCGGAAAAGCCGTACAGGTTGTCCTTCACCACGGGGGGGCTGTTTCTCAACGAAAGCGTGGCGGTCGCCCGGCTCTATCGCGAGCATGGCGATCTCGAAGCCGCCCTTGCCGCCGCCCTCGATGGCCGTGTCGCAGCCCTGCCCAAGACGGTCTCGCAACGCCGGTCCCTGCGGGAGATCGTGGTCCGGCTTTCCTGCCTCCGGCATGCCGAACTGATCTTTCTGGTGGAATGCGACGATCGGGGGGACCGATCGGCCCTCTTGTGGCTGGCGACCTGTCGGGCCTATGGCCTGGTGCGCGAATACGTCGTCGAGGTCGTGCGCGAGCGGTGGCTGGAACGGCGTCTCGACCTGCCCCCCGCGAGTTTCGAGCGCTATTTCGAGGACCGCGCGGAATGGAATGCCCAGCTCGACGCGATCCGCCCCTCGACCCGCTCGAAACTGCGTCAGATCCTGTTTCGCATCATGCGTGAGGCGGGGGTGGTCGGGGCCGATCATACGATACAGCCCGTTCCCGTCTCGCCGGCCCTCTACGCGCTGTTGTCGGAAGCGGAACCATCCGACCTCGATCTTTTCCCCGGGATCGAGAGAAAGGGAGAGGGCGCATGACGGAACCGCTGGGACCGAAGGAGCGGCACGAGCACCTGCTGCGCGTCGTGACGAGCGAGCGCTTCCTGAAGAAGGAGGGTCTCGGCAACGAGGTGCCGTTCTTCATCTGCCCCTTTCCGCCCGATCAGGCCCTGACGATGGAGGAAGACCGCAAGCGCCTGGTCCGGCAGATCGAGCAGGCGGGCGTGAGCGTGCTGGCCCTCGACCTCTACGACCTGGCCCTCGACCTGTTGCGCGGGCGCGACCTCTTGGAACGGTTGCTGGAGATCGAGACGGAGACGGACAAGGGCGAGCTGAAGGAGCTGATGCAGAGCGTGCTCGACCCCGAGACGCATCTGATCCCGAAGATCGCCGAGGCCATCGGTACCACGTCCCATGACGTGATCTTCCTGTCCGGCGTGGGCGAGGTCTTTCCCTACATCCGCTCGCATACCGTTCTCAACAACCTGCAGAGCACGGCGAAGGACAGGCCGACGCTCCTGTTCTTTCCCGGCGACTACACCCACAGCTTCGCGACCGGCGCCTCGCTCGACCTGTTCGGGCGGTTGCAGGACGACAAGTACTACCGCGCCTTCAATATCCTGAACTACGAGGTCTGACGCGATGCCGACCACCCTTGGCGATATCCTGGCAAAGCCGATCGAGCGGCCCATCGACGGCGTGATCAAGGCCGACGACGAGACGCGCCTCGGGATCGAACTGGACGAGTACGTCCTGACGAACGAGATCGGCGGCCAGCTCTCACGGTTCCTCGACGCCTACAACAACTACGAGACGGCCAACGGGGTGTGGATTTCCGGGTTCTTCGGGTCCGGCAAATCGCACCTGCTGAAGATGCTGGCCATCGTGCTGGAGAACCGCGAGGTGGAGGGCCGCGCGGCGTGGTCGTATTTCGAGGAGAAGCTGGAGCACGACCCCATGATCCGGGGGGCGCTCGACAAGGCCGTGCGCATTCCCTCGCGGAGCATCCTCTTCAATATCGACCAGAAGGCGACCGTGATCTCGAAGGACGACGTGGACGCGCTGCTCGGGGTGTTCCAGCAGGTGTTCGACGAGAGCTGCGGCTATTTCGGGAAGCAGCCGCATGTCGCGCGGTTCGAGCGGGATCTGGACGGGCGGGGCCAGCTCGCGGATTTCACCGCCGCCTACGCGCGGATCGCGGGCAGGCCATGGCAACGTGGACGCGAACAGGTGATGTTCGAGAAGGCCAACATCGCTCAGGCCTTCGCCGAGGCCACGGGGGGCGAGGCGGCGGACGCGAAGGACATCCTCGACCGCTACCGCGCCGATACCCGCATCTCGATCGAGGATTTCGCGCATGACGTGAAGACCTGGATCGATGCGCAGGAGCCGGGGTTCCGTCTCAACTTCTTCGTGGACGAGGTGGGCCAGTACATCGCCGACAACGTCAAGCTGATGACCAACCTGCAAACCATCGCCGAAACCCTCAACACCAAATGCCGCGGTCAGGCATGGCTGATCGTGACGGCGCAGCAGGCCATCGACGAGGTGGTCGGCGACCGCACGGCACAGCAGGAGAACGACTTCTCCAAGATCCAGGCCCGCTTCGGATGCCGCATGCCGCTCAACTCCGCCGACGTCGCGGAGGTGATCCAGCGCCGCCTCCTGGCCAAGACCGAGGAGGGGCGCATCGAGCTGGGCAACCTCTATGACAGGGAGGAGGGCAATCTCGGTACGTTGTTCGAGTTCGCCGACGATTCCGTGCGCCTCAAGAGCTTTCGCGACCGGGAGCATTTCGTCGCGAGCTATCCCTTTCCCCCGTACCAGTACGAACTGTTCCAGCGTGCGCTACAGGGCCTTTCGGCGCATAATGCTTTCGAGGGCAGGCACAGCTCTGTCGGGGAGCGGTCGATGCTGGGCGTCATCCAGCAGGTCGCGAAAGGACTGACCGACCGGCCCGTCGGGCGGTTCGCCAGCTTCGACATGATGTTCGAGGGCATCCGCTCGGTTCTGAAATCGCAGGTGCAGCAATCGCTGATCACCGCGCAGGGGCACCTGGGCGACGATTTCGCGTTGCGGGTTCTCCACGCCCTGTTCCTCGTCAAGTACGTCAAGGCGTTCAAGGCGACTCCGCGCAACATCGCCATCCTGCTGATGACCGATCCGGCGGAGGACCGCACCGCCGCCCGCCGCGCGATCGAGGCGGCGCTGCGCAAGCTGGAGCGTGAGACCTACATCCAGCGCGACGGCGACGTCTACGCGTTCCTGACCGACGAGGAGAAGGACGTCGAGGCGGAGATCAAGAATATCGGCATCGACCATTCCGAGCGCGAGAAGCTGCTGGAGGAACTGGTCTTCGATCAGCTCCTGCAACGGCCCAGGATCATGCACCGCGAGACGGCGAACGAATACCCGTTCACCCGGATGCTCGATCACAGGATACTGGGCCGCGCCCACGAACTGGGGATCGACATCGTGACGCCCTTGCTCGGCGAGGACGCCTCGCCCGAAGCGATCGGCGCGCGGACGTTCGAAAACCCGGTGATGGCGGTTCTCCTGCCACAGGACGCGGGCCTGTTCCGGGAGCTGACCCTCTACGAGCAGACCA
>JAHDDY010000171.1 GCA_020629115.1 Paracoccaceae bacterium | reverse complement strand
CCCGACCCTTCACACACCACCGGGCAAGGGTCTGCCACAGATCCAACGCCCTAGCCGGCGACGGACCCAAACTCTCGCTTTCGGAACCGCTGGTTGAACCGCCGCAAACTAGCGGTCGACGCTTCGCCCAGGCTCCGCCGGCACCACCTCAGCCGACTCGACCAGCTCGATTTCGTTCTTCTTCGACATTCCACGATCCTCCCGGCCCACGACACCACGCTGCGGACCAGATCGGACCACCCCTAGGTCCACAAGCCCTGCAACAGTCCCGGTCTCGTCTCTCGCGGAGGTGATCTGCGGCTTGTTGGGTGTCAAGTCGCGTTGCGCTTCGCCCAATACCTCCTAATGGGGCTGCTGGGTTCGTGAGAGTCTGGCACCGAGCTGCTGGCCGGTGAGCACTTCCTTCTCCTAGAGCTCTTCGGAGATTCCTAGAGCTAGATGTACTCGGTCATGAGGTTGGTGACAGGCGACTGATCGGTGGGTGTCTGTCGAGGGCGTGGTGATGCCGGTGGTGGTTGTAGTGGTGGAGCCAGGGTGCCAGAGCGTCTGCGCGTTCGGCGTTGCTGGTGAAGACCTGCCGGTAGGCCCACTCGGTTTGGAGTGTCGGGTTGAATCTCTCGACTTTCCCGTTCTGCCATGGACAGTGCGGCCGGATCGTGACGTGGCGTGCCTTGAGACCGGCGAGCGCGTCGGCGACATCGCTGCTCTTGGTGTAGGACCAGTGGTTGTCGGTCATCACCCGCTCGATCCGGGCCCTGTCAACCCTGGTGAGACAGTTTCGGTCAGAAATTAGTGAGTGTTGGTGGCCTCCTCGGGTGGGTTGATGTAGACGACCTCGGGTAGTGCTGGTGGCTGTGGCGGCCCGGCGACGAAGCGTTCGGGGTGAGCGGCGTAGGCAGCGTTGAGGGTGACGGTCCGCTGTTGTCGGATTTCATCGGCGGTGCCGAAGTAGACCGACGCGGGGTGTGGAACCCGATTCCGGAGTGGCGGTGCTCACCGTTGTGCCAGGCGAAGAGTTCGACGCAGAACGCTCGGGCGTCATCGATGCTGGCGAAGCTCGTCGGGAACTGCGGTCGATACTTCATCGTGCGGAACTGGGCTTCGGAGAAGGCGTTGTCATTCGGCGTTCGCGGTCGGGTCACTGAGCGCGTGATCTCAAGGGTGGCGAGGAGTTGGGCGACTGGTTTCGCAGCCGGGACCCCGCGGTCGGAGTGGATCGTCAGCGCCCTGGGGTCGAGATCGTGGCGGTGCACGGTCTCGTCGATCAGGCGGCGGGCGAGTTGGGCGTTCTCGACTGAGGCGAGCATCCAGCCCGGCACGTAGCGACTGAACAGGTCCAACAGGACGTAGAGGTAGAAGAAGTTCCGTCGGCCCGGGCCCCGGAGCCGGGTGATGTCCCATGTCCAGATGTCATTGGGCGCCGCTGCCTCCAGCTCTGGTCGGCTCCTCGGTGGGTGGGTGGCTTGGCGGCGCCGCTCCACCACGTCACCGTGCTCGGCACGCAGGAGGCGATACATCGTGGACGGTGACGCCATATAGCGGCCTTCATCGAGCAGTGTCGCCCACACTGTGGCCGGCGACTCGTCGACGAACCGGTCCGAATGCAACACCTCGAGCACCGCATCGCGTTCGGGCTCGGTCAGTGCTCGGGGCTGGGCAGCCCGACGCCGCTCGGTCGCCTCCACCGGATCCGGTGGTGGTTGGCGACGCCGGTAGTGCGTGGCCCGCGGCCGGCCCAGGACCGCGCATGCGGTGGTGGTGGGCATGTGGTCTTCGAGTTCGATAGCGGCGGGTCCGATCACAGCTTCGACCTCGTCTCGGTATCCGCGCTCTCGGAGAGATGCTCCAAGAGCGCCGAGACTTTTCCCTGCACCTCGATCACCTTGTCCTGAGTGTCGATCTTGCGGCGGAGACGTTCGTTCTCGGCTTCCAGCTCAGCGATCTTGCGGTCCTTTGCGTCAGGGCCCGGCCGGCCCCGCTTCTTGCCAAGACCCTCCACCGCACCCGCAGCGGCCTGCTTGCGCCACTCCGAGATCAGTGACGAGGCCGGATTCAACTGGTTGTCGCAACACCTCAGGGATGGAGGTGTTCGATGGTTCGACGACAACATGCAGCGGACCGAGCGATTCGGCCGAAGATGCGGTCGCCTGGGCATCCGAAGTTCCAACGTCACGTTGAGGCAACGTTCTGGGCCGAGATCGCCAACGGGCTGCTCCCAGAGGAAGCCTCCGCTGTCTCTGGGGTTGCTCAGGCAGTCGGGGCCCGATGGTTCCGCAACGCTGGCGGCATGCCGCCGTTCGATATCAACAAGCAACCCTCAGGCAGGTATCTCTGCTTTGCCGAACGGGAGGAAATCGCGCTGCTCCGGGCCCAGGGCAGAGGTGTGCGTGAGATCGCCCGTGCGGTCGGTCGGGACCCGTCGACGATCTCTCGGGAGCTACGCCGCAACGCAGCAACCCGAAGCGGCAGATCCGAGTACCGGGCGTCGGTGGCGCAATGGAAAGCCGACATTGCTGCTCGCCGGCCGAAGACAGCGAAGCTCGTCGCGAACGAACGACTGCACACGTACGTGCAGGAGCGCCTTGCCGGCAAGATCGAGATGCCGGATGGGACCACGGTCGATGGGCCGCCACCGCCTCGATGGACGGGGAACAACAAGCCGCATCGCAAGCACCGGGCATGGACACGAGCGTGGAGCCCTGAACAGATCGCCAATCGGATCCGCCTCGACTTCCCCGATGATGAGTCGATGCGGATCAGCCACGAAGCGATCTACCAGGCGCTCTACATCGAGGGTCGGGGAGCCCTGAAACGAGAGCTGGTCTGGTGTCTTCGAACCGGCCGAGCTCTTCGAGCGCCTCGGGAGCGGTCACGACGAAAGACCTGGGCGCACGTCACCCCGGAGACGTTGATCAGCGAACGGCCGGCCGAGGTCGAGGACCGAGCCGTCCCAGGTCACTGGGAAGGCGATCTGTTGATCGGGCTCGAACGCTCCGCTGTCGGGACTGTTGTCGAGCGGACCACCCGCTACACCATCCTCGTCCACATGCCACGAGAGCCCGGCTACAGCACAAGCAAGCGGTCAAGAACGGTCCTGCCCTCGCCGGCTACGGGGCGATCACGATGAAGAACGCCCTTGCGAAGTCGATGAGTCGCTTGCCAGACGAGCTCCGCCGCTCGTCGACCTGGGACCGAGGCAAGGAACTCTCAGCGCACGCCGAGTTCACCGTCGAGACCGACATCCCGGTGTACTTCGCCGACCCCAAAAGCCCCTGGCAGCGCGGCACAAACGAGAACACCAACGGCCTGCTGCGCCAATACTTCCCGAAAGGCACCGACCTCTCGGTCTGGACCGCTGACGATCTCGAGGCCGTTGCTCACGCTCTCAACACCCGCCCCCGCAAGGTCCTCGGTTGGCGTACACCCGCCGAAGCCTTCGACGAGTATCTACGCTCCCTCCAACAAGGCGGTGTTGCAACGACAGGTTGAACCTGGTCAGTTCCGATCCAGGAAGGTCCACCGCTGCCTCACCCGTCACGGCCTTGTCGGGTCGATGGGCCAGGTCGGCACCGCCGCCGACAACGCTGCGATGGAATCGTTCTTCGCTCTCATCCAGAAGAACGTGTTCAACACCCGCCACTGGGCCACCCGCCACGAGCTCCGCATCGCGACCGTGGTCTGGATCGAACGGACCTACCACCACCGTCGACGCCAAGCCCGCCTCGGCCGATTGACCCCCACTCAGTACGAAACCATCATGACCCCGACCGCCGCCCAAGCGGCCTAAACCCACCTGTCACCCCAACCTGCGGCGGTCCCCCCACGACCCCTTCACGCGCAGCGTCCGCAGAAGCGATCCGTCGAGCAGCCATCATCGAAGCTTCCTCGCCATCAAGACGCTTCAGTTCATGAGGG
>JAHDDY010000170.1:1469-3920 GCA_020629115.1 Paracoccaceae bacterium | reverse complement strand
ACACAGCAGTCAAGCCACCCGCATATCCCTTCAATTTTTGTTTTCAAAGAACGTCTCGGCGGGGTCTGTGTTGTCCCTGTCGAGGAGGCGGTTTCTACAAACTCGATCCCGACCTGTCAAACCTAAAAATCATTTTCCCCGAATTTTTTTCGCCGGCGGCGGAACCCGGTCGGTAGCCGATTGAGTGAAATCTTTCATCTTGTTGAATTTCAATAAAAAAGGTCGTGTTGACACGGAGTCCTTATCTCGGCATTTTCGCAAAGGTTCCGAGCGAGCCTCCCTTTTCCCGCACCGCGCGGTGAATTCGGAGGCGCGCACCGGGACGTCGATCGGAGATATGACGGAGGTCGTCGCATGACGCTTTACGCGCCCCCCACGGATCATCACGCCTACAGGCTGGTGGCCCGACGTGTCCTTCTGGGGCGCCCGGCTCTCGTGACGGCGTGCACGGCCGCGGTCGTGTTCTCCATGGCCACGTCGGGGAACTCCCCCCGGGCGACGGCGGAGACCCATCCCCCCGCGATGCCCGCCATCGCCACGGCGGCGGTCGCGCTCTCGATACCGACCGACCTGCCCGAGGCGCAGCAGGCGCCCGCGACCCTGCCCGATTTCGACGACGCCAACGAGATGATCAGGGCCGTCATAAAGAGAGCGCATCCCCGCTTCGAGGCGCGCCCCCTGCCGGATACGGAATTCCAGGCCGACATATCCCCTGCCGACCTGCCGGACGAACCCAAGCCGACCCTGCGCATGGCGAGCCTGATCCCGCCCGAGGCGAGCGCGCCGTTCGACGGGGACAGCCTGTTCCCGCGCATTCCCGATACCACGTCCCTCGCCATCGTCCCGCCCGTCCTGCCCCGCCATGCCCATCGCGACGATCCGGCGGAGATCGATACGGATAGCGGCTTCGAGGCGTCCGCGACGGGCGCACCCGCCTCGTCGGAGGCGGAACCCGCCCGGCACAAGGTGGACGGCGTGACCGCGAAGGGTGGAGAGACCCTGGCCGAGTTGCTGGACGCGTTCAGCATCAACGACGACGACAAGCGCGCGACGCTCGTGGCCCTGCGTGCCGACTCGATCAAGGAGACGCTGTCCGAGGACGACCGCGTCGACCTGGCCTTCACGCCGAATCGCAAGCTGGGCACCAACCGCCTCGTCGCAATCCGCCTTACCCTCGACCCGTCGGACCGCGACGGGGGCCGCAAGCTCGAACTGCGCTGGGACGGCGAGATGTACGATCTCTGGGCCGGGCTGGAACCCGCGCCGAAGGCCGCCGCGGAGGAATCGTTCCGCCCGGTGACCACCAGCGAGGCGCTCGGCGATCATCTGCTGGGGATGGGCGAGCCGGAGCGGGTCTTCCTTCAGGGCGTGGTGAAGACCTCGCTCTACGAGGCGGCGGACGATGCGGGCATGACGCCGGGCGAGGCCAAGACGCTCACGGATATCTTCCGCTACCTGGTCGACTTCGAGCGCGACCTGCGTCCGGGCGATCGGTTCGAGGTGCTGTTCGACAAGAAGGAGAACGGCGACTACGGCGACATCGTCTACGCCATGATCGAGAATCAGGGTCGCCAGATGGCCCTGTTCCGGGCGCAGACCGGCGAGGAGAGCGTCGAGTACTTCGACCGGGACGGAAAGACCAACCGCCGCGCCCTGATGCGCACGCCCCTCGCCTATGCCCGGGTCAGCTCCAATTACGGGATGCGCCGGCATCCCATCGACGGCTATCGCAAGATGCACAAGGGCGTCGACTTCCGCGCCCGGACCGGCACGCCGATCGTGGCGGCGGGGAACGGGATCGTCGACTATGTCGGGCGGCGCGGCGGCTACGGCAAGTACATCCGCATCCGTCACAACACGACCTACAAGACCGCCTACGCGCACCTGTCGCGCTATCGCAAGGGCCTGACGAAGGGCGCGCGGGTCAAGCAGGGCGACATCATCGGATACGTGGGCAGCACCGGGCGCTCGACCGGGCCGCACCTGCATTTCGAGGTGCTGGAGAACGGCAAGCAGATCAACCCGATGTCCGTCGGCGACTTCGGACCGATCCGCAGCCTGACCGGCAGCGAGCTGGCCCGCTTCAAGGCCCGCATCGCGCGCATCAATCTCGTCCTGGCCGAGATGCGCCCCGCGACGGTGATCGCGACGGTCGAATAGAGGCGTCGCCGGTCCGTCCGGCGGCCCTCTCCCTCACACCATGTCGGGCAGCATGCCGCGCAGGCGCATGAGCTGCAGCGCGCTGCGGGTGCGCTCGTGCAGATGGGCGCTCAGCTTCGTGCGGGCGGCGAGCAGGTCGGCCTCGCTTTCGAGCAGTACGAAGACGCAGCGCGTGCCGATGCCGAACTGATCGCGGTAGAGTGCGGCGACGTTCTCCAGCGACCGGACGCGGTCTTCGAGCAGGGTCGTCTTCTCGCTCTGGCTCTCGGTGAAGGTGGCGATGTTGGCGGC
>JAHDDY010000170.1:0-1369 GCA_020629115.1 Paracoccaceae bacterium | reverse complement strand
CGCCGCCAAGGGTGAGCGTCGGCATCCGGCCACGCCGGGCGGCCTCCTCCTGCGCGACGAGGACGGCGATCTCCGCGTCGTTGGCGCGGATCTCGGGATTGTCGACCATGTCGTCGAGGGTCAGACCAGCCACGGTGAAAGGCGCGCGGTAGAGACCGGCGTAATCGACCGTATCGGCTTCCAGCCCCGTCAGGCGGCGAAAGCTGCTCGCCGAGTTGGCTTTCTGGGAGCGCAGGCTGGTCAGGCCGGACTGCGCGGCCTCGACCCGGCTGTCGACGCGTTTGATGTCCACCTCGGTGGTATTGCCTTCCCGGATATTGGCGGCGATCAGCTCGCGCAGTTCCGTCAGGCGGTCGAGATGGCGCTCGTTCGCGGTCAGGGTCTCGGAAATCTGTCCGATCCGCAGCAGGGTGTCGAACACCTCGCACAGCTTCTCGTTCGACTGGTTCTCGACCTGCGCCTCCGCGCTGGCGAGGGAGTTCTGCGCTTCCAGGACGCCGGAGCGGGCGGAGCCGAAATCGAACAGCGTGTAATCGACGTTCAGGCCCAGCTCGGCCTTCGCGCCAGGCATGGGCCCCGCATTCCCGTCCAGCAGATCGAGCGACGGGCCGGCGGCGGCCTCGATGTTCATGGTGGGGCGATTCGCGGCCCGGGCGACGCCCGCGCTCCAGGGCGCGGGCCTTCTGGATGCGCACCTCAAGATCGTCGGACAGGACGCGCTCGACCAGATCGCGCAGGCCGAGGCGCGGACATCCGGGTCGGATCGGGCAGGGCGACAAGCGTATCGAACAGGGGCGCGGGCGGCGGCACGATGCCCACCGCGCGCTCCAGCCCGGTCACGATGGTCTCGGTGCGGGGCAGCGCGGCGGTCTCGTAGAGAGCCATCGGGCCGTCCTCGGGCGCGTCCTCGCCCTTCAGATACGTCACCCAGCCGCCGTAATCGGTATCGTCGGCGGGCGGTGCGGGGATAGAGAGGGCCTTCTGCATCCTCACGAGACCGCCCCAGCCCCGGGGCGCCGCGGCGGTCACGACCGGCACGGGCACGGGTTGCGGTTCCGGCGCGAGAGCGAACGCGGGCGCGGGCGGTTCGGGCAACGGCACGATGACGGGTGGGGGGAGCGCGGTCTCCTCCAGCAGCGCGGCGGATGACGGGGGTAGCGGCTCAGGTTCCGCCGCCGCTTCCTGCGCGGCCTTTTCCTGCGCGGCCAGGGCGGCGGCGCGCTCCTCTTCGAGGAAGGCCCGACATATGTCCATGGGCGATTGCCTGAGCACTTCCTTCGCCTGTTCCGACGGCTCGAACGACTCCACCAGAGCGAGATCGACCAAATCGTCCTTCGCCTGGGCGTGGCTCGCCAGAACATGCGTCACC
>JAHDDY010000038.1:5859-32589 GCA_020629115.1 Paracoccaceae bacterium | reverse complement strand
AGAACAGCGGACTCTGACTCCGTCGGTCGTGGTTCGAATCCACGTTCCCCAGCCACCGGGCATCATCCAACATCGCTTCCCACGGTCGTTGCACGCGGTAATCCTTGTGCTTCCTTTCCGTGTGCCCCATTATCGCACGGCACGGATGGGGGCGTTGAACGTATCGGGGGGTGCGGTGGCGGACGAGACGGGATTTTCCACGAGGGAGATGCGCACGGCCGACGGGCTGACCCTGCGCTATCGCGATTACGGATCGCGCTTCTCCACGCGCGTGCCGGTCCTCTGCCTGCCGGGGCTGACGCGCAACGCGAAGGATTTCCACGATCTCGCCCTCGCGCTGTCCCCGGCGCATCGGGTCGTCAGCCTCGACGCCCGCGGGCGCGGCCGCTCTGACCACGACCCGCACTACACCAACTACACCCTGATCCGCGAGGTAGGCGACGTGCTGAGCCTCCTGTCCAAGGAGTTCGACCGCCCCTGCCTCGTCGTCGGCACCTCGCGCGGGGGGCTGGCCGCGATGATCCTGCACGGGGTGCGGCCCGACATGATCGCCGGGATCGTCCTCAACGACATCGGCCCGGAGCTGGAGCCGGCGGGTCTGGCGCGGATCATGGACTACCTCGGCATCGTCCCCGAGCCGCTCGACAGCTGGGACGACGCGGTCGCCGCGCTCAAGGCGTCGAACGAGGCGGAGTTCGCCGGGCTGGACGCGGCGGCCTGGCGGGCGTGGGCCGAGCGCACCTTCCGCGACGAGGACGGGGTGCCCCGGCTCGACTACGATCCGCGCCTGCGCGACGCGGTGCTGGAGACGGCGCCGGGCGACGTCGATTTCTGGCCCCAGTTCCGCAGCCTGGGCGAGACGCCGGTCCTGCTCCTGCGGGGCGAGCATTCGGATCTCCTCTCGAAGGAGACGGTGGCGCGGATGCGGCGGGTCAAGCCCGACATGACCGCCGTGACCGTGCGCGGCCGCGGGCACGTGCCCTTTCTCGACGAGCCGGAGGCGCGCGCCGCGATCCTGTCCTTCGTCGACGAGCTGGATTCGGTCGACGCCTGACGCCCGCCCCTACCGCTCGGCAGGCGTCGGCGGGGCCGGACCGGGCCGAACCGTCGAGACGATGGCGGTCGCCGCCGCCGAGAGCGGGACGCAGAGGGGTGCGAGACCGCTCGTCGGATGCCACCCCGCCAGCACCGATACGGCGAAGGCGACCCCGCCGACGACCGCGCCGGCCAAGGCCCCTGCCGCCGTCGCCCCCGGCCACAGCGCCCCCGCCAGCAACGGCACCACGAACGCGGAGGCCGAGAAGGCCAGCAGCGCGAGGAACGCCGCCAGCGGATCGAAGGGCACCGTCAGCACGGTCCCTGCCGCCAGCACCACGGCGAGCGCGGCGGTCCAGCGGTAGCGCAGCACCGTTCCCCCCGCCGTCTCCCGCGCCGGATCGCCCGACAGCGCATCGACCACCACCAAAGCCGCTCCCGCGCAGGCCGCCACGATGGCCGCGAGCGCGCCCGCGCCCGATGCCGCCAGCAGCCACGCGGGCGGCTCCGCCAACGCGATGGCCTCGGCGAGCGCCGTGCCCGGCGCATCGAAGGCCGGCATCGCCCCGCCCTGCGCGACCGCCGCCCCATAGGCCCACGCCCGGGCCGCGATGGCGAGGAGGGGTATCGCCCCCATCACCGCGACCGCCATCACGACGCTCCGCCGTGCGAACACCCGCGATCCCCCGTCGCGCGCGCCCGCGGGCCAGCGCACCAGCGTATGCGGCTGAGCCAGCAGGCCGAGCAGGACCGTCAGCGACAGCATCGCCGCCGCGACCGGATCGTCCGCCGCGCCCTCCCCCAGCCGCGCCATGGCGGCCTGTGTCTCGTGGAGCAGCGCGCCCGGTGCGACATGGGGCACGGCGATGCCCGTCCGCGCGATGCCCAGCCACGCGGCGGGCACGAGGATGCCCACTGCCAATGCGACGAACAGAAGCGCCTGGGCCCGGGCCAGCGTCCCCATGCCGCCGCCCAGCACCGCCAGCATCGCGAGCAGGGCCGTCACCGACACGGCCAACCCGGCGGGCAGACCCGGCACCGCCTCCGCGACCAAGGCCGCGAACCCGAGCTGGACCGTCAGCATCGCCAGCGCCCCGGCGATCAGCGCCCCCGCCGCCACCGGCCCCGCCCCGGCCCCGAAACGCTCGACGAACCAGCCGCGCAGCGACCGCGACCGCGCGCGCGACAGGGCCGGCGCGACGAGCATGAGCGACAGCGTCAGCGCCCCGACCACCGCGCCGACCAACCCGTAGGCCGCCGCCCCGTCCATCAGCAGCGCCGCGACCAAGCCCACCGTTCCGAAGCCCGATATCCACGCCGCCGTCCCCGCATAGGGCGCGAGCGGGATCGGCCCGTCGGCGGGGGGCGCGAGAAACGCGACGGCACCGCGCGCCGCCCCCCGCCGCCCGATCCACCCCAGCCCCGCACCGAGAACGGCAAGGTGCAGCACGGCCAGCCACGGCGCCGACAGGCCGAGCGCCCCGAGCAACGCCGTCGCCGCGATCCAGAGGATACCGGCGACGCTCCACAGGGCTGCATGTTTCGCGAAGGAAAGGGTCACCGCCCCCCTCCCCCGTCATCGTCGCGGGCGCGCACTAGCACGACGAGCAGGACGGGGACGAGGATCAGCGGCACGAAGGCCGGCCAGGGAAAGCCGAACGCCCCGGCATCCGGCCCCGCCGCCGAGAGCCACGGCGCCGCGACCACCAGACCGACCGCGCCCAGCGCGCGGAGCACGGCGGGCCGTTCCGGCACCATCCCGCCCGCCGCTCAGTCGGGGGCGAGCATGTAGCCCGCCCCGCGCACGGTCTGAAGATAGCGCGGGGCCTTGGGGTCTTCCTCGATCTTGCGGCGCAGGCGCGTGACCTGCACGTCGACGGCCCGCTCCTGCGCGCCGCCATCCTCCCCGCGGACGCGGTCGCCGCGAACGCGGTCGTCGCCGTCCCCCTCGCCCAGGAGCGCGCTGCGCGTCACCGGCTCGCCCGGCTGCTTCGAGAGGATGCGCATCATCGCCGCCTCGGCGGTGGTCAGGCGCACCGGCTCCCCGTCGCGCCACAGCTCGCCGCGCGCCATGTCGTAGCGGCATATCCCGAGCGAGAGCGCCTTCGGCGGCTCCGCCGTCTCCGTCACCGCCGCCGGCTCGACCACCCGGCGCAGGATGGCCGCGATGCGCAGCAGCAGCTCGCGCGGCTCGAAGGGCTTCGGCAGGTAGTCGTCCGCCCCCGATTCCAGCCCGTCGATCCGGTCCCCCGCCCCGGCCCTGGCCGTCAGAAGCAGGATCGGCGTGTCGAGCGTCTCGCGCAGGCTGCGGGTCAGAGCCATCCCGTCCTCGCCCGGCATCATCACGTCGACGACCAGCAGATCGAAGCTCAGCAGGTCGAGCAGACGCCGCGCATGGGCGGCGTCCCGCGCGGCGGTGACGGCATAGCCGTTGCGGGTCAGATACTTCTTCAGAAGAGTCCTGATTCCGTCGTCGTCGTCGACCACGAGGATGTGCGAACGGTCGGTCATGGGATCTCGCCGGGGGTATCGTAGACGAGGGCGAGGATATCATCGCGGTCGTCGTCGTCAATCATCCGTGCCATGACCTCCCGGAACCCGGCGACGGCCTCCGGCCCCGCCGCGCGGAAGGCCCGGGCCAGCCGCTCGCGCTGCGCCTCCGACAGCGCGGCCTCGAAGGTCCGCCCCTCGGCCGTCAGGGTCAGGAGCCGCTGCCGCCGGTCGGCCTCGCCCGCGACGCTCTCGACCAGCCCGTCCTCGACCAGGGGCCTGAGCACCCGGGCGAGCGACTGCTTCGTGATGCCGAGGATGTCGAGCAGCCCGGCCACCGGGATGCCGGGCCGCCGACCGATGAAATGCAGCGCCCGGTGATGCGCCCGCCCGTAGCCGCGCTCGTGGAGGATGCGGTCGGGATCGCGGGTGAAGGCGCGATAGGCGAAGAACATCAGCTCGGCCCCCTCGCGCAGCTTGCGCCCCGTCAGGAAGAGCCGGTCGTCGCCCGACCCGCGCGGCACGGGGCGGGACGACGGACGCAGGGAGAAGGAATCGGGCATCGCGCCTTCACGAATTATGTCAGGACCGTTGACATAAACGTAGCCTACCGATAGGTCTCGCGCAACATAAGAAACGAAAATCAGACATGCGCGTAATGAAGGATGAAGACAATGGCGGCTCCCCTGCCCTTCGACGACCGTGACGGCGTCATCTGGTACGACGGTGAACTCGTGGACTGGCGCGACGCGAAGGTGCATGTGCTGACCCACGGCCTGCACTACGCCTCGTCCGTCTTCGAGGGCGAGCGGTGCTATTCGGGCGAGATCTTCAAGAGCCGCGAGCATACCGAGCGCCTGCACAAATCCGCCCGCATCATGGGATTCGAGATCCCCTATTCGGTCGACGAGATCGAGGCGGCGAAGAAGGCGACGCTGGAGGCGAACGGCCTGACGGAGGCCTATGTCCGTCCCGTCGCGTGGCGCGGGTCGGAGATGATGGCCGTCTCGGCCCAGCGCTCGACCATCCACATGGCCATCGCCACCTGGGAATGGCCCAACCTCTTCGGCGAGGCGAGCGTCAAGGGCGTGCGCCTCGACATCGCCGACTACAAGCGCCCCTCCCCCGAGAGCGCTCCCTGCGACGCCAAGGCTGCCGGTCTCTACATGATCTGCACCCTGTCGAAGCATGCCGCCGAGGCGAAGGGCTACACCGACGCCCTGATGCTCGACTATCGGGGCCGGGTGGCCGAGGCGACGGGCGCGAACGTCTTCTTCTACAAGGACGGCGCGGTCCACACGCCCGACCCCGACTGCTTCCTCGACGGCATCACCCGCCGCACCGTCATCGGCATGCTCAAGGACCGCCAGATCCCGGTCCACGAACGGGCGATCATGCCGGACGAGCTGGCCGGCTTCGAGCAATGCTTCCTCACCGGCACCGCCGCCGAAGTCACCCCCGTCGCCGAGATCGGCCCCCACACCTACGAGGTGGGCGAGTTCGTGACCGGGCTGGCGCGGGACTACAACGACCTGGTGAACCGGCGCATCTCGGCGTAGTCCGGCGGTGCAGGAGCGGACGAGCAACGATCTGGTGAAAAGTGTCAGGGCCGTCGATGCCATCGCATCGGCCCTGACCTACGGCGACCCCTCAAGCCTGACCAATCAGGTCTCGAAATTCGCTTTTCTCGTTCTGATCCACAACGCGTTTCGCCTTGGGAAGGACGGCACGATCACCGACGAGGCGTATCGTGCCATCTTCGACGAATGCTGGCGGTGCGTATCGGACCGCTCCGGCTGCGCCGAGGATCTGGATGTGATGGACGACCTGATCGACATCCTCACGACCTTGGGGATGGTCCCCGAAGACTACGTGTTCGAGTATCGAGGCGGCAGCCTGGGGCGGTGGTTCTGACCTACCCCGATGCCGCATCTCGCATCGGCTCCGCAGGCGCCATTGCCATGCCCAACCGCGTCGCCACCATGGCCATCGGCATCGCGGCGGTCTACCTGCTCCGCACCTGTATCTGACCCGCCGGGAGGCCCCATGACCGAGATCGTCGATTCGCTTGCCGAGATTTCCGGCGATTACGATGCCGTACTCTGCGACCTGTGGGGCGTCTATCACGACGGCATCCGGCCCCATGCGGCGGCGGTCGAGGCGTTGCGCGGCTATCGCGCGGGCGGCGGCATCGTCGTGCTGCTGACCAACGCCCCGCGCCCCGATTTCTCCGTCGCGGCGCAGCTCGCCCGGATGGGCGCGCCGGCGGACAGCTACGACCTGATCGTCAGTTCGGGCGACGCCACGGTCGAGGCGCTGAAGACCGGCGAATTCGGTGCCCGGGCCTATCATGTCGGCCCGGAGCGGGATTACGACCTCTTCGAGGGCGTGCCGGTCGAGAAGGTGTCGCTCGACGAGGCCGAGTTCATCCTGTGCTCGGGTCTCCACGACGACGCGACCGAATCGCCCGACGACTATGCGAGCTTCTACCGCGAGGCGAAGGCGCGCGGCCTCGTCATGGTCTGCGCGAACCCGGATATCGTCGTGGACCGGGGCGCGCGGCGCATCTGGTGCGGCGGGGCGCTGGCGCAGGCCTACGAACGGGAGGGCGGCACCGCGCGCTATTTCGGCAAGCCCCACGCCCCCATCTACGATCTCGCCCGCGCGCGCATCGCCGAGAGGACGGGCCGCACCGTCGCGCGCGAGCGCATCCTCGCCATCGGCGACGGCCCGGCGACCGACGTGAAGGGCGCCGCCGAAAACGGCTTTGACTGCCTCTTCGTCGCGGGGGGGCTCGGGGCCGAGGTCCTGCTCGATGCCGGGGGCGCGCTGAGGCACGAGACGCTGGCCCCGTGGCTGGCCTCCCAGGGGGCCGCGCCGGAAAAAGCGCTTGCCTTCCTACGCTGAATAATAAATTAACAATAAAGGAACCTCGGGCGCACTAATATTGCGTAGATCCTTCGGAGGATGGCCATGACGACGCTGTATATCGACGAGATCGAGGTGGGTATGGCCCGCAGCCTCACCCGCACGATCACCGATGCGGAGATCGAATCCTTCGCCGATGCCAGCGGCGACCGGAACCCGCTCCACTTCTGCGACGACCACGCCGCCGAGACCGTCTTCAAGGGCCGCATCGCCCACGGCATCCTGACGGCGAGCCTCATATCGGCCGTGATCGGCGAGCGCCTGCCCGGGCACGGCGCGGTCTACCTGAGCCAGACGCTCCGGTTTCGCGCCCCCGTGCGCCCCGGCGACGAGGTCGACGTGACCTGCACCGTGCGCGCGGTGGAGAGCGAAAAGAGCCGGATCACCCTTGATTGCACGTGCCGGGTCGGCGATACCGTGGTGCTCGACGGGGAGGCGACGGTCTTGGCACCGAAGCGCCCCCGCGACGAGATCGACCTGCCGGCGAGCATCCCGGCCCCGGAGCGCCATGCACATCGTCCACGGATATACCCGCCTGCCCCCCGACCTGCCGCAGGGGCCGACGCTCGCGCTGGGTAACTTCGACGGCGTGCACCGGGGGCATCAGGCCGTCATCGCCGCCGCGCGCGCGGCCCGGCCCGACGCGCCCCTCGCCGTGGCCACCTTCGACCCGCATCCGCGCAGCTTCTTCGCCCCCGACGCGCCGCCCTTCCGCCTGACCCGCCTGCCGGAGAAGACGCGCAAGCTCGCCGCCCTCGGGGTCGAGACGTGCTACGTCCTGCCCTTCGACGCCGCGCTCGCCGCGATGACGCCGGACGCCTTCGTGCGCGAGGTGCTGGTCGACAGCCTCGGCGTGAACGCGGTGACGGTGGGCGGGGATTTCCGCTTCGGCGCGCGGCGGGCGGGCGATACGGCGACGCTGGCGGCGCTGGGCCGCGACCACGGTTTCGCCGTCACGGCGCTCGACACGGTGGCCGACGAGGAAGGCGCGCTCTACTCCTCCTCCTCGGCCCGGGCGGCCCTGCGCGAGGGCAACCCGCGCGACGCCGCCGCCATCCTGGGCGAACCGCA
Source organism: Paracoccaceae bacterium (assembly GCA_020629115.1). GTDB lineage: Bacteria > Pseudomonadota > Alphaproteobacteria > Rhodobacterales > Rhodobacteraceae > JAHDDY01. Next base: position 25,065 of record JAHDDY010000038.1, on the reverse strand, counting down.
CCGCATCCGCGGCATCGTGGAACGGGGAGACCAGCGGGGGCGCACGCTCTCGTTTCCCACCGCCAACCTTCCCCTCGACGGCATCCTTGCCCCGAAATTCGGCGTCTACGCCGTCGAGGCGGAGATTCTCGACGGGCCGCACCGGGGCCGCGTGCCCGGGGTCGCCAATCTGGGCCTGCGCCCGACCTTCGAGAAGACGGTGCCAATCCTGGAGGCGCATCTGTTCGATTTCGACGGCGACCTCTACGGCTCGGAGATCGCCGTGGCCCTGCACGCCTTCATCCGCGACGAACGCAAGTTCGACGGCCTCGACGCCCTGACCGCGCAGATCGCGGCGGATGTGAAGACCGCGCGCGGGATGATGCGGGGGCGCTGACCCCGCGGGAATGCCGTGGTGACGCGGAGAGCGGGGCGACCGCGCGTCGCCCGTGCACCGGCAGCCCTACCCCGCCACCGTCCCGATGTAGCGCGGCAGCATCCGGGCGATGGAGGCGTCCATCTGGCGATCCAGCTCGACGGCCATGTCGACGACCATGCCGTGCAGCAGTTCCTGACGGCGGACGATGCTCGGTGTCCCCGTGATGCGGGTCTCGGCGTCGATGCGCGCGCCCGCGCTCGCCTCCTCCCGGCCCGTGCCGTCCACGATGACGAGGCGCACCTGCATCGTCCCGACGATCAGCTCCCCCTCCTCGGTGGCGCGGGAGACGGCGCTGGCATCGTCGATAACCCAGGTCGCCTCGCGCGGGCCGCCGACCGCCTGGAGCCGCTGGCTCGGCCAGAGCTTCGCGACATCCTCGATCGTCACCACGAAATCCGCATCCGCCGGCACCGCCCCCGCCGCCGCGTCGCGCACGGGGATATCGAGCCGGATGAGGCCCACCTGAAGCGGGAAGCGCCCTCCCTCGAAGGCGATGGGGGTGATATCGGGGTTCAGCTCCATGGTCGGCGAGGCGCAGGCGCCCAAGCCGAGCGCGCCGAGGGTGAGGAGGCCGGTACGGCGGGTGATGAGGGTCATGGGGTCTCCGTGGCGAGATCGTCGACCGCAAAGGAGAAATGCGAGCCGCAGAACTGACAGTCGGCGGTAATATGCCCGTCTTCGGCCATCTCCGCCAGCGTCTCCTTGGCATAGCCCGACAGGAGGCTGCGCAGCCCCGCCGCGTCGCAGGTGCAGCCGAACTCGACCGGCTGGGGCGCGTAGACGCGCGGCGCGTCCTCGTGGAACAGGCGGAGGAGCAGGCGGTCGGGCGCGACGTGCGGGCCGAGCAGTTCGTGCGCCTCGACGGTGGCGAGCTTGGTCGCGGCGGTAGTCCAGTCGTCGACGGTCTCGCCCATCGCGGCCACGTCGTCGGCGTTCATCAGGTTGTCGGCCCCCGACGGGGCATCCTGTCCCCCCGGCATCAGCGGCGACGCCTTCGGCAGGTGCTGGATCACGATCCCCCCCGCGCGCCATCCCGGCTCCTTCCCCGGCTCGCTGGCGAAGGCGGAGGCGACGGCGAAGCGGGTGGCGATCTGCTCGGACTGGGCGAAGTAGATCTCCATGCATTCGGCGAGGCTCGCGCCGCTGAGGGGGGTGATGCCCTGGTAGGGCTGCCGCCCTCCCCCCTGGTCGATGGTCACGCCCATAACGCCGCCGCCCAAGAGCGCAATGCCCTCCAGCCCGCTGCCCTCGAAGGCCGCCTCGTCGTAGCCGGCATAGGCTCGGACGCGCGCGGGCGCATCCTCGGTCTCGGGGGCGAAATAGTCCGTCGCCAGCAGCGTCACCACCCCCTGCCCCCGCGCCTGGAGCGAGAAGCGGTGGCGCAGCTTCATCGTCTGTCCGATCAGCACCGTCAGCAGGGTCGCCTCGGCCAGCAGGCCCGAGATGGGGGTCGGATAGTCGTGCTGGGTCAGGATGGTGTCGATGGCGGTGTCGAGCCGCGCCACGCGCCCGCGCACGTCGAGCCGGTCGAGCTGAAAGGGAAGGACGGCGTCGGCGCCGTCCATGGAAGGGGTTGCGTCGGTCATGGCATCTCTCTAACGATCCGGCTCCGGGCGGGCCTTGACGAGATATGGCGCGGGCGCGCGTCCGCCAGTCCCCACCCCGTGCCCGGAGGTTCCACGATGCGACGTTTCGGTCCCGCCCCCCTTGCCGGAGCGCGCTATCGCGACCGGCCCGGCGTCTATGCCGTCATCCTGTCCGGACGCAGCGTCCTGATCGCGGAGCAGAAGGGCGACCTCCTGCTGCCCGGCGGCGGGATCGAGGCGGGAGAGAGCGTGCTCGCCGCGCTCCACCGCGAGGTGCACGAGGAGACGGGCTGGCGGATCGCCCCCGTGCGCCGGCTCGGCGTCTTCCGCCGCCATGCCTGGCTCCGGGAGGAGGAGGAATGGTGCCGCAAGACCGCCCACCTCTACCTCTGCCACCCCGTCCGCCCCCTCGGCCCGCCGACCGAGGCGGACCACACCCCGCTCTGGATGGACGCAGGGCTGGCCCTGTCCCGGCTGGAGCAGGACGGGGAGCGGGTGTTCCTCGCCCGGGCGCTGGGCGTGCCGGAGGGGATGGTGACGTTGCGGGGCGTGTAGAGAGCCGGGGCAGCGGTCGACGGCTTCGCACGGGAGGCCGCGTAACTTGCCTTACCGTGCGATGAACGGCGAACCGATGCCCCGGCCCTGGATCACTGCCTGCAGGCGAACGGGGCGAGCAGCTTGTAGCTCGGCGGTATCGTCTCCGGGGGCTTGTTGACCCCGGTATCCGTCTTCGTCTGGAAATAGTAGGCGGCGGTGTTGCGGCCCACGCGGGCTTCCACGTGCAGGTGCGGGGCGTCGGTTCCGACGCGGCCCGTCTTGCCGATCGCGCAGCCGGTCTGGACCTTGTCACCCTTCTTGACCGAGAACGCGCTCATATGCGCGAGTATGATCCGCGTCTCGGAGCCGTCCTTCTTGATCGCCAGGATGCCGTAGGGTCCGCCGGGAACGGCATCCACGACACCGTCGAGCGGCGCGTATACCGTCTCCGGCTGCTGCGAGCGGTAGTCTATGCCCGGATGGTATCCGCCCTTCGTAGTCGGGCCGGTCAGCCCTTCGGCGTAGTAGTCCAGGTAGTTCTGCGTGATGACCACGCTCGTCTTCCCCAGCAGCATCTGCCCGAGCTGCTCCTTCGTCACGTCGGCCTGCGCGGGCAGGGCAAGCAGGGCATTGGCGATGACGAGCGATACGATAGACTTCTTCACGGCGGGTTCTCCTGATGGATGAAAACCCGTATATGTAGTATAATTAATACAATTCCACCATAAAGTGCAGATGATGCCTGCCTAGATCACCGCCTTCTCCACCAGCGCCTCCCCCCGCGCGATGCGTCCGTAGCCGAAGGGGGACAGGTCCAGCGTGCGGAATTCCCCGTGGGTCAGCAGCTCCGCCATGCCCCGCCCCATGGCCGGGGATTGCTGGAGGCCGTGGCCGGAGAAGCCGTTGAGGAAGTGGAAGTTCTCCACCTCCGTATGCGGACCGATGACGGCGTTGTGGTCGAGGGTGTTGTAGGCGTAGTGACCGGCCCATTCGCTCGTCACCCGGATCGCCTCGAATTGCGGGATGCGGTGGGCGAGTACGGGCCAGACGTGATCCTGCCACAGATCGGCGTCCATCGCGAAATCGTCGTAGGCGACCGCGGGGTCGTGGTCCGCGTGGCCGCCGCACTGGTACGTCCCGCCCCCGTTCTCGCGCACGTGCACGCCGGAGGGGTCGATGGTCAGCGGCAGGTCGCGGCTCAGCGGTTTCTCCGCCTTGAAGACCCAGGAGTAGCGCTTGCGCGGCTCGACCGGGATGTCGAGGCCAGCCATCGCCGCCGTGCGCGCGGCGCGGGGGCCGGAGGCGTTGACCACCGCCCCGCAGGCGACGGTCTCGCCGCTCGCCAGGGTCACGCTCTCGACGCGGGTACCGCCCGCATCCTTCGGCATCGCGACGACCTCGCCCGCGACGAACTCGACCCCCCGCGCCCGGGCCGAGCGCCGCCAGCCGTCGAACACCGCCGAGCCGTCCCAGTATCCCTCGTCGCGCAGGTTGATCGAGCCGAGCACGATGTCGTCGACATGGTAGAACGGGTAGTCCCGCGCGATCTCCTCCGGCGTCATCAGCACGGTCTCGGCCCCGGCGGCGTGCTGGACGGCGAGGTTCTCGCGCAGGGTGGCGGCGAAATCCTCCGTGCCGGCGAGGTACATGTACCCGAAGCTGCGGATGCCGAGGCGCGGAGCGTCCGGCAGGCCGATCCGCTCGTGGAAGCCCTTCACGAACTCGGCCGCGAATTGCGAGATGCGGACGTTGATCGCGTTGGAATACTGCTGGCGCATGCACGAGTTGGTGTGCGTGGTCGAGCAGGCGGCATAGGTCGGGTCGCGCTCGACCACGAGGACGGAGCCGTCGAAGTCGGGATTCTCCGTCAGGAACCAGGCCGTCGAGGCCCCCATCATCGCTCCGCCGACGATCACCACGTCGTAGGCGGCCTTCGCCGGTGTCGTGCTCATTCGATCTCCTCCCCCGTCTCGACCGCGTCCAGCACGCGGGCGATCTCCGCGTCGTCCAGCCCGTACTCGCGTTTCGCCGCCTCCGGCGTGATGTAGCCGCCCGCCAGGTCGCGGCGGACGAGGGCCGGGTCGCGCGCGCCCGGCTCGCCGTAGCCCGCCCCGCCCGGAAAGGCGAGCATGACCGTGCGGCCGTGGGGGACGAACTGCCGCCCCTTGCCGCGCATCGGCGTGCCGTCGTCCTGCGCGATGGTCGTCGGCGCGCCGGGCCTGCCGCCCTGACGCCCCCGCGCGGGATGGTCCACGCGGTCGAACATCGCGGAGATGTCGAATTCGTGCCCCTCGCGCGCGGCGACCTGCATGTACTGGCCCAGACCCCCGCGATGCGCCCCCGCGCCGCCCGAATCGGGGCGCAGCTCCTTGCGGGTGATGAGGATGGGGCCGACATTCTCCGTCGCCTCGACCGGCATGGTCATCACGCCCGACGGAAAGGCGGTGGCGTTCATCCCGTCGAGCGCGGGCCGCGCGCCGGACCCGCCGGAATTGAAGGTCAGCACCTCGGACCGCACGGCATCGGCGGGGGCGGGCGCGTCTGTGCGCGGGCGCAGGCTGACCTGGAAGTTGCACAGGCTCCCCGCCCCTTCCGCCGGAACGGTCGCGGGCAGCAGCGTGTCGAGCGCGGCGTAGACCGTGTCGGGGATCATGTGCCCGATGACGTGGCGCAGGGCGACGGGGGCGGGATGGAGCGCGTGGACGATGCTGTTCTCCTCGGCCACCACGCGGAACGGCTCCAGCGAGGCGGCGTTGTTCGGGATCTCGGGCGCGATGGCGCATTTCAGGGCGTAGCAGGCATAGGCCTTGGTGTAGACCAGCGGGACGTTGATGCCCTTGCGGTCCAACCCCGACGTGCCGGCGAAATCGGCGAGGATGTGGTCGTCCGCGATATCGAGCCGGACCTTGAGGGTCACGGGTGCGCTGTAGCCGTCGATGGTCATCGCCCCGTCCGCCGACCCGTTCGGCAGCGCCGCGATGCGCTCTACGGTGGCGCGGCGGGAATTGTCGAGGATGAAGGCGGCGATGCCGTCCAGCGTCTCCAGGCCGAACTCGTCCATCATGTCCACGAGGCGGCGATGGCCGATCCCGTTGCAGGTGGCGAGCGCGTAGATATCGCCGACCAGTTGATCCGGCTCGCGCACGTTGCCCCGGATGATCCGCACCAGCGTCTCGTCCACCGCGCCCCTGTCGGCGAAGCGCATGATGGGGATGTAGAGGCCCTCCTCGTAGACCGAGTTGGCATCCGCCCCGAAGCCGCGCCCGCCGATATCCACGATATGCGCGGTGCAGGCGAAGAAGCCGACCAGCGCGCCGCCCCGGAAGGAGGGGGTGACGACGGTGATGTCGTGCAGGTGGCCCGTCCCCTCCCACGGGTCGTTCGTGATGTAGACGTCGCCCTCGGCCATGGTCTCCACGCCGATGCGGCGCATGAAATGGCCCACGGATTCGGCCATGGCATTCACGTGGCCGGGCGTGCCGGTCACGGCCTGCGCCAGCATCCGGCCTTGCAGGTCGTAGACCCCTGCCGACAGGTCCCCCGCCTCGCGCACGGAGGTCGAGAAGGCGGTGCGCACGAGGGCCTGCGCCTGCTCCTCGACCACGGAGACGAGGCGGTTCCACATGACCTGGTATTGCACGGTGGTGGGGGTCATGGGGTGGTCCTCTCGAAGTAGGTTTCTGCCCCGGCCTTGAGCCGGGGCCTGTTTCCACCGGAGCACGACACTCGAAAAGGCCCCGGATCGCGTCCGGGGTAGAGGGAAAACCCGACCGTCACGCTCCGCCCTCCTTCACGTCGATGCACCCGTCCGGCTGGCGCAGGGCGCGGCGGCTGGCGGGGACGATGATGGTCGTCTCGTCCTCGACGATGGCGGCGGGGCCGTCGAGCGTATCGCCCGGAGCGAGGGTGTCGCGGGCGTGGATGCCCGCCTCCACCGTCTCGCCCAGGGCGGGATCGAAGAGCGCGCGGGTCCGGGGCGGCGCGACCGTCGTGCCGTCCGGCTCCTCCGCGACTCGCGCGACCGCCTGCGGGGGCGTCGTCGCGTTCACGGCCCAGACGGTGATCTCGATATCCATGCCGTCCACCACCCGCCCGAACAGCGCCGCGTATTCCGCCTCGAACCGCGCCTTGCAGGTGGCCGCGTCCGGTGCCCCGGCCTGTTCGGCGCTCAGATCGACGGGGATTTCCCAGCCCTGGCCGGTATAGCGCATGTAGGCCTTGTACTCGGACAGGATGTCCGCATCCGCATCGCAGGAGCGCACGAACCCGCGCGCCTCCTCCCCCAGTTCCGCGAACAGCGCCTTGACCCGGTCTGGATCGAAATCGGACAGGCGCATGTAGACGCTGCGATTCGCCTCGAAGCTGAAGGGCGCGCGCAGGAAGCCGATGGCCGACCCGACCCCCGCGCCGGGGGGTACCAGCAGCCGGTCGATGCCCAGTTTCTCGCACAACCGCCCCGCATGGAGCGGGGCCGCGCCGCCGAAGGCGATCATGGTGTACTCCGCGAGGTCCTCGCCGTTCTCGACCGCATGGACGCGCGCGGCGTTGGCCATGGTCTCGTCCACCACCTCGGCCAGCCCGAAGGCCGCCTCCCGCGCATCCATCCCCAGCGGCTCGCCCAGCATCGTCTCCAGCGCCCGGCGCGCCGCCGCCGCATCGAGGGGGATCGACCCGCCCGCGAAGGTCTCCGGGTCGAGCCTGCCGAGCGTCAGGTCCGCGTCCGTCACCGCCGGGCGCGTCCCGCCCCGGCCGTAGCAGGCGGGACCGGGTTCGGACCCCGCGCTCTCCGGCCCGACGCGGATCTGGCGCATCGCGTCCACATGGGCGAGACTGCCCCCGCCCGCGCCGATCTCCACCATGTCGATGACGGGGATCGAGATGGGCATCCCCGAGCCTTTCTTGAAGCGATACGTCCGGGCGACCTCGAACACGCGCGCCGTCTTGGGCACGCCCCCACGAATGAGGCAGATCTTCGCCGTCGTCCCGCCCATGTCGAAGCTGAGCACCTTCTCCAGGCCGTAGCGCGCCGCGATATCGGCGGCGAAGACCGCGCCCCCCGCCGGCCCGCTCTCGACCAGCCGGACCGGGAACTCCGCTGCGCTTTCCAGCGAGATGATGCCCCCGCCCGAATGCATGAGGAAGACGGGGCAGTCCACCCCCTCCTCCCGCAGCCGCCCGGCCAGGCGGCCCAGATAGGATTTCATCAGCGGCTTGATGTAGGCGTTGGCGACGACGGTGTTGAACCGCTCGTACTCGCGCATCTGGGGCGAGACCTCGGAGGACAGTGAGACCATGACGCCGGGCAGCGCCTCGGCCAGTACGTCGCGCACCATGCGCTCGTGCGCGGGATTGGCGTAGCTGTGCAGCAGGCCGACGGCCACGCTCCCGTAACCCGCCCGCCCGATGCGCGCGGCCAGCGCCGCGACCTCGTCCCGGTCCAGCGGCACCAGCACCTCGCCCCGCGCATTCATCCGCTCGCGCAGGGTCAGGCGGCTCTGCCGGGGCAGGAGCGGTTCGGGTAGACGCAGGTTCAGGTCGTACTGCTCGAACCGGCTCTCGGTGCGCATCTCGATGACGTCGCGAAAGCCCTCGGTGGTGATCAGCGCCGTCTTCGCCCCCCGCCGCTCGATGAGCGCGTTGGTGGCGAGCGTGGTGCCGTGGATGATCTGGCCGATGGCGCCCGGCGCGACGCCCGCGCGCCTGCAGACCCGCGCGATGCCCTCGATGATGGCGTCCTCGGGCGCGGCGTAGGTGGTCAGGACCTTGGTCGAGACCTGCCCTTGCGGCGTCTCCAGCACGACATCGGTGAAGGTCCCCCCGATATCCACGCCCAGCCGCACCGATGGATCGCCCATGTCTGTCGCCTCCCTGTCAGCGCGAGCAGCGTCGGGCGACGGGGCGACGATTTCAAATTATTTTCGCTTATGCGGACGATAAGGCCGGCTTACCGTCCGCGACGAAGGCCGCCGCCGCCTCCCCCGCCAGCCCGGCGGCCAGCGAGACGAAGCGCGGGGCGCGCTCGGCGTCGTAGCGGGCGAAGAAGGCGAGCGGCTCCGGGGTCCAGGCGTAGTCGAGCCGGGCCAGGCGTCCGCTCTCGATCTCGGGGGCGACCATGGCGTCGAGCAGGGTGGCCACGCCCATGCCCTGCGCCGTCATGCGGATGCAGGCGGCGAGGTTGTTCGAGGGCACGAGCCGCGGGGTCTTCCGTCCCGCGCGGCGCACGTGGTCCTCCACGTCGGCATAGGGGCGCGTATCGCGCGCATGGGTCAGGATCGGATGGGCCAGCAGCGCCTCCAGCGTCGCCCCCGGTCCCAGCGCGGCGGCCACGGACGGCGCGGCGACCCAGGTGAGCGGATAGGTCCCGAGGGGCACGCTCCCGCTCGCCGGATGCGCGAACGGGCCGCTCTGGAACGCCAGATCGAGCGTCCGCTCGGCCAGGTCCCGGTCGAGCGTCACCGACAAATCGACGGTCAGCTCCACCGCCAGCGCCGGATACGCCGCCGCGAGCCGGGCGAGGAAATCGCCCAGCCACGTGTGCACCACCATCTCCGTCACGCCCAGCCGCAGCACCCCGTCGAAGGCCGCCGGATTGCCCGAGGCGACGACGAGATCGTCCGCCGCGCGCAGCACCCGCCGCGCCGGGTCGAGCAGGTCGCGCCCCCTGGCCGTCAGGCGCACGGAACCCGGATCGCGCTCCAGCAGGACCGCGCCGAGGGCGGCTTCCAGCGCGGCGATGCGCTGGGAGATGCCGGGCTGGGTCGTGCCCAGCCGCGTCGCCGCGCGGCTGAAGCTGCCCAGGTCCGCGACGGCGACGAAGGTCTCGATCTGCTTGAGGTTGGGCCGCCTCACGCGGGGGCGGGGCGGAACATCGGCGGGCGCGCGTCGACCCAGGCCCCGTCGGCCTTCGCCGACGCCACCGCCCCATGCACGGCGGCCATCGAGCGCAGGCCGTCGGCGGCGGTGGGGTAGAGCGTCGCCGCCGGGTCCGGCTCGCGGCCCTCCTTGCGCGCGCGGATGCATTCCGCAAGGTCCCCGTAGATGTTCGCGAAGGCGAGCGGCATCCCCTCGGCATGGCCGATGGTCACGCGGGACGCGCGGTCGGCCTCGGGCGACAGGCCCGCCTCGCCGCGCTCGATGATCTGGTTGCGCCCGCCCGTGGGGGTCCAGACGAGCTGGTTCGGCTGCTCCTGCGCCCATCTCAGGCCGCCCTTCTCGCCGAAGACCTGGATCGTCAGCCCGTGCATCCGCCCTACCGCCACGGCGGAGGTCCAGAGCCGGCCCACCGCGCCGCCATCCATGCGGAAGTTGACCATCGCGTCGTCCTCCAGCGTGCGGACCGGCATGGTGGAGACGAAATCGGCGGACAGGCGCGTCACCTCCTGCCCGGTGACGAAGCTGGCCATGTGCAGCGCATGGATGCCGCAATCGGCGAACTGCGCCGAGACGCCCATCTGCGCGGGGTCGTAGCGCCAGCGCACGCGCGGATTGTCCGCATCCGCCGCATCGGCATGGTGCCCGTGGGAGAACTCGGCCACGACGACCCGCACCGCGCCCAGATCGCCCCGCGCCACCATCGCGCGCATGTGCCGGACGAGGGAATAGCCGCTGTAGCCGTAGTTCACGGCGCAGATGCGCCCCGTCTCCTCGGCCAGGCGCACGATCTCCTCGCCCTCCCCGACCGTCACGGTCATCGGCTTCTCGCACAGGACGTGGAACCCGGCTTCGAGGAACGCCTTCGCGATCTCGAAATGCGTCGCGTTGGGCGTGGCCACGGTCACGAGGTCCACGCGGTCCTCGCGTCCGCGCTCGCCCTCCAGCATCTCCCGCCAGTCGCCGTAGGCGCGGTCGGACGCGATGCCGAGACGCCTCGCATAGGCGCGGCCCGCCTCCGCCCGGTGGTCGAGCGCCCCGGCGGCGAAGACGAAGTCGCCGTCCAGTCCCGCGCCCAGGCGGTGCGCGGGGCCGATCTGGCTCCCCTCGCCCCCGCCGATCATCCCCCATCCAAGCCTTGCCATCGCGACCGCTCCCTTCGTGTCGATTCTGGCGGCTCCCTACACCACCCGCGCGCCTGCGGGTAGTCCATCCGACCCGCGCAATGCGGGTTTCGTGACGACGGAGAGCCGGACCGTCAGGCCGCGTCCCCGATACAGCGACGCGACTCACGCGCCCGAGCGCGCGAATCAAAAGGAGAACATGGGCGAGCAGGAAAGGTAAAAGCCTTCCGGGGGTTGAAAGGTATACGGATTACGTGCATTCTTGAATCGTTATAAATCACGCAGGAAAGGATGAACGTGATGAAGTACCCGTGTATCGCCGCCCTCGCCCTCGCCTGGGCCGCCCTGACCCCGGCCTCTGCCGACGCCCATGCCTCCAACTGCACCATCCTCAACGGCCCTTACTGCGAACAGGCGCACGTCCTGCGCCATCACGGCTATCAGCCCCCCGTCGCCTGGCCCCGCCCGGTGCCCTATCAGCCCTGGACGACGCCGACGACGATCCCGTCCTACTACCCGTACTGGAACGGCGGGAACACCTACGGGTATCCGTCCTACGGCTACACCATCCCGTATCGCGACACCGGCTACGGAACCTGCCGCATCGCCTCGCCCTTCGGCTGCCGCTTCCGCGCGCCGTATTACGGCGGGTACTGAGGGGGGCGGGCCGGGGGTCGCGGTCCCCCCGGCCCCGACATGGCCGACGGCCGCCCCACGGTATCGCTGCCCGACCGAAACCCGCGAATTGCATCCGGGCGACGATCCGCCCTATGACGGGGCGACAGGATCGTTCCGAAAGCCCGCCCCCATGCCCCTCGACTCGCTGGTCCCGCTCGCGCTCTTCGCGCTGGCCTCGCTCTACACGCCGGGACCGAACAACATCATGCTCGCCAGCTCCGGCGCGCGGTTCGGCGTCCGGCGGACGCTGCCGCATCTGTTCGGCGTGGCGCTCGGCTTTCCGCTGATGCTGTTTCCCATGGCGCTGGGCCTCGGCGTCCTGTTCGAGCAATCGCCCCTCTTCCGCGAGGCGCTGCGCTATATCGGGGCGGGGGTGATGCTGTGGATCGGGTGGAAGATCGGCACGGCGGGGCGGGCGCGAGCCGACGAGGCGGCGCGGCCTTTCACCTTCCTGATGGCCGCCGGGTTCCAGTGGATCAACCCGAAGGCCTGGGCCATGGCCATCGCGGTGGTCGGCGGCTACATGCTGGGCCGCGCGCCGTTGACGGAGGCGGCGGTCTGCGCGGGCGTCTTCGCCGCGCTGGGCCTCGGCTCGGCCCTGCTCTGGACCGTCGCCGGGGCGAGCATCCGGCGCTTCTTGTCGACGGAGGGCCGCATCCGCGCCTTCAACGGCACCATGGGCGTGCTCGTCGCCGCCTGCGCCATCTTCCTGCTGGTGGATCGCGGGCTGTGAGCCTCGCCGCCCATATGCGCGTCTCCGCGCTGCTCCAGATGTGCCAGGCGCGCGGCGAAGGGGCCTACGTCCTGCGCAAGGGCGACCGCACCGCCGGAGCGCTGTTGATCCGCCAGAACCATCTCGACGGCACGAGCACCCTGTACGCACGGCGCTACACGATGGAGAACGAGGCCGAGTGGCAGGCCGTCAGCGGCGAGACGCCCCTGCCCGATGCCGAGATCGACGCCGCCATCGCCCGGCGCGCGGCGACGGACCCGGACCTGTGGGTGGTCGAGGTCGAGACCCGTGACGTCGCCCCCCTGCTCAGCGCCCTCTGAGGCGGTGGCGATGAGCGGCGGGCACTTCGAAATCGCGCTTGAAGGCGGGCACGGCCTCGGCCTCCGCATCCTCGGGCAGGCACAATCGGTCGACGATGACCGCGCCGATCAGCGCCTTGCCGCTGAACTCCAGCTTCGCCATGCAGCCGGTGGGGCGGTGGATGGCCTCCACGGTCTCGATCGACAGCTTGGGCAGCACGTCGGGCAACCGCGCCTCGACGCCCCCGGCACCGAGCATCAGCGCGAGGACGGTGAGCGCCGGGAGGCGGACGACGCGGATCGGAGACCGGGAAATCATGGGGAATCGTCCTTTCGTCTGTCTGCCGCCGACCGGGAGCGAATCACCCCGGGTCTTCACCCTATGAAAAGAATCGTTGCCAAACCGTAACCGAATGGTCTTGCTTTGTTCTCGACAAGGCAAGCGAAATAGTCTAGCGAGAACGCCATGAGCGACGAGAAGGACGCCCCCGGCGCCAATGCCGGCACCATCGAGGAGGAGACGCTGACCCGGGCGCTGGGTCGGCGGTATCTGACCTATGCCCTGTCCACCATCATGCACCGGGCGCTGCCGGACGTGCGCGACGGGCTGAAGCCCGTCCACCGCCGCCTGCTGTTCGCGATGCGGCAATTGCGGATGCCCCCCGACGGGCCGTTCAAGAAGAGCGCGCGCGTGGTCGGGGACGTGGTCGGCAAGTACCACCCCCACGGCGAGCAGTCGGTTTACGACGCGCTGGTGCGGCTGGCGCAGGATTTCTCGGCCCGGTATCCGCTGGTCGACGGGCAGGGGAACTTCGGCAACATCGACGGGGACAACCCGGCGGCCATGCGCTACACGGAATGCCGCCTGACGCCGATCGCCTCGGCCATCCTGCGCGGTCTCGACGACGACGCGGTGGATTTCAGCCCCAACTACGACGGGCAGGAGACCGAACCGGACGTCCTGCCCTCGGCCTTCCCGAACCTTCTCGCCAACGGGGCGAACGGCATCGCGGTGGGCATGGCGACCTCGATCCCGCCGCATAACGTGGGCGAATTGTGCGAGGCGATGCTGCATCTGCTGAAGCATCCGAACGCCACCGTCGAGAAGCTGGCCGAGTTCATCCCGGCTCCCGACTTCCCCACGGGCGGCATCCTGATCGAGCCGCCCGCGTCCATCCTCGACGCCTACCGCACGGGCCGGGGCGGCTTCCGCCTGCGGGCGAAGTGGCACCGGGAGGATCTGGGCCGGGGGCGCTACGAGATCGTGGTCACGGAAATGCCGTTCCAGGTGCAGAAGGCGAAGCTCGTGGAGCGCATCGCCGCGCTGGTAACGGAGAAGAAGCTGCCCATCCTCGCCGACGTGCGCGACGAATCGGCGGAGGACATCCGCCTCGTGCTGGAGCCGCGTTCGGGCAACGTGGACGACGCCGCGCTGATGGAGGCGCTGTTCCGCCAGACCGATCTGGAGGTGCGCGTCCCGCTCAACCTCAACGTCCTCGACGCGAAACGCACCCCGCGCGTGATGAGCCTGGGCGAGGCGATCCAGGCCTTCCTCGACCACCGGCGCGAGGTGCTGCTGCGCCGCTCCCGCCACCGCATCGGCAAGATCGACACGCGGGCAGAGGTGCTGGACGGCTACATCATCGCCTATCTCAACCTCGACCGCGTCATCGCCATCATCCGCGAGGAGGACGAACCGAAGCCCGTCATGGTGGCAGAATTCGGTCTGACCGAGAACCAGGTCGAGGCCATCCTCAACATGCGTCTGCGGTCCCTGCGCAAGCTGGAGGAGATCGAGCTGCGCAAGGAGCGCGATGCCCTGGCCGCGGAGCGGGCCGAGCTGGCCGCGCTGCTGGACGACGAGACTCTCCAGTCGAAGGCGCTGGCCGCGGAGGTGCGCGAGACGCGCAAGCGCTTCGGCGGATCGGCCCCCGGCGGCGCGCGGCGGACCGAGATCGCGGACGCGCCCAAGGTCGCCGCCCCCTCGCTCGAATCCATGATCGACCGCGAGCCGATCACCGTCATCTGCTCCGAGAACGGCTGGGTCCGCGCGATGAAGGGCCATGTCGCCCTCGATTCGGAGGTGAAGTACAAGGACGGCGACGGCCCGCGCTTCATGTTCCACGCGCAGACCACCGACCGCCTGCTGCTGATGGCGACGAACGGGCGGTTCTACACCATCGGGGCCGACAAGCTGCCCGGCGGGCGCTCGATGGGCGAGCCGGTGCGCCTGCTGGTCGACCTGCCGAACGAGGAGGGCATGGTCGCCCTCTTCCCGCACAGGCCCGGCGCGAAGGGCATCGTGGCGAGCGCGGCGGGGCGCGGCTTCGTGCTGGACGAGGCCGACGCGCTGGCGCAGACGCGCTCCGGCAAGCAGGTGCTCGTCACCGACCCGCTCGCCCCCGCGGCGCTCTACACCCGCATCGAGGAGGGCGACGATTCGGTCGCCGCCGTGGGCCGGAACCGCAAGCTGCTCGTCTTCCCCCTCGCCGAGATGCCGGAGATGGCCCGCGGCAAGGGCGTGCTGCTGCAACGCTACAAGGACGGCGGCCTGTCGGACCTGCGCAGCCTGAAATGGGAGGACGGCCTGCAATGGTCGATGACCAACGGCAACACCCGCTCCGTCCCGGCGGAGGAGCTGGCCCAGTGGCGCGGCAAACGCGCGAGTGCCGGCATCATGGCCCCGCGCGGGTTCCCGAAGGACAACCGGTTTTCCTGACGGACGGGTCGCGCTAGGTCGGGAGCACCTGCCCTACGGAAAGCCGCCCATGTCCCGCATCCCCGTCACCGCCCTCCTCGTCCTGACCGCCCTGTTCTGGTCGGGCAACGTCATCGCGGGGCAGCTGGCGGTCGGGCATGTGCAGCCGTTTCAGCTTGTCCTGCTGCGATGGTTGCTGGTGGCGGCCGCGCTGTGGCTGCTCTACGGGCGGGAGGTGCGGGGGCATTGGGAGGTCATCAGGCCCCTGTTCTGGCCGCTGGTCCTGTTGTCCTTCACGGGATTGTCGGCCTTCAACTCCCTGTTCTACCTCGCCTCAACCCGCACCGCGGCGGTGAATATCGGCATCATACAGGGGGCGATGCCCGGTCTCGTGCTGCTCGGCACCGTCCTCGCCTACCGCACGCGGATCACGGCGATGCAGGTGGCTGGCGTCACGCTGACCATCCTCGGCGTCACGCTCATCGCCACGAAGGGCGCGCCGGCGACGCTGCTGGAGGGGGCGCTCAACCCGGGCGACGGCATCATGCTCGGCGCATGTCTCCTGTACGCCGCCTACACCGTGGCCCTGCGCATCCGCCCCGCCATCCCGGCGGTGCCGTTCTTCACGCTGCTCGCGGTCATCGCGGCCTTCACCTCGATCCCGCCCGCCCTCGTCGAGGCGGCGCTGACCGACGGGTACGCGATGCCGACGGTGCAGGGCTGGCTCGTCACGCTCTACGTCGCGATCTTCCCCTCCTGCCTCGCGCAGCTCTTCTTCCTGCGCGGGGTGGACGTCATCGGGCCGGGGCGGGCGGGGGTGTTCATCAACCTCGTCCCGCTCTTCGCCTCCTTCCTCGCCATCGTGCTGCTGGGCGAGGCGTTCGCGTGGTATCACGGCGCGGCCCTCGTCATCGTCCTCTCCGGCGTCTGGCTCGCCCAGAAGGCTCCGCCGCGTACGGCGTGAGGCGAGGTCCGTCACCCTTTCCTGCCGCAGGACAATTCGGGGAGGACCGGGTCTCAGGCCGCGAGGACGTGCAGCCCTGCCCGTTCACTGATCGCCCGGCAGCGTTCGAAATCCGCCTCCTGCCCGGCGCACAGGGCCTCCATGTCGTAGCGCGAGGCCGCGTCGATGCCGAGCCAGGTGAGGAAGCGGTCCACCCGCGCCGGCCCACCCTCCGCCGTATCGTCCGTGAACGGCAGGACGAGGCGCGGGAAGGCGCGAAAGACGCTGGGGAAGAGCATCGGCGTCATCACCGACAGCGTCGGCAGGCCGGTACGCTCGCTCTCGCGATAGGGGTCGAGGGCGAGGGGCTGCATCTCCGGCTCCAGCCCCTCCTCGATGTAGCGCTTGTGCAGGTTCACCCCGATGGCCGACTGCGTGCGCCCGCCATGCAGGCTGACGAAATAGCGGGACGGCCCCTCATGCACCTCCACGACGCTGATATCCGAGATCCAGCGCCGCCACTCTATCGGGCGGAAGTCGGCACGGGTCGGCAGGGGTCGCGTGCCGCGCAGCCGTTGCCACAGGATTACGGCGTCACGGGCTGCCTCTGGTAGGACGGCGCCTTCTTCAATACTCATCGTACTCTCCTGCCTTACACGGGTAGAGTGCTATTTTACGGATGATATATCACGATTTTATTGAAACCCGGCGGGGCGCGATGCAGGCTCGGGCCGGCGAAGGGAGATCGAGCGATGTTCTGCGTGTTCTTCGAGGTCCGGCCCCGGACGGGCAGGGACGATGCCTATCTCGACATCGCCGCGACCATGCGCGCGCGGGTCGAGGCGATGGACGGGTTCCTCCATGTCGAGCGGTTCCGCGACCGCGCGGATGCGGGCGCGTTTCTTTCCTTCTCGACCTGGCGCGACGAGAAGGCGCTCATCCGCTGGCGCATCGACGCGAAGCATCACATCGTGCAGGCGCGGGGGCGGGAGGATATCTTCGAGGGCTACCGCCTGCGCATCGGCGAGATGATCGCCGACAGCCGCGAGGCCGCGCCCCCCGCGCAGTTCCGCTACGACGAGACCGAGACGGGCGACGCGAAGGTCGCCACCCTGACGGAGCATCCGGGCACCCTCGCCATGCCGGCCCCGGCCTCCCTCGGCGCGGCCACCCTCGACAGCGTGACCCGGGAGGGCCGGTCGGCGACGCTGGCCGGCTGGCCCGACGCCGAGGCCGCCCGGGCGCTGGAGACGCCTCCCGAAACCCGCACCCGCACCTTCCGCATCGTCCGCGACTACACCATGGTCGACCGACGCGAAGCCCCGCAGTATTTTCCCGAGGTGGCGTTCGCGTGATGCGGGCTAGCGGATTGACTCCACCGTCGCGCCCCTGATCCGATCGGCATCGAGTTCGCCCCAGATGCGATCCGCCGTCAGGACACGCGCTTTCATTCTCATGCCCAGGGCAAGGCAGGCACGATCTCCGATAGACAGATCGTGTGGTTTCGTATGACGGAAGAGAACTCCCGCAATCATACCCTCCTCGGATGAAAAGGCGACGCATCGGTGCGGAAAGGCAGCGAGGGTCTGCGCGATTGCGTCGTTCGTCATGCCCTTGTGTGCAAGTTTTCCGACGACTTCCGCTACATTCACGGCGCTGATCAGAGTGTTTTCGAAGTCCTCATCCTGATATGCTGCCTTGACGTAATCGCTACCAGTTTCATTGAAAAGCACGGCCAATACGGCGGAACTGTCCAGAACAATCGTCATCCTGCAACCGACCTGTTCTACCGCCGTGTCTCATCGCTGGTTTCGGCTTCGGCGCGGCGCTCGACGATCAATTCATCCACGACAGAGTCCGATTCTCTCGCGAACCGGGCAACGATCTCCTGCGCTCGCTCAAAGCTCTTTTCGTTGTGGGAAGCATATGCCTTAACGAGCGCCGGCAAGCCGCCACCTTCCGACGCCCGCTCGCGCAGCACGACCACGCCACCCGTCATCATCTCGTCGAACGTCGCCATCCCGGTCCCTCCGACAGTAGAACGGTCCATGCGGGATATAGCATGCTGTTCCTTTTTCCGCCACGCACCACTATAGCCGGGCGACCCCATCGGACCACAGCGAGGCAGGCCCCCGTGACCAAGACGAACCCCGGACGCTTCTTCGAGGATTTCAGCGTCGGCGAGACGCTGGTCCACGCGACGCCGCGGACCCTGACGGAAGGGGACCGGGCGCTCTACACGGCGCTCTATCCGACCCGCTTCGCGCTCTATTCGTCCGACCCCTTCGCACGCGAATGCGGGTTGCCAGAAAGCCCGCTGGAGGATCTGGTCGGCTTCCACGTCGCCTTCGGCAAGACGGTGCCGGACGTGTCGCTGAACGCGGTGGCGAATCTCGGCTACGCCGAATGCCGCTTCCTCGCGCCCGTCTTCCCGGGCGACACGCTGGCCACCAGTTCGGAGGTGATCGGGCTGAAGCAGAACTCGAACGGGCGCACCGGGATCGTCTGGGTCCGCTCCACGGCGCGCAACCAGACGGGGGCGGACGTGCTGACCTGGGTCCGCTGGGTCATGGTGCGCAAGCGCGACCCGGAGGCCCCCGCCCCGGCGGAGACGGTGCCCGAGCTGGCCGCGGCGGTCGCGGCCGAGGACCTGGTCCTGCCGGACGACAATTTCGGCTTCCAGAACTACGACTTCGATCTTGCGGGCGAGCCGTACCGCCTCGACGACTACGAGGTCGGCGAGGTCATCGACCATGTGGACGGCGCGACCGTGGCCGAGGCCGAGCACATGATGGCCACCCGCCTGTGGCAGAACACGGCCAAGGTGCATTTCAACACCGAGGCCCGGGAGGACGGGCGGCGGCTGATCTACGGCGGCCACGTCATCAGCCTCGCCCGCGCGCTCAGCTTCAACGGCCTCGCCAACGCGCAGGCCATCGCCGCGATCAACGGGGGCAGCCACGCGAACCCGTGCTTCGCGGGGGATACGGTCTACGCCTGGTCCGAGGTGCTCGACACGGCGGCGCTCGACGTGCCGGGGGTCGGCGCCCTGCGCCTGCGCCTGGTCGCGACGAAAGGGCGGCAGGAGACGCCGCGCCTGCGCGGGGAGGACGGGAAGTACCTGCCCGAGGTACTGCTCGATCTGGATTACTGGGCGCTGGTGCCGCGGTAGACTACCAGCGCTCTGCCCCGCACTCGATGCGGGGCCTCTCGTAGCAAAGCGCGCCGCTTGAACAGGCCCCGCATCGAATGCGGGGCAGAAGGTTATTCCCCCTCGTACACCACCAGCAGGTCCTTCGCGTCCACCTGCGCGCCCGCCT
>JAHDDY010000038.1:0-5759 GCA_020629115.1 Paracoccaceae bacterium | reverse complement strand
TATTCCCCCTCGTACACCACCAGCAGGTCCTTCGCGTCCACCTGCGCGCCCGCCTGCGCGACGACGCGGGCGATGGTACCCGTGCGGTCGGCGTTGATGGCGGTCTCCATCTTCATGGCCTCCAGCGTCAGCAGCAGGTCGCCCGCCTTCACCGTCTGCCCCGCGCTCACCGCGACGGAGGCGACGGAGCCGGGCATGGGGGCGGCGACGTGGGTCTCGTCCGTCGGGTCCGCCTTCTCGGCCCGGCCCGCCGTGGCGGCGGCCGCCCGGTCGGGCACGCGGATGACGCGCGGCTGGCCGTTCAGCTCGAAGAACAGCTTCACCTCGCCTTCGGGCGTCGTCTCGGACACGGTCTGGAGCCGCACGTTCAGGGTCTTGCCCGGCTCCAGCTCGATGGCGATCTCCTCCTGGTCGGCCATGCCGTAGAAGAAGGCGAGCGTCGGCAGCACGCGCACGGGGCCGTAGTCGCGGCGGCGGGCCATGTAGTCGAGATAGACCTGCGGATACATGAGATACGCGGCGAGGTCCTCGTCGTCGATCCCGTCCCGCTCCTCGACCTTCTCGGCCACCTCCGCGCGGGCGGCATCCAGATCGACCGGCTCCATGAGCGAGCCGGGGCGGACGGTGATGGGAGCCTCGTCCTTCAGCACCTTCGCCTGGATGGCGGGCGGAAAGCCGCCCGGCGGCTGGCCCAGATCGCCGCGCATGAGGCCGACGACCGATTCCGGGAAGGACACGTCCGTATCGGGGTCCTCCACGTCGGCGCGGGTCAGCCCGGCGGAGACCATGGCGAGGGCCATGTCGCCCACCACCTTCGAGGTCGGCGTCACCTTGATGATATCCCCGAACATGGCGTTCACGTCCGCGTAGGTGCGCGCGACCTCGTGCCAGCGTCCCTCCAGCCCCATGGACCGCGCCTGGGCGCGCAGGTTCGTCACCTGCCCGCCCGGCATCTCGTGCAGGTACACTTCCGAGGTCGGGTTGCGCATGTCCGCCTCGAAGCCGGCGTAGAGGCGGCGCACGCCCTCCCAGTAGTCGCTGATCTCGCGCACCGCGCCGATGTCGAGGCCGGTATCGCGCGGCTGGTGGCGCAGCGCCTCGACGATCGAGCCGATGGCCGCCTGGGAGGTCAGGCCCGACAGCGCGTCCATCGCCGCATCCGCCGCATCGACCCCCGCCTCGCTGGCCGCCAGCACCGACGCGGAGGAGATGCCGGAGGTGTCGTGGGTGTGGAAGTGGATCGGGATGGTGATCTCGTCCTTGAGCGCGCGGACCAGCGCCCCGGCGGCGGCGGGCTTGACCAGCCCGCCCATGTCCTTGATGCACAGGACATGCGCGCCCAGCGCTTCCAGCTCCTTCGCGATCTTCACGTAGTAGTCGAGGGAGTATTTCGCGCGGTCGGGGTCGTGGATGTCGCCGGTATAGCAGAACGCCGCCTCCAGGATACGCCCCGTCTCCAGCACCGCATCGCAGGCGACGCGCATGTTCTCGACCCAGTTGAGCGGGTCGAAGACGCGGAACACGTCCATCCCCGATGCCGCCGACTGGCGGATGAAGAGCTGCACCACGTTGTCGGGCAGGTTGGTGTAGCCCACCCCGTTGGACGAGCGCACGAGCATCTGCGTCAGCAGGTTCGGCATGGCCGCGCGCAGGTCGCGCAGGCGCTGCCACGGGTCTTCCTGCAGGAAGCGGTAGGCCACGTCGAAGGTCGCCCCGCCCCAGCATTCCATCGAGAACAGGTTCGGCAGGGTATGCGCGTAGGCGGGCGCGACCTTGAGCATGTCGATGGAGCGCATCCGGGTGGCGAGGAGCGACTGGTGCGCGTCGCGCATGGTCGTGTCGGTCAGGAGCAGGCGGTCCTGCGCCAGCATCCAGTCCGCCACCGCCTTCGGCCCCTGCGCATCCAGCATTTGCTTGAGGCCGTCGGGCGGGGTGCCCGCCACCTTCGGCGCGCGGGGAGCGCGCACGTCGGCGGGCGGGCGCGGGCGGCCCGCCGCCTCGGGGTTCCCGTTCACGGTGATGTCGCCGATGAAGGTCAGCAGCTTCGTCGCCCGGTCCCGCCGGGGCGCGAAGTCGAACAGCTCGGGCGTCTCGTCGATGAACTTCGTGTGGTAGGTGTCGTTCAGGAAGCTCTCGTGCTTCAGCAGGTTCTCCACGAAGGCGATGTTCGTCGCCACGCCGCGGATGCGGAACTCCCGCAGCGCCCGGTCCATGCGCGCGATGGCCGCCTCGGGCGTGGGCGCCCAGGCCGTGACCTTCTCCAGCAGCGAATCGTAGTAGCGCGTGATGACCGCGCCCGAATAGGCCGTCCCCCCGTCGAGCCGGATGCCGAAGCCCGTCGCCCCGCGATAGGCGGTGATGCGGCCGTAATCGGGGATGAAGTTGTTGAGCGGGTCCTCGGTGGTGATGCGGCACTGGATGGCGTGGCCGTTCAGCTCCACGTCGCCCTGCGTGGCCGCCCCGGTCGCCTCGACCATCGTCTTGCCCTCGGCGACGAGGATCTGCGCGCGGACGATGTCGATGCCGGTGACCTCCTCGGTCACCGTATGCTCGACCTGCACGCGGGGGTTGACCTCGATGAAGTAGAAGGCCCCCGTGGCCATGTCCATCAGGAACTCGACCGTGCCCGCGCATTCATAGGACGCGTGGCGGGCGATCCGCAGGCCCAGTTCGTTGATCTCCGCGCGCTGGTCCTCCGTCAGGTAGGGCGCGGGCGCGCGTTCCACGACCTTCTGGTTGCGGCGCTGGACGGAGCAGTCGCGCTCGTAGAGGTGGAACAGCGTGCCGTGCTTGTCGCCGAGGACCTGCACCTCGACATGCCGCGCCTTGAGGATCAGCTTCTCCAGATAGCCCTCGCCGTTGCCGAAGGCGGCCTCGGCCTCCGAGCGGCCCTCGCGGACCTTCGCCTCCAGCTCGTCCGGCCCGTGGATGGGCCGCATCCCGCGCCCGCCCCCGCCCCAGGACGCCTTGAGCATCAGCGGGTAGCCCACCTCCTCGGCCATGGCGCGGATGCGGTCCATTGCGCCCGGCGCATCCGGATCGGGCAGCACCTCGGTCGCGGGCACGACCGGAACGCCGGCCTCGATGGCCGCGCGCCGCGCGCTCGCCTTGTCGCCCAGCATCCGCATCGTCTCGGCCTTCGGCCCGATGAAGGCGATCCCGTTCTCGTGGCAGGCATCGACGAAGTCGGGGTTCTCGGACAGAAGGCCGTAGCCCGGATGGATCGCGTCCGCCCCGCTCGCTCTGGCGACCCGAATTATTTCCGGGATCGAGAGATACGCCTCGACCGGCCCCAGCCCCTCGCCGATGTGATACGCCTCGTCCGTCTTGAAGCGGTGCAGCCCCAGCTTGTCCTCCTCGGCATAGACGGCGACCGTGGCCTTGCCGAGTTCGTTGGCCGCGCGGCTGATGCGGATGGCGATCTCGCCCCGGTTCGCGATGAGGATTTTCTGGAAGTCTGCCATGGGTATCCCTGCGTCGTGCTGCAATGCAGTATGATGTAGCGGGATTTCGCCGGAAAGGGAATATTCCTGTCCTCCCGCCGCGCGCGCGGCGTATAGGGATGCCGTTCCCAGGAAACCGAAGGCCGCGCCGCATGACCCCCGTCCTCTTTCTCGACTATCTCGGCATCGCGTTGTTCGCCGCGACCGGCGCGCTGGCCGCCTCGCGCCGGGAGCTGGACCTGATCGGGTTCGTGTTCCTCGGGACGGTGACGGGGGTCGGCGGGGGCACGGTGCGGGACCTCGTGCTGGACGTGCCGGTCTTCTGGGTCGAGCATCCCGTCCATGTCCTGATCTGCACGGGCACGGCGGGGCTGGTCTACCTGACCGCCCATCTCGTCGAGTACCGCTATCGCCTGCTGCTGTGGCTCGATGCGGTGGCGCTGGCCGCCTATGCGGTGTTCGGGGCCTACAAGGGCCTGACCGTCACCGGCTCACCCACGCTCGCGGTGGTCACGGGGGTGCTGACGGGCACGTTCGGCGGCATCCTGCGCGACGTGCTGGCCAACGAGCCGTCCGTCCTGCTGCGCCGGGAGATCTACGTCACGGCGGCGCTGGCGGGGGCGACGGTCTTCGTCGCCGCGCGGCTGGCGGGCCTGTCGACCGGCATTCCCGCCCTCCTGGGCTTCGCGGCGGCGCTCGGCATCCGCAGCTGCGCGCTGGCCTTCGGCTGGACCCTGCCGACCTACCGCTCGCGGCCGGGGCGCGACGTGTCCCGGGACCGGCCGAAAGACGGGGAAGACATCGCGCGGCATCGGCTCTAGAAACGGGGCATCGCCATCCCCGCAGGAGACCCGCCCGTGAGCCTCGACCCCGTCCTCGCCGCCCTCGATGCCGACCGCGACGCGGCGCTGGAGCGCCTGTTCGCCCTGCTGCGCATCCCCTCCATCTCGACCGACCCCGCCTACAGGGCCGAGTGCCGGCGCGCGGCGGAGCACATGGCCGCCGACCTGCGGTCCATCGGCTTCGATGCGACCCTGCGCGACACGCCCGGCCATCCGATGGTGGTGGGCCGCAACGACAGCGCCGGGCCGGACGCGCCGCACTTCCTGTTCTACGGCCATTACGACGTGCAGCCGCCCGACCCGCTGGAGCTGTGGGATACGCCCCCCTTCGAGCCGCGCATCGTCGAGCGCGCGGACGGCACGGCGATGATCTCGGCCCGGGGCGCACAGGACGACAAGGGCCAGGCGATGACCTTCATCGAGGCGTGCCGCGCCTGGATGACCGTGACCGGAACGTTGCCCGTGCGCGTGACGGTCTTCCTCGAAGGCGAGGAGGAGAGCGGTTCGCCCTCCCTGCCCGGCTTCCTCGACGCGAATGCCGACGAATTGCGCGCCGAGGCCGCGCTCGTCTGCGACACCTCCATGTGGGACCGCGATACCCCCGCCATCTGCACCGGCCTGCGCGGGATGATGAGCGAGGAGATCACGATCCACGCCGCGAGCAAGGACCTGCATTCGGGCCTGTTCGGCGGCCCGGCGATCAATCCGATCCGGGTGCTGTCGAAGATCGTCGCGTCCCTGCACGACGACGCGGGCCGGGTCACCCTGCCCGGCTTCTACGACGGCGTACCCGAGACGTCGCAATCGGTGAAGGACCAGTGGGCCGCGCTCGGCTTCGACCCGGCGGCCTTCCTCGGCGGGGCGGGCCTGTCGGTCCCGGCGGGCGAGGCGGATCGTTCGGTGATGGAGCAGCTCTGGGCGCGCCCCACCTGCGAATTCAACGGTATCACGGGCGGCTATACCGGCGAGGGCTTCAAGACCGTCCTGCCCGCGCAGGCATCGGTGAAGATCAGCTGCCGCCTCGTCGGCGATCAGGACCCCCACGCCATCCGCGCCGCCCTGCACGCGCGGGTCGCGGCGATGCTCCCCGCCGACTGCACCGTCTCCTACATCGAGCACGGCAGCAGCAAGGGCATCGCACTCTCGCCCGACAACCCCTCGGTCCGCCGGGCCAAGGCCGCGCTGGAGGACGAATGGGGCGTCGAGGCCCCGACCATCGGCATGGGCGGCTCGATCCCCGTGGTGGGCCAGTTCAAGGACCGCCTCGGCATGGACTGCCTCCTCGTCGGCTTCGGCCTCGACGACGACCGCATCCACTCCCCGAACGAGAAATACGAATTGTCGAGCTTCCGCCGCGGCGCCCGAAGCTGGGCCCGCATCCTCGACGCCCTGTCGCGCCCGGCCTGAAGGATAGGGATGGAGGCGACGCCCGGAATCGAACCGGGGTGCACGGATTTGCAATCCGCTGCGTAAC
>JAHDDY010000169.1 GCA_020629115.1 Paracoccaceae bacterium | reverse complement strand
CCGAGATCGACGCCCGGGCCTGGAAGAACCTCTGGAACCTCTACGAGCAGTACGAAGCCGACCCCGACTCGGTCGACTGGCACGGCCACTACACCCCGCCCTTCACCCGGGCCGACCGTGAAACCGCAATGACCCGCGCCTACCACGAGTTCCAGCGCCGCCTCGACGCTGGGGAGTACGCGTGACCGACCGCCGCCGCGCTGAGATCGCCCTGTCCTACGGGCACGCTCGCGCAACCCAGCTCGGGCAGACGGCGCAGCAGATCGACCCCGAGAGGCTCCTGGCAAAGGTCGCCGCTCGAGAGAACGAACCGGCCGGCCTGCGTTGCTACCACTGTGGCGTGGAGCTCGATGCGTCGAAGGTCCGCGTTGATCACTCGTTCCCGCTCATCGCCGGTGGCGAACACACACTCGAGAACATCGAGCCGGTCTGCGAGAACGACGACCTCGGCGAACTGACCGGTGGAAGCACGCATCCAGCCCTCCGGGACTTTGAGGAGATGCGCCGCGCCGCTCCATTGTTCGAAAGCCTGCGGTGGGAAGCGGATCGAGCCCCGTATGCGTTTCGAACGACGCTGAGGAACGCGGTCCGGTCGCCACGCCTCCCATCGGAGGTCGGAGCACCAGAGCCTCCAGATTGGGTCGTGGAGCGTCTGCTCGACCGGCTGGATCCGTATGTGCCGGTCAACGTCGACGACCTGGCGAAGGGAACGTCGCGCAGCGGCAGCCTCCGCACCAACCACTGGAATCACCTGATGGCGGTGTACTGGAAGGAGGGCGGCCCCGCTGGTGCGCTTGCGACCCGGAGGGCGCCGCATCCCATCTATGTCCCCTGCCGACCCATGACCGCCGACGGACGATGGGGTACTCCCTCGTTCCGCCTCCGATTCGAGATCTCAAAGGAACGGGCGCATGAGTACCTCGACGATCCCGGCGCATGGCAGCTCGAAGTGCCGGACTTCCCTGGCCCTGACCGGGCCGAGTCCACTCCGGGGCGCTTGCGTGCCGCTGCCGGCGTCAGGCGCAGTAATGACGTGAAGCCGACCGAAGTCTCGACGCTCGACCAACTTCGCAACCGCTTCTCCGACGAGTCCCGTTTGAAGGCGTTCGCTCGAGCGACCGCTGCGGCGATCGAGGCAGCCCACGAGGTGAACCCTGAGGGGTGGACGCTCAACCGCCGCTCAGCTGGGCCGGCGTTGACGGTCGGACCAAACCACTCGGTCCGCATCGAGGACGGACGAGTCGGGCTGATCAGCTCCGGGAGTCCTGACGAGCTCAAGGAGATCCTCGCTGAGGACGCTCGGAGCGCAAAGCTCTACAACGCACCGGACAACGCCTGCCTCATCGAGCTCGCCGACGACAACACCAGCGCTGCGCTGAGCCGGCTGGGGGACCGCCACCTCGACGCTGTACGGCGGTCGGCGACGAGCAACTGCCCTGTTCGGCGCTATTTCAGTGAAGACCTGCTCCATGCGATCGAGGAGCTGACGGGACGGGAGCTACCTCGCCCCTCGCTTCCCCACACGCCGGGCCGCCAGCCGGCGTGGGTCGTGCGCATGAAGCGCGACGGCACACGAGAAGTCGTCGACGCCGTCACCCGAGGCGACGCCAGGATCTTCTGGACCATCGATGTCGACCCGGGGAGCTCGCTCTCAGATGTGCGCACAGCTCTCGCTGAGCAGGACCCTGAGCTGTCGGCGTACCAGGTCGGCAACGCCGCCGGCCAGATCCACCGGTTCATCTCGAAGATGAACATCGGCGACCTCATCCTCTCCCCCGACGGCGACGACCTCTACGTCGGCGAGATCACCTCCGGCGCTCGCTACGACGCAGCCGGTGAGTGGATTCGCGACGTCAACTGGCTCAACGCCGACGAACCGGCGCAGCGATCCGACGTCAGCTCGGCGCTCTACTCCCGACTCCGGACGCTGCTCACCGTCACCGACGTTGCCGACCTTGCCGGTGAACTCGTGCGCCTCGTCAGCGGCGATGCACTACCCGAGGAAGCCGGCGAGTCGGCCGCCACTCCAGTCGGACCGCCGACGCTCCGCCCGGTCACCGATGAGCTCGCCGCTGACCTCTTCGTCGAGCGAGCTTGGCTGCGTGAGATCGTCGACGTGCTCGAGCGGAAGCGGCAGCTGATCTTCTACGGCCCGCCGGGCACCGGGAAGACGTTCATCGCCAAGCAGCTCGCGGAGCACCTGACCAGCGACGCGAGAGCCGTGCAGCTCGTGCAGTTCCACCCGTCGTACTCCTACGAGGACTTCATCGAGGGCTACCGCCCCGTCGTTGAAAAGGGGGTGATGAGCTACGAGCTCCGACCGGGTCCCCTCAAGGAGATGGCCGACCTCGCACGGGACAACCCCGGCGAGGTGCACGTGCTGATCATCGACGAGATCAACCGCGGCAACATGGCCAAGATCTTCGGCGAGCTCTACTTCCTCCTCGAGTACCGCGATGAGGAGATTAGCCTCCAGTACGGCAGCGCCGCCGACCGCTTCAGCATCCCCGAGAACCTCTACCTCATCGGCACGATGAACACCGCCGACCGTTCGATCGCTCTCGTCGACGCCGCGATCCGGCGCCGGTTCGGGTTCTCGGAGTTCAACCCGATCGACGGTGGTGTGGCCGGCACGCTCCGGGGCTGGCTCGCCGATCGCGGCCGGGATGATCTGCCGGCGCGCTTACTCGACGAGCTGAACCGTCGGCTCGGCGATCGTGACCTCGCCGTCGGCCCGTCGTACCTGATGACGCCGGAGTCGGCCACGATCGACGGGTTGCGTCGGATCTGGCGCTACGAGATCGAGCCGCTCCTCGCCGAGCACTTCTACGGGCGGCCCGAGGCGCTGGAGCCGTTCACGCTCGAATCATTGATGCCGGCGGTCCAGCCGGTGGCCATCGAGGCGGAGGACGAGGGCGATCCTGTCGACGGCTGAGACCACCCGGGTGGTCGAGCTCGTCGAGTACGGCGAGACGGAACTGACGCTGAGTGCTGAGCTCGCTGCCGCCATCCACGAGGACGGCCACCTGCGCGTCGCTCCGCTCGGTGGCGGGCGCTACTCGGTGAAGGCCCGCCACGAGGTCGGCGTGCTGCGCTACGGCGACCTCGAGATCCGGGTGCAGCCGAAGGTGTCGATCGCCCGCCTGCTGCACCTCGCCTCGTTCGGATCTCTCGACGATGCCTGGCACGACCTCGACACCGAGCTGACAGCGGTCGACGATCCCGAGTCGGCGCTGGCCCGGGTTTTCATCTGGCACGCTGAGCGGGCGCTGCGGCCGACGCCGTTGCAGGGCTACCGCACCGAGGAGGAGGCGCAGCGCCACCTACGGGGCCGGGTGCTGTTCGACCGACAGATCTCCCGCCGAGCCGGCGTCGCCCTGCCCGTCGAGCTGCGGTACGACGAGTTCGACCTAAACATCGTCGAGAACCAAGTGCTGCTCGGGGCGTTGCAGGTGATTGAGCGGACGGTCGCCGATTCGAAGCTCGGGGCTCGGCTGCGGCATCTGCGATTGATGCTCGACGGCGTGACGCCGTGGCGGATCGGGCTGCCGCTGCCAGAGATGCAGCGGAGCCGATTGAACGAGCGCTACCGGTCGGCGTGGGCGCTGGCCCGGCTCGTGTTGGAGGGCCGGTCGCTCGAGTTCGCCACCGGCTCGGCTGGCCGAGGGTTCCTGCTGAACATGAACCACGTGTTCGAGTCGTTCCTGACGGCGGCGCTGCGTCGGGAGCTCGAGGCGGTTGGTGGCGTGGTGCGGGGTCAGCACACGACGCATCTCGACATGGACGACTCGATCGTGCTGAAGCCCGACATCACCTGGTGGGTCGGCGGCGAATGCCGGGCGGTCATCGATGCGAAGTACAAGCGGGTGACGAGCAGCGAGTACCCGAACGCCGACGCCTATCAGATGCTCGCCTACTGCACCCGCTTCGGCC
Organism: Paracoccaceae bacterium; assembly: GCA_020629115.1. Taxonomy (GTDB): domain Bacteria; phylum Pseudomonadota; class Alphaproteobacteria; order Rhodobacterales; family Rhodobacteraceae; genus JAHDDY01. The sequence goes on along the minus strand of JAHDDY010000169.1, from coordinate 39 downwards.
TGAGCGACGGCTGGCTGATCTACGCCGACCTCGACGGCA
>JAHDDY010000168.1 GCA_020629115.1 Paracoccaceae bacterium | reverse complement strand
CCCGACTGCTTCACGCCGCCGAAGGGGGCCAGCTCGGTGGAGATGATGCCGGTGTTGATGCCGACGATCCCGTATTCCAGCGCCTCGGCCACGCGCCAGACGCGGCCCATGTCGCGGGCGTAGAAATAGGCCGCCAGCCCGAAGATGGTGTCGTTCGCCTGGGCGATCACGTCGTCCACGTCGTCGAAGCGGAAGAGCGGCGCGACGGGGCCGAACGTCTCCTCGGTGGCAACCTTCATATCCTTCGTCACGCCGGTCATCACGGTCGGCTGGAAGAAGGTGCCGCCCTTCTCGTGCCGCGCGCCGCCGACCACGATCTCGGCGCCCTTCGCGGTGGCGTCCTCGATATGCTCCTCGACCTTCTCGACCCCGGCCATCTCGATGATGGGGCCGAGCTGCACGCCCTCCTCGAAGCCGTCGCCCACGGTCATCTCCGAGACGCGCGCGGCGAGCTTTTCCGCGAAGGCGTCGTAGACGCCGGACTGGACGTAGAGGCGGTTCGCGCAGACGCAGGTCTGGCCCGCGTTGCGGTACTTGCAGATGATCGCCCCCTCGACGGCGGCGTCGATATCCGCGTCGTCGAAGACGATGAAGGGCGCGTTGCCGCCCAGTTCCAGGCTCATCTTCTTGATGGTCTCGGCGGACTGCTTCATCAGGATGCGGCCCACCTCGGTCGAGCCGGTGAAGGTGATTTTTCTGACTTTTTCGTTGGATGTGAGTTCACCGCCGATGGCGGAGGACGATTTGCCGGTGACGATGTTGAGCAGCCCCTTCGGCAGGCCCGCCCGCTCGGCCAGCTCGGCCAGCGCGAGGGCCGAGAAGGGGGTCATCGTCGCGGGCTTGAGCACCATCGAGCAGCCCACCGCCAGCGCCGGCCCGGCCTTGCGGGTGATCATGGCGTTGGGGAAGTTCCACGGCGTGATGGCCCCGACCACGCCCACGGGCTGCTTGATGACGACGATGCGCTTGTCCTCCTGATGGCCGGGGATCACGTCGCCGTAGACGCGCTTTCCCTCCTCCGCGAACCATTCGATGAAGGACGCGCCGTAGGCGATCTCGCCCTTGGCCTCGGCCAATGGCTTGCCCATCTCGGCGGTCAGGATCGCGCCGAGATCGTCCTGGTTCTCCATGATCAGTTCGAACCACCTGCGCATGATGGCGGAGCGGTCCTTGGCCGTCCTCGCGGCCCAGCCCTTCTGCGCGGCCTCGGCGGCGTCGATGGCGCGGCGCGTCTCGGCCGCGCCCATGTCGGGCACGGTGCCGATCTCCTCGCCGGTGGAGGGGTTGAGCACCGGCACCGTACCGCCCCCGTCCGCCCCGACCCATTCGCCGTCGATATACGCGGCGGTCTTCACGAGGCCGGGGTCCTTGAGCATGGCATGGAGGGAGGAGGCGATATCGAGCATGGCGGGGGCCTTTCCGGAGGGGCGGTCCTTGTGGTGCCGAGACTATAGCGTTTCGCCCGTTTGTCATCCATCTTCGCCGCCATGACCGAGACCCGCATGCACGCCTGGGCCGACCTGTCGCGCTGCGGGCGCTACCGCTACGCGCTGGGCCGCCAGTGGGGGCCGGGGCCGGAGGCGCTGTTCGTGCTGCTCAACCCCAGCACGGCCGACGCGGCGCTGGACGATCCGACCCTGCGCCGCTGCATCGGGTTCGCCCGGCGCGAGGGATGCGGGGCGTCGCGGACGGTGAACCTCTTCGCCTGGCGCGCGACGGCCCCGAAGGATCTGGCGGCGGCGATGGCGGCGGGGCAGGACGGGGTCGGGCGGCGCAACCGGGCGGCGCTGGGCGAGGCGCTCGACGCGTGCGACGGCCCGGCGATCGTCGGCTGGGGCGCGCATCCCCTCGCCGCCCCGCGCGGGGCGGCCCTCGCACGTCTCGCCGCCGCGCGGGGCCGTCCGCTCCACTGCCTCGGCCTGACGAAGACGGGCCAGCCGCGCCATCCGCTCTACATCCGGCGGGAGGCCGCGCTCGTGCCGTGGCCGCCGTAGACGGAGGGGAGGGAGCGTCGATGGGGATCGAGACGGTGGGGACCATGCCGGACGGGCGCGCCATCGAGCGGCTCGTCCTGTCGGACGGGGGGCTGTCGATGGCCGTGCTGACCTACGGGGCGATCGTCCAGTCCCTCCACCTCGCCCCGTACGCCCATTCCCTCGTCCTCGGGCTGGACGCGGCGGACGCCTATCTCGACGACGACGCCTATCTCGGCGCGGTGGTCGGGCGGGTGGCGAACCGCATCGCCGGGGGTCGCTTCGCTCTGGATGGCGAGACGCACCGCCTCGACCGCAACGAGGGGGCGCATACCCTGCACGGGGGCGCGGGGGGCACGGCGCACCTGCTCTGGACCGTCGCGGAGCACGGCCCCGCCCACGCGCTGCTGCGCCTCGACCTGGCGGACGGGCACATGGGCTTTCCGGGGGCCGTCTCGCTGCAGGTGCGCTATGCGGTGTCGGAGGCGCGGGTGGAGATCGCCTTCTCGGCCACGGCGGCGGCGCGCACGGTGTGCAACCTCGCCCCGCATCTCTACTTCAACCTCGACGGGGCGGGGGACGCGCGCGATCATCGGCTGGAGATCGTGGCCGACGCCTACCTGCCGACCGACGACGAAACCATCCCCACCGGCGAGCGCCGCGCCGTCGAGGGCACGCCGTTCGATTTCCGCAAGGGGCGGACGATGCGGGCGGGGGGCGCGGCCTACGATCACAACTTCTGCCTCGCGGAGGCCCGGCGCGACCTGACCCGGGCCGTCACGCTGCACGGCCCGCGCTCGGGCCTGTCGATGACGCTGGAGACGACGGAACCGGGGGTGCAGGTCTATGACGGGGCGGGGGTGGGCCATGCGGGGCTGGCGCTGGAGCCGCAGGGCTGGCCCGACGCGCCGAACCGTCCCGATTTCCCCCCCGTGACCCTCGATCCGGGCGAGACGCTGCACCAGACGAGCCGCCTCACCTTCCATGCGCCGTAAGGTAAAGGACAGCATTGTTCGTTTTCTATACTGCCCTCCCGTCCCCCGCTTAACATGGTAGTCACACGGTTCCGCCAAGATACGCGCTCCGGCACCGGGACAGGGTGCCCAAATAATGAAGCGGGGACGGAACGATGTACAGTGACAGGATCGACAGGATCAGGCGCGTTCTCTCCCCCTTCTGCCTCGCCGCGCTGCTGGCGGGGTGCGGACAGGTCGATTCGCTTCTCGTGATGGGCGACGACGGGGGCGAGCAGGAGACGCTCGCCCGCGCCGCGGAGCAGGTCGACAAGACGCCCGGCGGCCTGTCGCGGGTCGACGACCCGGTCATCTTCCTCGAAAGCGCGGCGCGGTTCGCCCAGAACCAGCGCGAATACGACACGGCGGCCAAGCACTGGGCGCATCTGGCCTCGCTGGAGCCGGACAACCGGGACTACGTGCGCAATCTCGCGCTGTCCCTGCGCGTCCTGGGCCGGCACGAGGATGCCGAGCGGGTGCTGCTCCAGGCCCTGCGCGAGACGCCGAACGACATCGACCTCAACGAGGAGATGGCCAAGACGCTCATCGCCTCGGGCCGCCTGCGCGACGGGGTGGTCCTCATCGAGCGGCTGAACGACCGGCCCGACGTGGACCGCAGCCGCGCCGCGCGGCTCTACTCGGCCATGGGCGTCGCCTACGACCGGGCCGAGAACCACGCCAAGGCGCAGGAGATGTACGGCCGCGCCCTGCGCGCCGAGCCGCACAACGCCATGGCGCTCAACAACCTCGGCCTCTCCTACGCGATGGACGGCCGCCTCGGCAGCGCGGAGAAGGCGCTGCGCAAGGCGCTGGTCGCCCCCTCGGCGGGAACGCAGGTGCGCCAGAACCTCGCCATGGTCCTCTCGCTCAAGGGCGGCACGGACGAGGCGCGGCGGCTCGCGGGGCAGGACCTGCCCCCCTCCCTCGCCCGGCGCACGGTCGGCTATTACGGCACCATCGCCGACCGCGACGGCCTGTGGCGGGACGC
>JAHDDY010000167.1 GCA_020629115.1 Paracoccaceae bacterium | reverse complement strand
GGGCGGATCTCGCTCAGGATGTCCTGAACTGGCTCATGTGGCTGGGGCTCGCCGGCTCGTTGGCCTCGCTGCTGGTTGGCGGCGCCGTGTGGGGTCTGTCGCAGGTGACGGGCAACTCGATCCAGGGTGGCCGGGGCCGGGTGTTCGCCCTCGGTGGCGCTGCGGGAGCGATTGTCACCGGTCTCGCCCCGACCATCGTCAACGAACTGTCGGGGCTGTGATGCGCAAGCGTCTTGGCCGAGTTCTCCCGGCTTTCGGAGTTGTAGTGGCGGGGCTGGTTGCGGGTGGCGTGTTGCTCGGAGGCGGGGAAGCCTCGGAAGGAACGCCTTGGGTGCCGACGCCAGACGCACCGCGTGCCGCTGTCGCCACATCTCGATCGGTCGGCGAATCGAGCGGGGAGGAGGGGTTTGCCGTCACCCTCGCCGCCGAACAGATGGAGCGGCCCGAGGCCGCAGCGGTCAGATTCCTGGAGCTCACCGAGGACGTCGTCCGGATGACTCCGGAGGACGGCGCAAGGGCGCAGCGCTCGATCGCCTCGTCGGCCTCCGCCGACCGTCTCTCGCAGGAGGTCTTCGAGACGTTGTCTGGCTTGGCCAACGACGTCCCCGGTGGCGTGATCGTCCAGATTGCTCCGCTCGGTGTGCGATCGGTTGAGACCAGCCCTGGGTGGGACGTGTCGATTTGGTACGTCGAGGTCGTCGTCTACGGGAACGAGCTCGCGGTTGAGCAGTGGCGCACGGCGACGTACTCGCTCGTTGATGAGGACGGCGAGTGGCGGATGGACGCGCTCGTCTCGACCGATGGCCCGGTCCCGACACGCCCCGCCGCTGCGGTGGCGTGGGCGACGCCGACGTTCATCGCCGGTATCGCCGGGTTCGATGACGAGGTGCTTCAGCCGTGATCTTCGCCATCGATCTCAACCCGGTCGACGACGTCATCGACGGAGTCGGCGGACTGATCGGCGGTGCCGCCGAAGCTGCCGGTGAAGCCGTGCTCGAGCTCGTCGTGCAGTTCGTGTTCGGGCTCATCGCCGACGCCGTCGCAGCGGTGACGGGAGCCATCGTCTCCGCGATGGACTCGACCACGGCGATCGATCTCAACGGCGGCTTCTTCCCCGCCCTCACCCCGATCCGCCAGACCGTGCTCGGCATGTCGATGACCCTGGTGCTGGCGCTGTTCTTCGCCTCGATCATCCGCTCGCTCGCCGCCGGCGAGCCCGGAGCGATCATCCGCTCGGCACTGGTTGACGTGCCGTCGGCGATGTTGCTCATGGTGCTGTCGGTCACCGTTGCGTGGATTCTGATTCGCATCGTCGACGAGGCCTCGCTCGCTGTGACCGGCGATGTCGGCGCAGCGATGGGGGAGTTCACGGCGTCGCTCGTGCTGGTCGAGGCACTGACCGGTGCGGGGCTGCTGGGCATCATCTTCGGCCTGTTGTTCGTGATCGGAGCGATCCTCGTATGGCTCCAGCTGATGGTTCGGGCGGCGCTGATCTACATCCTGATCGTTCTCGCCCCGCTCGGCTTCGCCACTCGAGCCCATCCCGGTACTCGCCAGATCGCTCGCCGCACGATCGAGATGGGCATCGCGCTGATCCTGTCGAAGTTCGGCGTCGCCGTTGCCTTCGGTGTCGGTGCGACGGCGATCGAGTCGAGCAACGGTGTCGTCGAGGGCGACGGTGTCGATCTCACCGGGATGATGGCTGGCGTTGCCGTGATGCTGATGGCGGCGTTCATGCCGTGGTTGATCTGGAAGGTCTTCCCGCTGGTAGAGGCTGCAACCGCCGCATCGGGAGTTGAGCGTTCTCCAGTGAAAGCCGCGGTGAGCGCGGCGTCGCTCGGAGTTGCTGCTGGTGTCGGGATCTCGAAGCTCGCTGGCGGCGGTGCTGCAGCCGGAGGTGGCTCGGCGGGAGGTGGCTTGGCCTCGACAATCCCGTCCGCTCCGCCCGCCGTGGCCTCTGGCGCCGCGGGCGCATCAGAAGGCGATCGGGCGTCTGGGAGCGGTGGTGGCGGAAGCCTTGGGCGCGAAAAGGGATCGACTGGTTCAGGAGGGGTCGATGCCGTGCCTGTGGCGGGCGGTGGCGCGCCGACGGTGACGCTGCCTACCGATTCGTCGAAGCCTGAGCCGAAGCCGCTGGGGGCTGACCGAGACGAGCAGGCATGACGAGCTACTCGGCCAAGCAGTATCGGCTGTCGCCGGTCGACGGCACGGGCTGGATGTTCGGACTGTCTCTGGTGCAGCTGCTCACGGTCGCCCTCGGTGTCGCAGTCGGGACCGTCGTGATGGTCACCGTCAACGTCCTCGCCGGTGGAGCCGTGATGGCACTCGTGGTCGGCCTCGGTGCAGCACGGATCGGCGGAACCTCGCTGTTGGAGTCGATCCCGCTTGGTCTCCGATTCGCCCGCTCGCGAGTCGGAACGGAGGCGGTCTGGTTTCGACCCGTCCCGTTGCTCGGAGGCGACGCTGACGTACCTGCCCCGCCTGCGCTCGCTGGGCAGGAGCTACTCGTCGTCGACGCGGCTCAGGTCGGCCTCGGCGCACCCGGAACCCAGGTGGCGGTGTCGCACGATCGAGAGGGTGACCTCGTCGCTGCATCGATCCGGGTGTCGGGCCGCCAGTTCGGCCTGCTCGAGCGAGCCGAACAGGACTGGCTGATCGAGGCGTGGGGCAACGCAATCGGTTCGTTCGTGAGCGAACGCAACCCGGTCGTGAGTGTCCGCTGGTCGCAGTGGGCTGCACCGGCCGGACTGGATGAGCACCGGAACTGGGTCGGCGAGCATCTTGCTGCTGAACCGTTGACCGAGGTGCGGGCCGCCTACGAAGCCTTGCTGCGGGAGGCCGGAAGCCAAGCGACTCGACACGAGGTGCTGGTGACGGTCACGGTGGCCATCGGGAAGGTGCGCCGTCGACGAAGCGAATCGGATCGTGTGTCCAACGCGGCCGAGTCGTTGCTCGGCGAGATGCGCCTCTTCGCTCAACGCCTCGAAGGAGCCGGGCTCGTGGTTTCCGGCGTTCTCAGCCCGTCGGAGTGGGCCCGGGCGATGCGCCTTCGTCTCGACCCATCTTCTCGGTTGGTCCTTGATGGGCGCCTTCGGAGTCTCGGCGACACGGCGGGAGCTGCGAACCCAGCGAGCGCTGGCCCGAGCGTTGCGGTCACCGAGTGGAACGCATGGCACACGGACGGCTCGTGGCACCGAGCACTGCTCGTCACCGAGTGGCCCCGAATCGACGTCGAAGCGACCTGGCTGTCCGACCTCATGCTCTACGCCGGCAGCGTCCGCACGATGGCCGTCATCCTCGAACCCGTTGCCCGTTCGAAGAGTCAGCGCTCGATCGTCCGTGACGCAGCCAAGATTGAGTCCGATGCAGCGCATCGCGCCGAGAAGGGCTTCCGGGTCGGAGCGAAGCATCGGCGGGCCAAGCAGGCCGTCGAGGAACGAGAGGAGGAGCTCGTCGCCGGCTACGGCGAGTTCGTGTACGCCGGTCTGTTGTGCGTGACGGCGCCGACGCTTGAGGAAGTCGACGAGGCGACCGATGAAGTCGCCCAGGTTGCAGCGTCGCTTGGCGTCGAGGCGCGCCCGCTCCATGGTCGCCACGACCTCGCGATGGTGGCGACGCTCCCGGTGGCTCGCGGCGTCGTCCCCAAGGAGTGGGTGTGAGCACGTCGGCAAGTTCGAAGCCGAGGCTGCTTCGGCGGCGCCCCGGGCTTCGCGTCCCACGCCACCGGGCAACGAACGCCCACGTGTCGGCGCTCTATCCATTCCACTCCGGCACCGGGCTCGGCCCTCGGGGTGTGTACATCGGCGAAGACGTCTCCGCCGGTGGATCGGCGTGGTGCTACGACCCGTTCCAGCTCTACACCGACGGCGTCATCACGTCGCCGAACATCCTCGTGCTCGGCATGGTGGGCTCGGGCAAGTCCTCGGCGGTCAAGACACTGCTGTACCGATCGATCGGGTTGCTCGGTTCGCCGGGAGGCCGTCCTCGCTGGTGCGCGATCCTCG
>JAHDDY010000166.1 GCA_020629115.1 Paracoccaceae bacterium | reverse complement strand
TCAACGACGAGACGCTTCGCGACTCCTTGCATCTTCTTGTTCGAGTTGCGCTTGCTCACTACCAATTCGAGACGATCCACCCCTACACAGACGGCAACGGCCGACTTGGGCGCCTTGTTGCCGTTCTTCAGCTGCTTGCAAGCGGCGCGCTCCAGACGCCGGTGCTGTCGATCTCGGACTGGTTGAAGGATCGGGGTCCCGAGTACCGGGACCATCTTCTCGGTGTGAGCCTCAGCGGGGAGTGGGCGCCGTGGGTCGAGTTCTTTGCACGGGCGGTGGCGGCGTCGGCCGACGATGCGCATCGCCGCGTCATGGGCTTGTTGGCGCTCCGAGAGGAGATCTCGGAGCAAGCGCGTCTCGCGCTTCCACGCGCTCGTCTCGCCATCGAGATCGCCGATGACTTGATCGCCTTCCCGATCCTTACCGTTGCCGCCGCCCAGTTCCGCTACGGCAAGTCCAACCAGGCCAACCGCAATGCGATCAACCGCCTTTGCGAGCTCGGCATCCTCGAGCCCTACGGCGATGCCCGCTACGACCGCCTCTACTGGAACCGTCGTGTCTTCGAAGTCATCGAGAGCTGACGGGTAAGGGGCCGACAAGTGACGCCTGAGGACTTCTTCCGCGACAACGAACTCGACCCGATGGCGGACAGCGTTCTCGATCGCGATCTGCTCGTTCGACTGCGGTCTGGGAGCGACGCGAAGCGGTCGGATGTCGAGGTCGGCGTTGCGCTGCTCCGTTTGGCACACGATGAACTGGAGGCGTTCGGAACCGACGGCTCTGAACGGACGAGCGAGGAGGAGATTCGCCTTGTGTTGCGGACTTCTCGACGAGTGCTAGATCGAGTTGGCCTATCCCTCGATCTCCCGTTCAGTGACTTCCGGACGTTCAAGACCTTCTGGGTAGCGAACGACGGATACGGCAGCTGGCAGGCTCGCCGGGACATGCTGAACGGGCTCTTTGAGCCGGTTCATCTCGAACTCACGCGCCGCGAGGATGGCGAGATCACCTCCACGCTCGCTCGACCCGTCACCAGCCATCCTGGGACCGGTTGGTCACGAGTGGATGATGAGGTGAACGAGCTTCGTCGCCACTTCCAGGTGGCCCGAAGCGAGCAGGACTATCGAAACGTCGGGAACGACTGCGTGGCCGTGCTTGAACGGCTCAGCGAGGCTGCGTTCGACGCTGATCGGCATCTCCCCGACGGTGAGGAGATTCCTCCCGTCGCCAAGACAAAGCTGCGCTTCGACATGATCATCAATTCGTCTGCGGGTGGATCGGACAACGCAGAGATTCGAAAGGTCGCGCGGGCAGTTGTGGAATTGGCTCAGGCCGTGAAACATCGGAGCACGCCATCCCGACGCGATGCGGGCATCGCAGCGGATTCGGTGATTCAACTTGTCAACATTCTCCGGCGGTTGACTGAGGCGTAGCAGCCGTTGCTTGGGCCGACCTGCTCTATGAGATGGACTAGGAGAAGTCGATCCCAAGCGCATTCTTCGACGCGCCCCGTGCTTTCCTGACCTGCCGGACGATGCCCTCGATCACGGTGTCGAGAAGCCCGTCGTCTACTTGCGCTGCGACGAACTCCAGTTCGTCGAGAAGACCAAGAGACTGCTGAGCATTGAGGAACCGTGGCTCATCGGACCACCCGAGCACGGGTAGAAGGTGGAGCTCATAGGCCGAGGCGATTGCCACAATCCGGGCCCATAGACGCTCCGGAAGCCAGAACTCGTCGTCGACGCCCACGCCCTCCACCAGAAACACGCGCACCGGCGGGTCATCGGCGTATCTCCTCGGGTCGAACCGATCGTCGTATCGGCCCATCAAACGCCTTCCCTCTTCAAGCTGGCGACCGCATCTCCGCCAGGCGAATTGACCGACCAACAGCTGAATGCCCAGTCGGCCCAGTCGCTCGACGTGCGACAGGCCTCTTCGACTCGGGCGCGGACCTGGGCAAGGGGCTCCGCGACGTGTTCGACCGGTGCGACTCGGCCCGGCGGGCCTCCGTCGATGTACTGCAATCGGCCCAACCGGATGAGATCCGCGTCGAGCAGCCGCTCGTAGCTGCGAAACGCCGCGTCGATCTCAACCGCTTCCGGTGGTTCGTTTCGCGCCGGTGGGTTTCGTCGGATGCCGAGATCAATTAGGGCGCTGTCGAACGAGATGTCATCCGTGAGTCCGTCGGCCAGGAGCCCGACCTCACCTCTGGTCAGTACTGGGTCTGACCAGCGGGCGTTGCGATACGTGATGAGAACCCATGGATAGTCGGTCAACTCACTGTCGAGGGCAGCTTCGAGCGATCGGAGCGCCTGGTCGAGGTTCGTCGTGCTCTCCGCTGGTTCGAGGCTCGACCAGGGAGCCTCGTGAGTTCCACCGTCCGGCGGGTACTTCCTCAGATCGAGACCGAGTATCTCGAGGCCGCCGGCCGTCAGGGAGCGAAGCGCATCCTCGGCGTGCGAGCGTGGCCACATGACTTCGCCGTTGCAGGCCACGCGTGCGACCAGATCGATCCTGTCCGCCAGTGGCGGACCTGGCGACGGCACAGCCTCGCAGCCTTGGGTCGCGGCGTCTGCGAGGCGGACGAGCCGTGCGTAGTAGGGGAGGGAAGCTTCAGGGAGATCGTTCCACGACTCGCCCAGCTCCAACCGAGCTTGCTCCAGGCCGTGACGTGCGTCGGGGTCGAGTTGGCGCCCGGACGCATAGCTGGTCACCCATCCGAAGATGTCTGCATCGATCATGACCGGGTCGATCGCACCGTAGTCGCGTCCCTTCTCGACCTCCGCCGGGAACGGTGCCTCGCGGTGCTCCTCGAGCAGATCCGAGATGTCCCTCACGAGCTCAGCCTTTGAGCCTTGTCTCCGTTCATGCGCTCCTCCATGGCGTCAGCGATCTCCTCGTCGCGTCGGGCGGAAGTCTTGAGGTAGCGGAGCGAGGCATCGGATGAGGCGTGGCCCATGCGGGCCATGATCTCGCGGAGCGAGGCACCTGCCGTCGCTGCCGACGTGCCGGCGTGGTGGCGGAGGTCGTGGAAGCGGATCGACCCGTCGAGGCCCGCCGCCTTGAGCGCCTTCTTCCAATAGGGGGCGAAGTACCGGTTGATGAGAGGACTCTCCTTCACCGAGGTGAAGACGAGCGCGTCGGGCTCGTCGGCGACGTAGTCCTCGATGTGTGCGGCGAGCATCTCGGCGACCCCTCCGAGGATTACCACGGTCCGATGGGCAGCCGCCGACTTCGGCGGGCCGAGTGTCGGGCCTTGGCCCTTCACGAACGACAGCGCTTGGTCGACCCGAAGCGATCGATCGTCGATGTCGACGTGGCGCCGGGTGAGGCCGGTGAGCTCGCCGTAGCGGAGGCCCGACGTCGCTCCGACCCACACGAATGCTCGGAACCGCTGATGGATCGCATCGGCGATGCGCTCGATGTCGTCCCAGTCGAGCATCGGGCGCTCGATGGATCGCTCGACGGCAGCACCCTTGATGTGGACCGGGTTCGTTCGGAGCAGCCCGTCGTCGACCGCCGTGTCCAGCATGGTCCGGAAGAGCCGGTAGACCTTGGCGACCGTGTTCGCGTGCAGGCCGGACTTGGACAGGCGGCCGTGCCACGCCCGAACTGACGACGGTGTGATCTTGCGAAGCTCGACGGTCTCGAACTCGTCGAGGATGTGGGCGAGCTGCGAGGCGTAGGTGTCACGTGTTCGAGGGCGAAGGTCACGAGCCTCGAGCCATCGCCCGGCGAACACGCCGAAGCGCTCTCGGCCGCTCGATGGGTCGACGTGGCGACCCGACAGCAGGTCGGTCTCCATCGTTGCCAGCCATGCCCGAGCATCGGCCTTCGTGGCAAACGTCGTGTCGGCGGGAACCTGCTTCCCGAGGTGCCAGTAGCGCGCCTGGTAGCGCCCAGATGGGAGCTTCCGGATGTTGCCAAAGGGCCTGCTGCTGCCCATGCGTGCCTACTGTTCGCCGTTGTTCTAGGCACCCTGTAGGCACGAAGCCCGGTGGCGATCCAGTGAATCAGGCCCGAAACCGCTGA
>JAHDDY010000037.1:18033-33194 GCA_020629115.1 Paracoccaceae bacterium | reverse complement strand
ACCGACGGTCACCGCCGGTGACCGTCGGTACGAGACCGTTCAGCGCCGCGCGTCCATCCTGCTAGCGGCGCGCAGGAACAGGACGCACAGGCTCGCGATCCAGACCACCGTGATGATCCCCAGCCCCCGCTCCCAGATCCCGTCGATCGAGGTGGGCAGGAAGAAGAAGATCGGCGCGCAGATGCCCCACAGGATGCCGCACCCGATGGCGATGACGCGATACGCTCCGCCCGCCCGGCCCAGGCCCCGCGCCATCAGCAGCGGCGCGGCGGCGAAGAAGACGCCGAGCGCGTAGACGACGTAGACATGGACGACGATCCCCTCCTCGTCCCCGTCGCCGTACTCGTTGCGCACCCCCACGATCTCGACGCAGAGCGCCAGGATGGCCAGGGACAGGATGCCGAGGCTCCATCGCCCCTCGCCGAGGTGATAATGCGAGGCGGCGATGGCGCAGGCGAGCAGTCCGGCGGCATAGGCGTGCAGGCCGACATCCTGGATGATCTCGTACCGCCCCGCCGCCAGGTCGCTGACCGTGTCGGCGATCCAGTCGTGGTCGGGCACCATCACGCTGCCGATGGCATTGGTCGCCACCAGCGCCACGCAGCCGAGCAGGCCGATGACGGCGCAGATGCGCAGGAGGGTCGGGGAGCGCCGGGACAGGCCGTCTTCTTCGGCGGGGGTCAGCATGGGCAGGGACTTTCGATGGGGTCGGCCGGTCGTCAGGCGCGTCTGGCGAGGCCGACGAGGAGGGAGATCGCTACGAAGGCCGCGAAGGCGACCAGCACCGCCCGGACGATGTCGGGCGACGTGCCGCTCGCGCTGCCGAAACCGAGCGGGCCTTCCACGAGGGCACCGACGACGAAGAACGGCAGGGCGCTGCGAATCATGATTGCCATCCTCGGTTCGTGGTCCGGGCGGCCCGGGGGCCGCGACGGGGGGACAACACCGACCGCCGGTGTTGGTTCCGCCCATCCCAAACCGCGCCTCAACCGCCTTGCCGCGCCTCGACTTCCGCCTTCGTGGCGTCCTTCGCGAAGATGTCGATCTTCTCGCGCAGCATGGAAAAGCGCAGTTGCGCGTCCGACAGCACGCGGAAATACGAGATGAGCGTCCGCCACGGGCTGCGCAGGCGGTCCAGACCCGTCAGGAAGGCGACGACCACCCCCACCTCCGTCTGCCCCGCGATGACCATCGCCCCGCCGAAGCCGAGTACGACCAGGTCGGCGGAATGATCGAGGAAGTTCAGCAGCGCCTTCAGCCCGAACTTGAGCTTGAAGATCAGGAGGCGGATGTTGAAGATCCGCTTGATGCGCTCCTTGGCGATATCGCGCTTGCGCCGGTCGCCCTTGCGCGCGTCGATCACGTCCCCGCCCACCGCGCGGATCTCGGCCACGCGCTTGGCCGACTGCGCGTTGATGCGGTCCTGCACCAGCGGCGTGGCGATGGCCTGCGGGATGAAGGCGGCGATGGCGACCACGGCGAGCCAGAATTCGGTGTAGAGCATGTAGGCGAAGATCGTCAGCAGCACGCCGCCCTCGGTGACCACCTGCGCATAGGCGTCGCCGCCGAAGCCGCCCACCGGCTCCACCTCCCCCGTCAGCATCGAGACGGTCGAGCCGTCGTCCAGCTCCTCCGTCGCTTCCACCTGCGAGACGATCCGCCCGCGCATCACGCGGTTCAGGTTCTCCGACAGGCGGCCGCGCAGCACGTTGTAGGTGAACTTCACCACCTGCTGCAGCACGACGACCACCGCGTAGATCCCGACGAGGAACAGGAGCGCCTCCAGATCCTCCCCCGCGATGGCCCCGTCGATCATCCGCCGCTGCAGTTCGATCGGCCCGAGCGTCAGCGGCAGGGTCAGGAGCGCGACGAGGCAGGCGACGATTTGCTGTCGCGCGGAATTCTTCCATATGAAGCGGTACAGATCGGCTGCGGTGCCGACGGAGAAGGTGGGCTTGTCGGATGTCTTCACGGCACTTCCGGCCCTTTCTCTCGCCCCGCGCGGGTCCGGTCTTCCGCAACGGCGCGAGGGGAATGAACCACAGATGCCGCACCCTTCGCAAGGGGAGTCCGACGGCGCGCGCATCCAGCGCCGCGCCATCGTCTTCATCGCCGTCGTCCTGGGCCTCGTCGCCATGGAGCGATTCGAGGATTTCCTGATCCCGACGACCATCGGCGCGTTCCTCGCCCTGATCCTCACGCCCGTCGTGCACCGGCTGGAGCGGGGCGGCGTGCCGCGCGCGCTGGCCGCCGCGGGCGTGGTGCTGACGACGCTCGTCCTTCTCGGGGGGGCGATCTACGCGGCCCTGCCCACCTACGACGACTACGTCGAGCGCCTGCCCGAGATCGCCCGCGATGTGGAGCGCAAGCTCGCCCCGCTCCAGGAACGGGCCGAGGATGCGGGCCTGATCGAGCGGCAGCCGGGGGCGGCCCCGGGCGGGGCGGCCATGGCGGGCGAGGGCGAGGGGAGCGCCCTGCCGCAGCCGGTGCGCTCGTTCTACACGGACATGGTGATGGACGCGCCCGCCATGCTGGGCAACTTCCTGTTCATCGTCTTCCTTACCTTCTTCGCCATCTACGACCGGCGCCGCCTCATGCGCGCGGCGCTCGCCACGCAGTCGAGCTTCCGCGACCGGGCGTGGATCTTCCGCATCCTCCAGCGGGTGCGGTGGGACGTGGCGCGCTACCTACTCACGGTGACGATCATCAACAGCGGGCTGGGGCTGGCCACGGGGCTGAGCTTCTGGGCCGTGGGGATGCCCAACCCCGTGCTCTGGGGGACGGCGATGGGCCTCCTGAACTTCATCCCCTATCTCGGCGCGGCCTTCATGAACGTGGCCACCTTCGCGGTCGCCTTCGTCCATTTCCCGACCCTGGCCCTGGCCGTCCTGCCGGTGGCGATCCTGCTGACGCTCAACCTGATCGAGGGGCAGATCATCACGCCGATGGTGGTGGGGACGCAGGTGGTGCGCGGGGTGCTGCCCGTCTTCCTGTCGGTCGCCTTCGGGGCGTGGCTCTGGGGACCGGCGGGAGCGGTGCTGGCCCCGCCCGCCCTCATCGTCGCCCAGACCGTGCTGCGCTCGCGGCGGGAAGAGCGGCGGTGGTGAGGGCCATTTGCACCCCGTCCCCGGCTTGACCGGGGACCTCGACGAGTAGCGCGTCGTTCTGCGAGGCCCCCGGTCGTTGCCGGGGGCGGGACGCTCTACCGCAACCCGTCCTCCCCCGTCGCCTCCTCGTGCCTCAGCCCCCCGACCCGGGGCAGGGGCCGCCCGCTGTCGGTGACGGCGACCGCGACGAGGATCTCGCCCGCGCGGGGCGCATCGGGCAGGCGCACCTCCACCGCGTCGAAATGCGAGCGGACGTAGGCGGCATCCTTGTGCCCGAGCGGCACGTCGAGGCACGCCCCCGGCCCGCCGCGCTTCTTGGACGAGGGCACGAGCGCCGCGCCCTTCCCGACCGCCTTGCGCAAGGGCGCGCCCATGGCCGGGTGCAGCAGCGCGGCGGCATGCTCCAGCTCGCCGTCCTCGCCCACCATCGCCGCCTTGCCGTAGCTCTGCGCCGCGTCCGGGGCGATGCCGAGCGCCGCGACGCACCGCGCGCCCAGCAGCGCGCCGAGTTCGGTCCCCATCGCAATCAGGTCGGACAGGTCCTCGCGATATTCCCCGGCATGGGGATTCGCGATGACGGCGACCGCGACGGCCTTGCGCGTGGGCGGATCGACGGGCCGGTCCCCCTCGCGATGCGTCTCCTCGACGAAGGTGCACAGTTTTCGGATTCTCGCGCCCATCTCAGGCCCCCTCCATCGCCGTTTCGAGAAATCCCGCCCCCGCGACGGCCCGCTCTCCGCGCAGGAACAGCGCCACCCCCGCGACGAGACCCGCCGCCCGCATCGCCTCGGCCCGGGCCAGCCCGGCGGCGAGGGCGCGGCGGCATTCCGCCGGGGCGAGTGTGCCTACCCCCGTCACGACCGCCCGCCCGCCGAGGTCGCTGTCCGGGTCGAGATCGTGCGCCGGGGCACGCATGATCGCCGGATGGCCGGGCAGGTCGACGGCATTGGCGATCAGCGTCGCGGCCACGTCCGCCGCCGCCGCATCGCGGGCCAGCACCGTCACGCTGTTGGCGATGCCGAGGGACAGGCTGCGCCCGCCCGCCCCGCTCGTCGCGATGCCGCCGATGCCGTCTCCATGGGCCAGCCGTACGCGCCCCAGGTCGCGCCCGTCCTCCGAGGCCATGGCGATGGCGAAATCCGCGCCGGGGGCGAGATGCACGGCGATGTCGCCGCCGTCGTTCACGTAGGCCCGCGCCAGCCCGCCCTGCGCCACCATCGCCGCCAGCACCGCATCCGCCACCGCCCCGGCCACCGCCGCCATGCGCGTCACGAAGGCGGCTCCGCAATGGGGCAGGGCGGCGGCGTGCATCCGCCTGGCGACCGGCCCCACAGGCTGCGGCGCATCCGGGGTCAGCGGCGCGCGCAGAGCGTCCAGCTCTCCCACCAGCCCCTCCAGCATCCCGTCGAAGGCCCCCCGCGCCGCCGCGAAGGCTGCCCCGCGCCGCGAGGCCGGGTCCGCGCCGATCACGAGGTCGATGGGACCGTGCTGGAGATGCAGTCGCCCCCCCGCCATCCGCGCCGCTCTCACCGTGAGACCCGCCGCACGCCAGACGTCAGCACCTCCTCCACAGGCCGTACCCTGTCCGCATGGCCGCCGAGGGCGACGTAGTCCGACAGGCGCATCGTGAACTCGATGGGCGCGACCAGCGCGGGGGTGGGCACATAGCCGAAGGCGCCGGACGGCATGTCCATCACGTCGGCCATCAGCGTGATCCCCCCGCCGGGCCACACGTAGGTTTCCGCCCCGCCGCAGGTGACGCGCGTCAGGGCATCGCGCACCGAGTTCGTCAGCCGCACGGGGTTCGAAGTCACCCCCGACCGCAGCGACCCGCCCGCCCCGCCCATGAACAGCACCGAGCACAGCGACGGCTCGCAATTCTCCGCGATCCGCTCGACGGAGGCGCGCAGGGCATCGGGCAGGGGGCGCGGCACGGGGCGCAGGTCCGTATCCAGCTCGAAATAGGCGTGCTGCTCGCCCGTGGTCGAGACCATCAGGAGGCGCAGCCCCTCCCACGCGATCTTCGGGTCCGCGTCCTTGAGGATGGCGAGAGGGTCGTCCACGTCCGTCCCGCCCCAGCCCCGGCCGGGCTGCGCCACCTGGAAGTACCGCCCCGGTGTCGATTTCCGGCCCTTCACCTTGATGCCGCTGGGGGGCAGGTCGAGCATCCTGCCGGCCTGATGCTCCGAGAGGACGCCGGTGATGTGGTCGTCCACGACGACCACCTCGTCCACGTGGGCCACCCATTGCGCCGCGAACATGCCGATGGTCGCCGATCCGCAGCCGACCCGCATCAGGCGCTCCGCCTCCCCGTCGATCACCGGCGCGCGCCCCGCCTGCACCGTCAGCGCCGCGCCCTCGTCGACGGTCATCGCGACGGCCTCGCGGTTGCACAGCTTCAGGAGCGCGTCGCAGGTGACGCGCCCCTCCTTCTTCGAGCCGCCCGTCAGATGCTCGACCCCGCCGAGCGACAGCATCTTCGAGCCGTATTCCCCGGTCGTGACATGCCCTACCGGCTCGCCGTCCACCCGGACCACCGCGCGCTCCTCGCCGATATGGCGGTCTGTGTCGATCTTCACCTTCACGCCGCAATAGCTGAAGATGCCCTCGGTCACGACCGTCACCATGTCGGCCCCGGCGACCTGCTGGCTGACGATGAAGGGGGCGGGCTTGTAGTCGGGATAGGTCGTGCCCGCGCCGATGGCGGTGACGAAGGGGCGGTGCCCCTGCACGATGTCCCCGTTCCAGTCGCCGCCGTGCAGGAACGGCACCGCCTCCCCGCCCGCCTCGATCACCGTCAGCGGATCGAGGCGCACCAGTTCGCCGCCATGGTTCGCATAGCGGTCGCAGGCCCCGGACCGGCCGTCGGCGATGTAGCACAGGACGGGGCAGGCATCGCAGCGGATCTTTTCGGGTTTATTCGTCATGCGATGCAGCACGCATGGCACGGAAAGTCGAAGGGGTTGTTCTGCCCCGGACCCCGATCCGGGGCCTTTCCGAGCGGAGCGCCCTGTCGCAACAGGCCCCGTCGCTGCGCGAGGCGATGCAAGGCCGGGGCAGAGCGTGCTCTAGTCATCGCCCCGCCCCCTCAACGCCGCCGCCAGCCGCGACGGCGTCACCGGAACCCGCGTCATCCGCGCGCCGCAGGCGTGGCGGATGGCATTCAGGATCGCCGGAGCGGTTGGGATCAGCACATGCTCGCCCAGCCCCTTCGCCCCGTACGGCCCATGCGCGTCCGGCACTTCCACGATGAGCGATTCGACGGGCGGCATGTCGCCGATGGTGGGGATGAGGTAGTCGTGCAGGTTCTCCGTCCGCCCCGGCACGTATTCCTCCATCAGCGCCATGCCGAGGCCCTGGGCGATGCCGCCCTCGATCTGGCCCTTGACCAGCATCGGGTTGATCGCCCGGCCCACGTCATGTGCCGCGACGAAGCCGACGGGTCGCGTCGTGCCGAGAGCGGTATCCACCTCGACCGTCGCGATCTGCGCCGCATAGCCGAACTGCGCGTAGGGCACGCCCTGGCCGTTCGCGTCGAGGGGCTTCGTCGGCGGATCGTAGGTCGCCTCGGCCTCCAGCACGTAGCCTTCGGCGCTGGCCGGCATCGCGGCGAGATCGACCGTATACGCCCCCTGCGCGTCCGAGAAGCGGATCGCCCCGCCTTCGACCGTCAACGCCGCATCCGGCGCGGCGTTCACGCAGCGCAGCAATTCGGCCCGCAGCGCCTCGCCGCACAATCTGGCCGCGTTGCCGCTCACGAAGGTCTGGCGCGAGGCGGAGGTCTTGCCCGCGTCCGGCGTCGCGTCCGTATCCGGCCCCACGAGGCGCAGCGCCCCCGCCGTCACACCCAGCGCCTCGGCGAAGATCTGCGCGATGACGGTGTTCGCGCCCTGGCCGATATCCATCGCCCCCTGGTGCAGCGTGATCGTCCCGTCCGCCCCCAGCCCCGCGCGGATGGTCGACGGGTTCGGCAGCGAGGTGTTGCCGCAGCCGTACCACCCCGACGCGATGCCGACCCCGCGCCGCAGCGGCCCGTCGCCCTGCGCCGCGTTGAACGCATCCGCCGCCGCCCGCTCCCGTTCCCACGCGGGACGCAGGGCATCGAGGCAGGCGCGGATGCCGACGCCCTGCCCGAACACTTGCCCGCACACCGTCGGCACCCCGTCCTCCAGCGCGTTCAGGTGGCGGAAATCGAGCGGGTCGATGCCGAGGGCGGCGGCCAGATCGTCGAACAACACCTCCTGCGCGATGGCCGATTGCGGCACGCCGAAGCCGCGAAACGCGCCCGCAGGCGGGCAGTTGGTATGCACCCCCCGCGCCCGCGCGGTATAGTCGGCCACGCGGTACGGGCCGGACGCATGGACCGGCACCCGGTTCGCCACCGTCGGCCCCCAGCTCGCATAGGCCCCGGTATTGAAATCCCCCTCGAAATCCATCCCGCACAGCCGCCCGTCCGCCGTGGCCCCGATCCGCGCGCGGATGGCCGCCGGGTGGCGTTTCGTCGTCGATTGCATGGATTCGGTGCGCGTCAGGGCCAGCCGCACGGGCCGCCCCGTCTTCAGCGCCCCCAGCGCGAGGATCGGCTGGATCGACAGGTCGAGCTTCGAGCCGAACCCCCCGCCGCACCCGGTCGGCACGATGCGCACGTCCTCCCTGGGACGACCCAGTACGAGGGCAGTGGAATCCCGGTCCATCACCGGGGCCTGCGTGCAGGCATGGATCACGACCCGCCCGTCCACCACCTCGGCCATCCCGGCCTCGGGTTCGAGATAGGCATGTTCCACAAAGCCGGTCTCGAACGCCCCTTCGGCCACCACGTCGGCCCGGCCCAGCGCGCCTCGCGCATCGCCGCATGTGACGAAGCCCTCGCACATCACGTTGCCGCCCCGATCCGCGTGCAGCAGCGGCGCGCCTTCCGCCTTGGCCGGGGCCACGTCCGTCACCGCGTCGAGCGGCTCCCACGTCACCGGAAACGCCTCTGGCGCGAGATCGGCGACGACCTCGGGCGCGCCGACCACCGCCGCCACCGCTTCGCCCCGGAACCGCGCGACCCCCTCCGCGAAGACCGGCTGATCCACGAATTGCGGGATGACGCCAAAGCGGTTCTCGCCCTCGATATCGGCGGCGGTCAGAACCGCCTCGATCCCGTCCCGCCCGGCCCGCCACGTCTCCAGATCGCCGAAGGAGAACGCCGCGCGGGGATGGGGGCAGCGGATGACGCGCAGGGCCAGCGTCCCCGGCGCGGCCACGTCGTCCCCGAACCGCTCCGCGCCCGTGAGCTTCTCCGCCCCGTCCAGCCGCCGGATGGCATCGCCCACGCCCCCCGGCCCGTCGAGCGCGGCGGGCACGGCGGCCACCGCGTCGAGGATCGCGCGATAGCCCGTGCAGCGGCACAGCACCCCCGCCAGCGCCGCCTCGATCTCGTCCCCGTCCGGGGCGGGGGTCTCGCGCAGCAGGGCCGTCGCCGCGACGACCATGCCCGGCGTGCAGAAGCCGCATTGCGCCGCCCCGTGGTCCTGGAACCGCTCGGCCAGCGCGATGGCGTGGGGGTCGGCGGCGCACAGGCCCGCGGCCGTCTCGACCCGCGCGCCCGCCGCCTGCTGCACCGTCATCAGACAGGCGCAGACGGGCGCGCCGTCCACCAGCACCGAACAGGCCCCGCAATCCCCGGCATTGCACCCGATCTTCACGTCCCGCGCGCCCAGCCGCTCGCGCAGGGCCTCGGACAGTCGCTCGCCCGGCACCGCCTCCACCGCGACCGCCGCGCCGTTGAGGGTGAAGGAGATGGCGGTATCGTTCACGCGCTTGAGCATGGTCTCAGCCCTCCCTCCCGGCGGCGCGGCGAATGGCCCGCGCGCACAGCGCCGCGACCGCCTCGCGCCGGTATTCGGCGGTCCCGCGAATGTCCGTCAGGGGCGACAGCCCCTCGAACCACTCGGCGCGCATCGTCACCTCCCCGACCCGCGCCCCGGCCAGCGCCGCCTCCATCTCCCGCATCCGCATCGCGACGGGCGAGCAGGCCCCCACCGCCACGCGCAGCGCCGCGATGCGCCCGTCCGCCACCCGGACGTTCGCCGCGACCATGGCGATGGAGATGACGAGGTGCCTGCGGCTGCCCAGCTTCTCGAACGCGCTGCCCCCGTCCCCCGCCGCGCGGGGAACGTGCAGTGCCGTGACCATCTCCCCGGGTGCCAGCGCGGTCCGGCGCACGCCGGTGATGAAATCCGCCAGCGCCATCCGCCGCGACCCCGCCGCCGAAGCTACCTCCACGACCACGTCGAGCGCCAGCAGGGGCGGCACGCCGTCGGCGGCGGGGGAGGCGTTGCACAGGTTGCCCGCGATGGTCCCCGCATTCTGGATCTGCACCGCGCCCACCGTCCGCGCCGCCTGCTTCAGCGCGTCGAAGGCGGGGGGCAGGTCGGCGCGATCGATGTCCGTCCAGGTCGTCGTCGCCCCGATGCGCCAGCCGTCCTCCGTCGCGGATATCCCGCGCAACCCGTCCACCCGCGTGAGGTCGAGGATGGTGCGCGTCCGCCCGCCCATCGGCTGCGACGGATAGAAATCGGTGCATCCGGCCACGACGCGCGGGCGCTCCGCCCCGAGAATGTCGAGCGCCTCGCGGATCGAGCCGGGCTGAAAATATCCCACCGGGGTCGCCTTTCCTCTGGTCTTCGTCCTGCGCCTCGACGCGACGGGCGTGGAGGCGGGGAGGATCATGGAACCGAATGGCGGTTTCGACAAGCGCTGTCACTCGACGGGTTTGCCGCATCGTGGCGGGCCGCGCCGCCTATCGCCCCGTCGAGCCGAACCCCGCCGCCCCGCGCCCGTCCGCCACTACCACCGGCCCCTCCCGGAAGCGCGCCATCAGGACCGGGGCGATCACGAGCTGCGCGATGCGCATCCCGCGTTCGATGGCGACGGGGGCCTCGCCGTGGTTGATCAGGATCACCCCGATCTCGCCCCGGTAATCGGCATCCACGGTCCCCGGCGCGTTCAGCACCGTGACCCCGTGCTCCAGCGCCAGCCCCGAGCGGGGCCGCACCTGTGCCTCGGTCCCCGGCGGCAGGGCGATGGCGAAGCCCGTGGCGACCCGCGCCCGCGCCCCCGGTGCCAGCGTCAGCGACTGGGCCGCGCACAGATCCGCCCCCGCCGCCCCGGCGCTCGCCCGCGCGGGCATCGGCAACCCCGCGCCATGGGGCAGGCGCATCAGCGTGACCGCGATCATGCGAGCGCGGCCGCGATGCGCGCCGCCAGCCGCGCGGCCACCGCGTCCTTGCCCATGCGGGGCCAGTCCTCCGCGCCCGACCCGTCGATCACCGTCACCGCGTTCTCATCCCCGCCGAAGATGCCCTGCGACACGTCGTTCGCCACGATCCAGTCGCATCCCTTGCGGGTCCGCTTGGCCGCCGCATAGGCGCGCACGTCCTGCGTCTCGGCGGCGAAGCCCACGACCAGCCGGGGCCGCTCGCCGGGGGGCAGGGCCGCGACGGTGGCGAGGATGTCGGGGTTCTCGACCAGCGCCAGCGTGCGCCCCGCCCCGTCCGCCTTCTTCAGCTTCTGGTCGGCGGCATCGGCCACGCGGTAATCCGCCACCGCCGCCGCGCAGACCACCGCATCGGCGGGCAGGGCGGCCAGCGTCGCCTCCAGCATCTGCCGCGCCGTCTCCACGTCGCGCCGCTCCACCCCGGCGGGCGGGGCGAGGCGCACGGGGCCGGAGACCAGCACGACCTCGGCCCCCCGCGCGGCCAGCGCCGCCGCCACCGCCTGCCCCTGCTTGCCGGAGGAGCGGTTGGCGATGTAGCGGACCGGGTCGATGGGTTCGTGCGTCGGGCCGGAGGTGACGACGATGCGCTTGCCCGCCAGGTCGCGCGGCCCGCCGGCCAGCGCCCGCTCGATGGCCGCGAAGATCGTCTCCGGCTCGGCCAGCCGCCCGGGGCCGTACTCGCCGCAGGCCATGTCGCCCGCATCCGGCCCCACCACCGCCACGCCCCGCTCCCGCAGGGTGGCGAGGTTGGCCCGCGTCGCCGCGTGCTCCCACATCCGCACGTTCATCGCCGGGGCGATCATCACGTCCTTGTCGGTGGCCAGCAGCAGCGTGGTGGCCAGATCGTCCGCCAGCCCGGCGGCCATCTTCGCCATCAGGTTCGCCGTCGCCGGAGCCGCCACCACCAGATCGGCGGCGCGGGACAGCTGGATATGCCCCATCTCCGCCTCGTCTGTCAGGTCGAAGAGGTCCGTGAACACCTTCTCCCCCGACAGCGCGCCCACCGACAGCGGCGTCACGAACTCGGCCCCGCCCGCCGTCAGCACCGCCCGCACCCCGATGCCCGCCCCCTTCAGCAGCCGGATCAGCAGCAGCGCCTTGTACGCCGCCACCCCCCCGCCGATGATCAGCAGAACCGATTTCCCCGCCATGACGGCTCGCCTTTCGCGCTGGACCGAAGCGTCTCGCATTTCGGTTGGAATACCGCATCGCCTTTTGCGTTCGAGAGGCAGCGAGAAGCGATGCAGAACGCCCGCGGCGAGCCTAGCCGCGCCCCGCCCCCCGTTCAAGGCCGCTAACCCCGCCGGCAGCAGCAGGATCGCCCCGAGGGTCGGGACGATGCCGGTCGTCGCCGCGCGGGTAACCCGTTCGTCAGCCCCGTCAGGTAGAGTACGGCCAGCGGCGGTAGTCGGGAAATATCCGAGGGGGATGGCATCGTGGAAACGGATACCGTCGAGGGGAACACGTCCGGGCGCATCGGCGCGGTGACGGGCTTGGCAGGACGCTTGCGTGAGGGGGTCGCCATGGCCGGGGGAAGACGATCATGACACGAGGAAATGCGGTTTCGACCGTCCCGGCGCGCGGGCCCTGTGCGGTTTTCGGTCGGAATGTGTCGATGCTGGACCCGTCGGCCCTCGACGCCGCCACGGTGGCGGAGTGGGACGATCTCGCCCGCGATGCCGCCCAGCCGAACCCCTTCTTCGCGCCGTGGTTCCTGCGGCCCGCACTTGCGCGGCTCGATCCCGGAGGAACGGTCCGCCTGCTGACCCTGCGGAATGAGGACGGCGACCTGACGGGCCTGATGCCGGTCGTCCCCGCCGCGACCCATGCCCGGGTTCCCGTCCGCAACCTGTCCGTCTGGAAGTCGCCGCATCTCTACATCGGCACGCCCCTCCTGCGGCGCGGTCGGGAGCGGGGCGCGATGCGGTCGCTCGTCTCCTGGATCGGCACGGGCGGGGCGGGCATCGGGTTCCTGCGCCTGACGCAGCTCTGCGTCGGGGGGGCGGTCCACCGCGCCCTCGTCGAGATGTGCGATGCGTCGGACTGCACCCTGGTACCGCGCCGTCGTCACGCCCGCGCCGTCCTTCACCGGGGCCACGATGTCGAGACGTTGCTCCGGGACGGCTATTCCACGAAGCGCCGGGCCGAGCTGCGCCGCCGGTTCCGCCGCTTCGACGAGGGGGGATGCGTCGCTCTCGCCGAGCGCCGCCTGTCGCCCGCCGAGGCCCCGACCGTGGCCGACGCCTTCATGCGTCTGGAGCGGATGGGATGGAAGGGCACCGACCCGGACGGCGTCGCCCTCGCCCGGACGCCCGCCGAGCACGCCTTCTTCCACGACGTGCTCGCCCGGGCGTCCCGGGGCGGTCATGCGCTGGCGACCGTCCTGTCGCGCAACGACGCCCCGGTCGCCATCGGCATCACCCTGCGCCACGGCGATGCCCTGTTCGGCTTCAAGACCGCCTTCGACCGCGCCCATGCCCGGTCGTCGCCCGGGATACGGCTGTTCCACGAGACCACCCGCGCCATGCTCGCCGATCCCGCCGTCGCCCTCTACGATTCCTGCGCCATGCCCGACCATCCGGTGATCGACGCGGTATGGCCGGACCGGCGGGAGACGCTGGAGATCGACATCGTCGCCCCCGGCACGGTCAATGCCGGGGCGACGCGCCTCGCCGCGAAGGTCGCCGCCGTGAAGGATCGCCTGACCGGGCATTGACCGTGCCGGGGGCGCGTCAGCCCAGCGCCTCGCCCGTCGAGGCGAGGAGGGCGGGCATGAACGCCGCCTCCCTCTCCCGCAACGCCGCCTTGGCCGGGCCGATGTAATCGCGTGTCAGCGGAACGTCGTCCCGCTCGCGGGCCAGTTGCATCTGGAACACGTTCGACGCGCCGTAGCGGAAGGCCCCCTCGCAGGCGGCGAGGTAGAATTCCCACATCCGCCCGAACGTCTCGTCGTACATCGCCTCGATGGCCGCCCGGTCCGCCTGGAACCGCCGCCGCCATTCCAGCAGCGTCTCGGCGTAATGCACCCGCCATATCTCGCAATCCGTCAGCCACAGCCCCGATTTCTCCAAGGACGCCGCCGCCTCCGACAGGGACGGCGCGTAGCCGCCGGGGAAGATGTACTTGCGCAGGAACGGCGAGGTCACCCCCGGCGGGGCCTTCGAGGAGATCGAGTGGATCAGCGCCACGCCCCCCGCCCCGAGCAGGTCGCGCACCTTCAGGTAATAGGCCGTGAGCTGCGTGATCCCCACATGCTCCAGCATCCCGACGCTGACCACCCGGTCGTAGGTCTCGGGCACGTCGCGATAGTCCTGAAGCCGGAACGTCACCCGATCCGTCACCCCCAGCGCCTCGGCCCGCGCCCGCGCCACTGCGAGCTGCTCCTCCGACAGGGTGACCCCGGTGACGTGCACATCCGCCGCATGGGCCAGGTACAGCGCCATCCCGCCCCATCCGCACCCGATGTCGAGCACCCGCTGCCCCGGCTCCAGGCACAGCTTCGCGGCGATGTGGCGTTTCTTGGCCGTCTGTGCCTCATCCAGAGTCTCATTACGAGACTCGAAATAGGCACAGGAGTATTGCAGGTCGTCGCACAGGAACCGCCGGTAGAGGTCGTTGCCCAGATCGTAGTGGTGGCGCACGTTCTCCCGCGCGCGGGCGACAGGGTTGTTCTGGGCGGATCGCCGCACCCCGCGCGCCAGTCCGCGCCAGAGGATCTGGTTCGGCGTCAGGTCGAAATGACGCTTGTTGACGAAGAACAGCTCCAGCAGTTCCCACGCCCCCGTCCCGTTCTCGGACGGGCTTTCCACCGTCAGGGTGCCGTCCATGAACGCCTCGGCGGCCTTCAGCTCCGGGTTGACGAAGATCTTCCAGTCGAGCGCCGGATCGTGGATGCGGATCGTGACCTCCGGCCCCGGCTCCGCGCCCCCCGCCTCGTGCCGCTCCCCGTCCGGCCCGAGCAGGATCAGCCGCCCCTTGCGGATGGTCCGGCGGAAGAGCTTCGGCAGATGCTTCATGCCTTGCCGCCCCCCGAACGGATCGCCCAGATCCCGCTGGCGCGCAGGACGTGGCGCGTATCGGCATAGAGATCGGCCTGCATGAACAGGAACTCGCGCGCCTTGCGCACCACATGCGCCTTGCCGTGCAGCATCTGCCCCAGCTTGCCGGGGGCGAGGAAGTCGCACTCGAAGTCGATGGTGGCGACCGCCCGCTGGCCTGCGGCCGTGAAGGCGCTCGTGCCCATCCCGGCATCGGCCACGGTCATCATCAGGCCCCCGTGGGCGACGCCGACCGAGTTCATGTGCCGCGCTTCGAGGGACAGGGCGAAGTGATACGCCGCCTCGCCCACCTGCGCGAAGCGGATCGGCCCGACATGATCGTTGAAGCCCTCGCCCTCGATATCGCGCCAGGGCAGGGTGGGGTCGTATTTCATGGAACCGCTTCCCGAATGCACGCGTACCCCGCCGATATGACGCAGGCCGAGGCCCGGTGTCCAGAACGCAATGCGCGGGGTCTCAGTACCCCAGGGCGCGCAGGGTCTGGCGGGCCTGCACCGATCCCGCCCCCGCGGCGCGGAACAGCAGGGCGACACCCGATGCGGGGTCCGGAACGGTTCCCTCCCCCGCCAGAACCATCTCGCCCAGATGGCGCAACGCCTCCGGATGCCCCCGCGCGGCCGCCAGCTTGAGCCATTCGATGGCGGCTCTCGGGTCGTGAGCCAATGGCGCGACGCCGTAGCGCAAGGCCTCGCCCAGGCGGGCCTGCGCGTTTGTATCGCCCCTCTGCGCGGC
>JAHDDY010000037.1:14297-17933 GCA_020629115.1 Paracoccaceae bacterium | reverse complement strand
AAGCGGCGGCACATCGCGATCGCCCGGTCCTTCACCCGGGCCTCGACCTCGCCGTTGCCGTCCGGGCCGTTGGCGGCGAGGCCGTCGACCACCTCGTTGATCATCGCGCCGATCTCGCGGAACTCCGCCTCGCCGAAGCCGCGCGTCGTGCCCGCGGGCGAGCCGAGGCGGATGCCGGAGGTGACCATCGCCTTCTCCGGGTCGAAGGGCACGCCGTTCTTGTTGCAGGTGATGTGCGCCCGGCCCAAGGCGGCTTCGGTATCGTTGCCCTTCACGCCCTTGGGCCGCAGGTCGACCAGCAGGACATGCGTGTCGGTCCCCCCGGTCACGAGCGCCAGCCCGCCCTCCATCAAGCTCTCGGCCAAGGCCTTGGCGTTCTTGATGACCTGGCCCGTATACTCGCGGTATTCGGAGGTCAGCGCCTCGCCGAAGGCCACCGCCTTGGCCGCGATGACGTGCATCAGCGGGCCGCCCTGGAGACCGGGGAAGACCGCCGAGTTCAGCTTCTTCGCCAGGTCGTCGTCGTTCGTCAGGATCATGCCGCCGCGCGGGCCGCGCAGGGTCTTGTGCGTCGTGGTCGTGGCGACGTGGCAATGATCGAGCGGGTTCGGATGATGCCCGCCCGCGACCAGCCCGGAGAAATGCGCCATGTCGACGTGCAGGATCGCGCCGACCGAATCCGCGATCTCCCGGAACCGTTTCGCGTCGATTTGTCTCGGCACCGCCGAGCCGCCCGCGTAGATCAGCGCGGGCTTGTGATCCTCGGCGAGCTGGGCCACCCGGTCGTAGTCGATGAGGTTGGTGTCCTCCGTCACGCCGTACTGGATCGCGTTGAACCACTTGCCCGACAGATTGGGACGCGCGCCGTGGGTCAGGTGCCCGCCCGAGGCGAGATCCATCCCGAGGATCGTGTCGCCCGGCTTGATGGTCGCCAGCATCACCGCCTGGTTCGCCTGCGCCCCCGAATGGGGCTGCACGTTCGCGTGCTTGCACCCGAACAGCTCGCACGCCCGCTCGATGGCCAGCCGCTCGGCCGTGTCCACGTGCTCGCAGCCGCCGTAGTAGCGCTTGCCGGGGTAGCCTTCGGCATACTTGTTCGTCATCACCGAGCCCTGCGCCTGCATCACGGCGCGGCTGACGATGTTCTCGGAGGCGATCAGCTCGATCTCGTCGCGCTGACGGGTCAGTTCGAGGGCGATGGCCTCCTGGATCGCGCCATCGCGCTCCGCGAGGTCCTGCTGGAAGAAGGTGTCGGCCATGATGGGCGCGTCGGGCATGGGAAAACCTTTCCGGATAGGGGAATGGACGCGTCGCGCGCCGAACGCCGTCGACGGGGGTGGGACGCTCCGGGTTGGTACGTGTATACCGGAGCGGGTCGCAAGGCGCAATTTACGAATCACCGGCACCGGAGCCGTTGTGAAGATCGAATTTACGCCGTGCAATTTTCACAGGACACCCTTTTCCGGGATGTCAACGGTGTGTATCTTTATGGCACAATATGATCGTTGGCTTCTTAATTTCTAACCGGCCCAATAGGGCTTTCCCGCCCATTTTCAGCCGTATTTGCAAGCGTTTCGCCCGGTTATCCGTACGTCAAACGTGTTTCATCGCGGGCGTTATCGTTGAATTAAGGACACAGTTTCGAGTGGTTAACCACGATTGTTCCTTTTTTGAATGATTTGGAAAGTCGGCTATGCTACCAATGAGGCACCAGCAGCAACGTGTCATCTCTATGGCAGGTTATGATGGTCACGCGTCACGACGTGGTTTTTGAAACTTTCTCGCCTCAGGGAGTGGAAGTTGGAACGCGGATTGCATATGAGAGGCTCGCTGGCGAAAGCCATTCGGGCGCTTATATGGCGGTCGGATGGCGCGAGACGAAAATGGAGTGGAGAGAGCAATGAAGCGTAAGAATTTCTTGTTGGCGAGCAGCGGCCTCGTGCTGGGTGCAGTCGCCTACATGAACAGCGCAGGGAGCGTAGGGGCCCAGACAGAGGTCCTGCCGCCGAATGCAGAGCCCGGAAAATGCTACGCTCGCGTGGTGATCCCGGCCCAGTACCGTACGGTCACGCAGCGCATCGTCGATCGCGCGGCCGGTGAGCGGATCGAGGTCATCCCGGCCCAGTACCGGAATGTCACCGAGACGGTCGTCGTCGAAGAGCCGGGCGAGCGCCTCGAAGTCGTTCCCGCCACCTACCGCACCGTCACGGAGACGGTCCAGGTGCAGGAGCCGACCGAGAACCTCGTCATCGTTTCCGGCGGCGGCGCAGGCGGTGCCGGCGGCGCGATCGTCGACGCATCGTCCGGCGCGGCCATCCCCGGCGCGGTCGGCATCAACGCCCAGGGCTTCGCCGTGAACGCGTCCGGCCAGGTCATCGCGGGTGCCAACGGCCAGGGCATCATCGCCCGTGCCAGCGGCGGCACCGGCGGCATCGGTGGTGGCATCTCCGGTAACACGGGCGGCCCGAGCTTCCGCAGCGTCTCGCAGACCGTCGTGGTCGAAGAGGCGAGCGAGAGCCTCCAGGTCGTTCCCGCCACCTTCCGCACGGTCGCACAGCAGGTCGTCGTCGAAGAGGCCGGCGAGTCGCTCCAGGTGGTCCCCGCGACCTTCCGTGACGTGGCCCAGACCGTCGTCGTCGAGGAGCCTTCCGAGTCGCTTCAGGTCGTCCCGGCCAAGTTCGCGACCCGCTCGCAGACCGTCGTGGTCGAGGAGCCCTCCGAGTCGCTCCAGGTCGTTCCGGCCACCTTCCGCAACGTCAGCCAGACCGTCGTCGTCGAAGAGCCGTCGCAGTCGCTGCGCGTCGTTCCCGCGACCTTCCGCACCGTCGACCAGACGGTCGTCGTGGAAGAGCCGGGCGAGAGCCTGTCGGTCGTCCCCGCCACCTTCCGCACCGTCTCGCAGACGGTCGTCGTGGAAGAGCCGGGCGAAAGCCTCCAGGTCGTTCCCGCCAGCTTCAAGACGGTCGCCCAGCAGGTCGTCGTGGAAGAGCCGGGCGAGAGCCTGACCGTCGTTCCCGCGACGTTCAAGTCGGTTTCGCAGACGGTCGTCGTCGAAGAGCCGTCCCAGAGCCTGCAGATCGTCCCCGCGACGTTCCGCACGGTCGCCGAGACCATCACGGTCCGTCCGGCCTACGAGCGCATCGAAGTGGTTCCGGCCACCTTCAAGACCGTCTCGCAGACCATCGAGGCCGAGCCGGCCTACGAAACGCTGCAGGTCGTTCCGGCCACCTACAAGACGGTTCAGGAAACGGTCGTCGTCCAGCCCGCCTACCAGCGTCTGGAAGTCGTTCCCGCGACCTACCGCACCGTGAGCGAGACCGTCCAGGTCGAGGCTCCCTACGAGCAGCTCCGCGTCGTTCCGGCGACCTACAAGACGGTCCAGGAAACGGTCGTCGTGCAGCCTGCCCACCAGCAGCTCCGCGTCGTTCCGGCGACCTACAAGACGGTCTCCGAGACCATCGTCGTGCAGGAAGCCTCCGAGCGCCTCGAAGTCGTTCCGGCCACCTACAAGACGGTCCAGGAAACGGTCGTGGTCGAGCCGGGCTACCAGCAGCTCCGCGTCGTTCCGGCCACCTACAAGACCGTTCAGGAAACCGTCGTGACCCAGGAGGCTTCCGAGCGCCTGCAGGTCGTTCC
>JAHDDY010000037.1:0-14197 GCA_020629115.1 Paracoccaceae bacterium | reverse complement strand
CCGTTCAGGAAACCGTCGTGACCCAGGAGGCTTCCGAGCGCCTGCAGGTCGTTCCGGCCACCTACAAGACGGTTCAGGAAACGGTCGTCGTCCAGCCCGCCTCGCAGCGTCTGGAAGTCGTTCCCGCGACCTACCGCACCGTTCAGGAAACGGTCGTCGTCCAGCCCGCCTCGCAGCGTCTGGAAGTCGTTCCCGCGACCTACAAGACGGTCTCCGAGACCATCGTCGTCCAGCCCGCCTACGAGCGTCTGGAAGTCGTTCCGGCCACCTACCGCACCGAGCAGGTCGCCGTTCCGGGTGATGAGCTGGGCGAGCGTCTCGTCGTCGTTCCGGCGACCTACAAGACGGTCACCGAGACCATCGTCGTCCAGGAAGCATCCGAGCAGCTCACCGCTTCGGAGACCACCTACCGTACGGTCACCGAGCGCGTGAAGGTTCGCGACGCCTACACCACCTGGAAGCGCGGTAAGAACCCGATCGCGATCATCGACTCCGTCAGCGGCACGGCCACCCCGGTCGGCGGCATCTCCGTCGTCGCCGAGAACGGTCAGGTCATCCCCGGCGCGGTCTCCGTCGATGCGAACGGCTTCGCGGTCAACGCGTCCGGTCAGATCATCAACGGCGCAAGCCTCGGTGGCGGCTACGCAGCCGGCCCGATCGCCGCACGCATCGTCGCCGCCGGCGGTGGTGGACTCGGTGGTCAGATCTCGGGCGCCTCGATCAAGCAGACCAAGCAGCTCAACACGGGCGAGATCCTGTGCTTGGTTGCCGTGCCTGCGCAGTTCGAGACCATCACCCGCCAGGTCGTCGACCAGGCAGCCGGCGTCCGTCGCGTCGCGGTCCCGGCCCAGACCCGCACGATCCAGCGCCGTGTCATCGACACGCCCGCCACGGTTCGTCGCGTCGCCGGCTACACCACGGGCGGTTCGGTCACCGACATCAACGGCGTCCTGATCCCGGGTGCCGTGGGCGTCAACGCGAACGGCCTCGCGGTCGATGCGAACGGCAACGTCATCCCCGCCTCCGTCGCCGGCTATGCCGGTAACGCGGGTGTCGGCGGTGGCGGTGGCGGTGTGGCCATCCGCGGTACGCGCCGTGCAGACGGTGCCATCGTCGACGGTGCCGGCAACGTCATCTCCAGCGCGGTCGGTGTCGACGCGGCGGGCTTCGCGGTCAACGCCGCCGGTCAGCGCCTCGCCGCTGCCGGTGCCGGTGCAGGCGGCGTCAACGGCATCCGTGCCCGCGTCTCTGGCGGTACCGGTGCAAACCGTACGGTCTCCCGACGTGTCGTCGCGACCCCGGCCTCGGTTCGCCGCGTGGCTGTGCCCGCACAGACCCGCACGGTCCAGCGCCGCGTGATCAACACGCCCGCCTCGACCCGCGCGGTCGCGGTTCCGGCCCAGACCCGCACGATCCAGCGCCGTGTCATCGCGACCCCGGCCTCGACCCGCGCGGTGGCTGTTCCGGCCCAGACCCGTACGGTCCAGCGCCGTGTGATCGACACGCCCGCCTCGGTTCAGCGCGTGGCTGTGCCGGCACAGACCCGCACGATCCAGCGCCGCGTGATCAACACCCCCGCGTCGACCCAGGCCGTCTCCGTGCCTGCGAAGACCCGGACGGTGCAGCGTCGCGTGATCAACACGCCCGCCTCGACCCGTCGCGTGGCCGTCCCGGCCCAGACGCGGACGATCCAGCGCCGTGTGATCGACACCCCTGCCTCGACGCAGGCGGTGGCGGTGCCCGCGCAGACCCGCACGGTCCAGCGCCGCGTGATCGACCGTCCCGCGTCGACCCAGGCCGTCACCGTTCCCGGTAAGACCCGGACGGTGCAGCGCCGCGTCATCGCGACCCCGGCAGCGACCCGCGCGGTTGCGGTTCCGGCCCAGACCCGCACGGTCCAGCGCCGCGTGATCAACACGCCCGCTTCGGTCCGCCGCGTGACGGTGCCCGCGAAGATGCAGACCGTGTCGATTCAGGTCGTCGACCGTCCGGCAGCGACCCGCGCGGTTGCGGTTCCGGCCCAGACGCAGCAGGTGCAGCGTCGCGTGGTGGCAACGCCCGCTACGACCCGCGCCGTCGCCGTTCCGGGCAAGACCGCGACCATCACGACCCGCGTGATCGACGCACCCGCTTCGGTTCGCCGCGTTGCCGTCCCCGGCAAGACCGCGACGATCACCCAGCGCGTGCTCGACGTGCCGGCCTCGGTTCGCCGCGTTGCCGTCCCCGGCAAGACCGCGACGATCCAGACCCGCGTGATCGACGCACCGGCCTCGGTTCGCCGCGTCGCGGTTCCGGGCAAGACCGCCACGGTCCAGATCCGTCAGGTTGCGACCCCCGCCACGGCCCAGGCCGTTGCGGTTCCGGGCAAGACCGCGACGATCACCCAGCGCGTCATCGACACGCCGGCCTCCGTCCGCCGCGTTGCCGTTCCCGGCAAGACCGCGACGGTCCAGGTCCGTGTCACCGCCGAGCCGGCAACGGTTCGCCGGGTCGCCGTTCCGGGCAAGACCGCGACGATCAGCACCCGCGTGATCGACGCACCGGCCTCGGTTCGCCGCGTTGCCGTCCCCGGCAAGACCGCGACGATCCAGACCCGCGTGATCGACGCGCCCGCCTCGGTTCGCCGCGTTGCCGTTCCGGGCAAGACCGCGACGATCCAGACCCGTGTGGTCGACGCACCGGCAACCGTCCGCCGCGTGGTCGTCCCCGGCCAGACGCAGACGGTCAGCCGCCGCGTCGTGGCCACGCCCGCAACGGTCCGTCGCGTGGCGGTTCCCGGCAAGACGGCGACCATCTCGCGCCGCGTCCTCGCGACGCCCGCAACGGTCCGCCGCGTCGCCACGGAGCCGACTTTCCGCACGATCAACCGTCGCGAACAGGTCAGCGACGAGCAGCTGCAGTGGCGCGAGATCCTCTGCGAGACCAACGCGTCTCCCGAGGTCATCCGTCGCCTGCAGCAGGCCCTGCGCGAGCGCGGCTACTACCAGGGTGCGATCGACGGTGCCTACAACGCCTCCACCACGGCAGCGGTCACCCGCTACCAGCGGTCGGCTGGCGAAGGGACCGGCGGTCTGACCATGGACACGCTGCGGTCGCTCGGCGTCGACTTCCGCTAAGCCAAGGCTCCCTCCACTCCGGAGCAGCCGATGCCCCCCGCCAGAAATGGCGGGGGGTTTTTCGTGAAATGTCCCATCGTCCGGATCGCCCATGCGCTTTCGCTCCATCGCCTTCGTTGACAGCGGCACGGATGTCGCCCGCAGCGCCACCGAGAGCCTGCGCGCGCATTACGGAACCGTCCCGGTCGCCGATGCCGACGTGATCGTCGCCCTCGGCGGCGACGGCTTCATGCTGGAGACGCTGCACGCGGTCATGCACCGCGACATTCCCGTCTACGGCATGAATCGCGGCTCGGTCGGGTTCCTGATGAACGAATACGGCGCGATGGCCCTGCGCGAACGGCTCGACCGCAGCGTGGAATCGCGCATCCACCCCTTGCGGATGCGTGCGTCCGACAAGGGCGGGCGGCAGGTCGAGGCCCTGGCCATCAACGAGGTCTCCCTCCTGCGCGAGACGCGCCAGGCCGCGAAGATCGCCATCCTCGTCGACGGCTCCACCCGCATGACGGAACTGATCTGCGACGGCGTCCTCGTCGCCACCCCCGCGGGAAGCACCGCCTACAACCTTTCGGCCCACGGCCCCATCCTGCCCATCGACGCCGAGCTGCTCGCCGTCACGCCGATCTCCGCCTTCCGCCCCCGCCGCTGGCGCGGGGCGCTGCTGCCGATGCAGGCGACGATCCGCTTCGAGGTGCTCGAACCGATCAAGCGCCCGGTCAGTGCGGTCGCCGATGCGACGGAGGTGCGCGACGTCGACTGGGTCGAAGCCCGGGTGGCGCGCGACGTGTGCCTGCGCCTGCTGTTCGACCCCGGCCACAGCCTCGACGAGCGCATCCTGCGCGAGCAGTTCCAGAGCTGATCGTACGGTCGTCGAAAGAGCCGTCGCCATGCCCTACGACCTCGACCACCTTGAGATCCGTGCGGCGGTGTCGAAGCTATTATGCGTCGATTTTTTCCGACGCAACATTGGCAACGATGCGACGGGGACGAGGCGTATCCCGCCGAGTTCGTCGCCGCCCTGACGGAAGCGGGATACCTTGCCGCTCTCGCTTCCGAAGAGTACGGCGGCTTCGGCCTACCGTTATCGGCAGCCTGCGCCATCCTGGAGGAGAGCCACCTCTCTGCCAGCAACGCGGCTGCGCGCCATGCGCAGATGTACACCATAGGAATCCTGTTGCGGCATGGGTCGTCCGAACAGAAGCATCGCATCCTGCCCGGCATCCCCGACGGGTCGCTCCGGCTTCAGGTATTCGGCGTGACGGAGCCGACCGGCGGGGCTGCCGCCGAAGCCTGCCCTCAGAGCCAAGACGGATTTGGTTTCGCACGAGAATACGATGTGGAACGCATGTATCGCGATATGCGCCTGTATCAGGTCGTGCCGGTCTCGATCAGCATGATTCTCGCCTGCATCGTCGAACATGTGCTCGGAATGTCACGATCCTGTTGAACCCCGTCCTTCACACCCCGCGTCGCAAAAAGTGGAAAATCGTGCCTTCGAAGCTTGTTTTGGAAGCAGAATATCGGTTTTGCCCTTGATATTGCAGGTCGTGCGAAGCGGCACCGCGTGTCGGGCGCATCCTTGTCTTGCAATGCGCGCCGTTCGATTATAGGAACCAAATGCCGACGAAGTACTTGCGTTAGACTGCAGCATAGAGATAATCTGCAGCGTGCCGTTACCGTAGTTTGAAGACCATGTGCAAGCGCATCGCGATCTTGCCGACCACATAACAGGAAAGTGCCCATGTCCCGTTTCACCGTTCTCGCAGCATCCGGCCTCGTGGCGTCCGCTATGATGGCGGCTCCCGCTTTCGCTCAGGGTGTCAACTGCTACAACCCCAACACCGATGGCGCGGTCAACACCAACGCTCTGCCGTTCTGCCAGGAGTACCTGCCGGCGAGCGACCAGTACCAGACCATCGACCGCACCGCGATCTTCCGCGGTACGCCCTGCTCCGGTGCCAACTGCCCGGCTCCCGCCGACCTGTCGAACGTGCAGCCGTTCTACGGCGGCACCGCGTCGGCCCCCGTGCCTGCGCCGGCACCGGCACCCGCGCCTGCCGTCGTTCCGGCGACGACCGTCGTCCAGACCGCGCAGGCCGCCGCCGCTCCGCCCGCATTCGCGGCCGTTCCCTTCCAGGCAGCCGGCCTGAGCAACACGGCTCTTGCAGCCGGTGCCATCGGTGCCGCGGCTCTCGTTGGTCTGGTCGCCGTGGCTGCCAGCAGCGACGATGATGACAGCAGCACGACCACGACCACGCAGTAACGGTCGCTTCCGCCCGAGGGCGGAAAGGATCTCGGCTCTTGCACGAGACACGAAGCGAAGGCCTTCACGGGCCTTCGCTTTTTTCGTGCGGCGAGTCATCGCTTTAAGTCCCATGACAGGGACGCTTTCGGAAAACGCGCTTTCGTTCCGTGTGCCTCCTTGCCATCGTCCCGTATCCGACGACATCAAGCGGGGTGATGCAGATCGAACGAAAGGGACATGCCATGCGCCGGCTGATCACCGTCATCGCCCTCGTCTTGGCGACCCTCCTGCCCGTGCAGGCTCAGGACGGCCGCTACGGTTCGCAGAAAGTCGTCTACCATATCAACTATCCCGGCGGGGACGGCGGCAAGGCCTACCGCGCGGCCATGAGCAATATCCAGAACCACATCAACGCCGTGGGCGCGCAGAACCTCGACATCAAGGTCGTGCTTCATGGCAACGGCGTCGGTCTTCTGATCGACGCGGTGGAGAGCGCCGACCTGCGCGCCCGGATCGCGTCGCTCAAGGGACAGGACGTGGGGTTCCAGGTCTGCCGCAACACGCTGACAGGCAACGATCTGGACGAGGACGACCTCTACGATGTCTGGGACGGCGACATCGTCCCCTCCGGCGTCGCCGAGCTGTCGCACCTGCAGCAGCAGGGATATACCTACATCAAGCCATGACGGCGTGGCGGGGCGGATGACGGGCGCTAGCTGAACCCCCATGAAAGCCTTCGCCCGCCTGCTCGAATCCCTCGTCACGACGCCGTCGCGCAATGCGAAGCTGACGCTCCTGACGCAGTATTTCCGCACCCAGCCGGACCCGGACCGGGGCTGGGCGCTGGCGTGCATCGCCGGATCGCTGGAGCTGCGCAACGTCACCGGCTCGACCCTGCGCACCATGGCGGAGGAGCGGGTGGACCCGGTCCTCTTCCGCCTGTCCTACGACTATGTCGGCGATCTGGCCGAGACGGTGGCGCTCATCTGGCCGGCCCCGTCGGAGCCGCCCGATCCCGCGCCGCTGCGCCTGTCCACGGTCGTCGAGACCCTCGCCACGGCCACCCGGCCCCAGGCCATCCAGCATCTCGCCGGGTGGATGGATCGCCTCGGCCCCTCCGAGCGGCTGGCGTTGCTCAAGCTCGCCACGGGCGGCCTGCGCGTCGGCGTCTCCGAGCGCCTCGCCAAGACGGCCCTCGCCGCCATGCAGCCCGAGGACGCGGACACGCTCGACCGCATCGAGGAAATGTGGCACGGGCTGGAGCCGCCCTACATCCCCCTGCTGCAATGGCTGGAGGGACGCACCGCCGCGCCGCAGGTGGACCTGACCCACGCGTTCCGCCCCATGATGCTCGCCCACCCGCTCGACAACACCCTCTACAGCGTCGAGGAGCGCCGCGAGCGCCTGCACGAGAGCGAGGAGAGCGACCGCATCACCGTCGAGCGCCTGACCGAACGCATGGACCCCGCCGAATACTCCGCCGAGTGGAAGTGGGACGGCATCCGCGTGCAGGCCGTCAGCCTCGGAGGCGAGCGGCGGCTCTACACCCGCATGGGGGAGGAGATTTCCGGCAGCTTCCCAGACGTCGTCGCCGCAATGGATTTCGAGGGGGTGGCCGATGGCGAGCTTCTCGTCGTCAAGGACGGCGAGGTCGCCATCTTCGCCGAGCTGCAGAAGCGCCTGGGCCGCAAGTCGCCCGGGCCGAAGATCCTCAAGGACGCGCCGGGGCATATCCGGCTCTACGACCTGCTGCACGACGGCGAGAGCGACATCCGCGCGCTCCCCTTCGCCGAGCGCCGTGCCCGGCTCGATGCGTGGTTCCCGCGACAGCCGATCGCCGGGCGGGTGGACCTGTCCCCCGTCATCGCGTTCGAGACCTGGGCGGACCTGCACGCGATCCGCGCCACCGCCCGCGACGTCGAGCAGGAAGGGCTGATGCTCAAGCGGCTCGATTCGGCCTATGTCGGCGGGCGGCCGACCGGGCCGTGGTGGAAGTGGAAGCGCGCGCCCCTCACCGCCGACTGCGTGATGATGTACGCCCAGCGCGGCCACGGCAAGCGGTCCAGCTTCTACTCGGACTACACGTTCGGCGCGTGGCGCGACGGGCCGGAAGGGGCGGAGCTGACCCCCGTGGGCAAGGCCTATTCGGGCTTCACGGACGAGGAGCTGAAGCGCCTCGACAAATGGGTGCGCGACAACACCACCGACCGCTTCGGCCCGGTGCGCGCGGTGCGGTTCGACCTGGTGCTGGAGGTCAACTTCGACGCGGTGCAGCGCTCGACGCGGCACAAGTCCGGCATCGCCATGCGGTTTCCGCGCATCAAGCGCATCCGCTGGGACAAGCCGCCCCACGAGGCGGACCGGATCGAGACGCTGGAGGCGATGATCCCGGCGGCGTAGTCCGTCAGGCGCGCTTGCGCGGGGTGAGGAGCTTGAACAGCTCCTTCATGTCGATGGGCTTGGAGAGGAAGGCGTTCATCCCCGCCTCGATGCAGTCGCGCTGGGTCGCGCCGTCGTCATCGGCGGTCAGGGCGATGATGGTCACGTCGCGCATGGGCGCGGCCCCGTCGCGGATCCGGCGCGTGGCCTCCAGACCGCCCATCTCGGGCATGTTCACGTCCATCAGGATCACGTCGAAATGCTCGATCCGGCTGATGGCGACGGCCTTCTCCCCGTCCGAGACCACCGTCACCTCGTGCCCGTCCCGCTCCAGCATCGCGACGATCAGCCGGGCGTTGACGGCGTTGTCTTCCGCAACGAGGATCTTGGCGGGTGAGGGCATCACGAGCGGTCCTTCGAGCTAAGGCATGAGAAGTGTTAGGCGCTGGTCCCTTAACAAAAGACGTACGCGCTGCCTTATTTGTCAGCCTAGCGAAAATCACTGCACGGAACAAGGCCGTATTAAATTGAATTAAAATGATTTATCTATCTGTATACGGCATAAAAGGCTTGCATTATCGCAGGATCGGGGCGCGGCGGTAGGAAATCGCCTCCGCGATCTGGCGTTCGCCGATCGTTTCGGCCCCGTCCAGATCTGTGATGGTACGGGCGAGGCGCAGGACGCGGTGATAGCCCCGCGCGCTGAGCCGCAGGGTCTCGGCGGCCTTCATCAGCAGGGTCCGCGCCGTATCGCCCAAGGGCGCGACCCGCTCCAGCACGTCGCCGTCGGCATGGGCGTTGAGCCGCACGCCGGGCGCGTCGAGGGCCGCATACCGCGCCGCCTGCACCTCCCGCACCGACCGGATGCGCGCGGCCACCTCCGCCGAGCCTTCGGTGGGCGGGGGCAGGGACAGGTCGGCGGCCGAGACGGCGGGCAGCTCGACCTGCACGTCGATCCGGTCGAGCATCGGCCCGGAGATGCGCGCCTGATAGTCGAGGCCGCATCCCGGCGCACGCGAGCAGGCCAGCGCCGGATCGCCCAGATGCCCGCACTTGCACGGGTTCATCGCCGCGACGAGCTGTACCCGGCTCGGATAGCGCGCATGGGCGTTGGCCCGGGCCACCACCGTCTCGCCCGATTCGATGGGCTGGCGCAGGGCTTCGAGCACGGGGCGGGCGAATTCCGGGAACTCGTCGAGGAACAGGACGCCGTTATGGGCCAGGCTCACCTCGCCGGGGGACGCGTTCTTGCCGCCCCCCACCATGGCGGGCATCGAGGCCGAATGATGCGGCGCGCGGTAGGGCCGGGCCATCGAGACGCGCCCATCCTCCAGCAGCCCGGCGAGCGAGTGGATGAGGCTGGTCTCCAGCGCCTCCTCCGCCGAGAGGGGCGGCAGGATGCCGGGCAGGCGGGCGGCGAGCATGGATTTCCCCGCGCCGGGCGGGCCGATCATCAGCATGTTGTGTCCGCCCGCGGCGGTGACCTCCAGAGCCCGGCGGGCCGTCTCCTGCCCCTTCACGTCGCGCAGGTCGGGCAGGCCGTCGGCCCGTCCCGCCTCGCCGGGGGTCGGCGGGGCCAGCGATTCGCGCCCGTTGATGTGGTTGATGAGCGCCAGCAGGGTCGGCGGGGCCAGCACGTCGACCGACCCGACCCAGGCCGCCTCGGCCCCGCAGGCGGCGGGACAGATGAGGCCCCGGTCCGCCTCGGCGGCCATCAGCGCGGCGGGCATCGCGCCCAGCACCGGGTTGATCGTGCCGTCGAGCGACAGTTCCCCGAGGCTGACATGGTGCCCCGGCTCGTCCGCCGGGATCACCTCCATCGCCCCGAGCAGCGCCAGCGCGATGGGCAGATCGTAATGCGAGCCGACCTTGGGCAGGTCGGCGGGGGCGAGGTTGATGGTGATGCGCTTGGCGGGCAGGGCGAGGCCGATGCTGTTCAGCGCCGCGCGCACCCGCTCCTTGGCCTCCGACACCGCCTTGTCGGGCAGGCCGACGAGGTTGAAGGCGGGCAGGCCGGAGGACAACTGACACTGCACATCCACCTCCCGCGCCTCGATGCCGATGAAGGCGGCGGTATAGGCGTGGGTGGTCAGCATGGGGCGGCTCGCTCGGATCGCTGTAGGGTCGCGGAGAAGCGTAATGCACTTGTCGTACGCGAACCAACGGAATGATAGACCCTATCGAATTTCCCCGGCTTTCAGGAAGACAACGAGTTCACGCGCCGCCTCGCGAAGCGTATCGGCGGCGGTATCCAGATCTTTCGCCTCGACCTGAGAACTGTATAGCAAGGGATGATCGAAATTGTCGTGTTCCTTGCTGTGCCAACGCGTCAGACTATCGGCAATCCTCGTGCAGACATCGACTTCATCGTAATCAGCATCGTTGAAAAGAGCGTCCAGCGTCACCCCCTCACCGGGTTCGAAGCTTACCGAGAAGATGGCATGGACGCAGCCACCGACCGGCCGCGCGAAATCGACATACCGAACGATCTCTTCATCTTCCCAGATCGTATGGGGGTCGTTCGGCTCGCTGTCATCCGGTCTTCCCAGTTCCAGCGCTCCCGCCGCACCCCAAGTCGCATCCCAGAGGTCGTGCATGAAGACGACGTAGTCGCTGCGTGCCAGCGCCGCCATCCCCAGCGCGCCCGCATATTCGCGGCTCTGCGTCCAGCTGTCGGCGATCATCTTCTTGCCGTTGAGCTTGGCCACCAGTTCGTTGATGCCGTCACGCAGGGCGTCCTCCTCGACCAGCGCCCTCGTGCTTTCCGGAATATCCATTATCTTTTCCCTTGTTGCAGGCCACCTATCCGATGCCACACGAGCCGACGGAAGAGGCGAAAATCGTCGTCATCCGCGTCGTCATTCAAGGCGCGCTCCATGCGCAGCATGAATTCGGCCCAGGACAGGACATTCCACTTGGTGCTTTGCGTCCCTTTGAATGGTACGTATTCCCCGGCATCCAGTTTCAGGACGATGCGGGCGGGGGCGACCACGTCGCGGTATGTCCTGCGAACATATTTGCCGTAAGCGCTCAACTGACCTTTCGTGACCTTGTGGCCGAACTTCGCTTCGACCATCGCCCCGCGTCGTCCCTCGTCCCAGATCGCCAGCAAATCGACCCGCGCTTCCTCGGCTACGACGAAGGCGCCGGACAGCTCGTCGTGAGATGCATCGATTCCGAGTCCTGCGAGGAACGCGACGATCCGCGCGGAACGGTGGTGAGCCATGATGCAGTGAGCGAGGCCGCGCGTGGCCTGCGGTTCCGTCAGCAGGATATTCCAGTCCGGAACTGGGCGGTGCAGGAAGTGAACGGGTGTAATCCCGAAATACTGTGTGACCGGCTCTCGCTCGAATGCACGTCCAGGCCACCGCGCCAATCGTGGAACGCTTGTCCTGAGAGCGCCCAGCGTTCGCCCATGCACATTGCGTATTGAGGTAGGGTTCCAGCCCCTGCCCCAGCGTCGGGCCGCGATTTCTGCGTAGGTCATGGGATGCTTTGTTCGAAGACAGATGTTTCAATCTACGCTATATGTATCTCGGCGATACGACAAGTGTCACAGCCTGTCCCGCAACCCGTACCACAGCATCGCCAGCGTCAGCAGCGGCGAGCGCAGGCGCGCGCCGCCGGGAAAGCGGGGGCGGGGGATGGAGGCGAGGATGTCGAAGCGTTCGGCCTGTCCGGCGATGGCCTCCGCCGCCAGCGTTCCGGCCAGCGTGGCCATGCCGACGCCGTGGCCGGAATAGCCCGAGACGGACAGGATGTCCGGCGCGGGGCGGGCGAGGTGGGGCAGGCGGTCCATGGTGATGGCCAGCGTCCCGCCCCAGGCGTAGTCGATGCGCGCGTCGCGCAGTTGCGGAAAGGTGCGCAGCATCGGCCCGCGCACCTTGGCCGCGATATCGCGCGGAAAGCGGTAGCCGTAGCTCTCGCCGCCCCCGAAGAGCAGCCGCCCGTCGCGGGAGAGGCGGAAATAATCCACCACGAAGCGCGAATCGCACACCGCCACGTCGTCGCGGATGAGGGCGCGGGGGTCGGCCAGCGGCTCGGTCGCGACGATGAAGTTGTTGATCGGCATGACCCGCGCGGCCACCGACCCCTCCAGCCCGCAGAGATAACCGTTGCAGGCGAGCAGGATATGCGGCGCGGTCACGGCTCCTTCGGCGGTCTCGACCCGCCCCCCGGCGACGCGCACGACGCGGGAGCGTTCATGCAGGCGCACCCCCGCTTCCGCCGCCGCCCGGCCGAGGCCCAGCGCGTAGTTGAGCGGGTGCAGGTGTGCGGCGTCGGTGTCGAGCGCCCCGGCGTGGAAATCCTCGCTCGCCACCATCGACCGCATCTCGTCGCGCGGCACGAAGCGGATATGCGGGTAGGCGTAGCGCTCGTTCAGAAGCGCGACCTCCTCGCGCGTCTCGGCGATGTAGCGGGTCTTGTGCAGGGCGCTCAGGACGCCGGGGCGCAGGTCGCAGTCGATGGCGTGCCGGGCGACGAGGGATTTCGCGGTCGCCTTCGACTCCTCGGCCAGGTCCCACAGCAGGCGCGCGGTCTCCGGTCCCAGCCGCACCTCCAGCGCCGGCTGCTCGACCCGCTGGCCGGAGCCGAGCTGGCCCCCGTTGCGCCCCGAGGCCCCCCAGCCGACGCGATGGGCCTCCAGCACCGTCACGGCATACCCGCGCCCGGCCAGATGCAGCGCCGCCGACAGCCCCGAATACCCCGCCCCGACGATGCACACATCCGCCCGGCTCTCCCCGCGCAGGGGCGGGTGGTCGGGCATCGGCGCGGCGGTCGCGGCGTACCAGGAGGGGGCGTGCTCCCCGGGGCGGTCGTTGGCGGTCAGGACATCGAGGGTGGGCATGGGATGCAGCCTATTCCGCCGCGATGGCCGGCTCGCCCCGCGCATCGTCCCCGTCGATCTCGACGAGGCCGTTCTCCATCACCCGCAGGCCGGGGATGGGCTTCTTGAGCCAGGCGAGCTGGTGCGGGAAATGGTCGTACTCGGCCTGCGCGCGGCCGAATTCGGCGGGGGGCGGCAGGTGGGCGATCCAGTGGGTCGTGTAGCCGGGCAGGG
This sequence comes from Paracoccaceae bacterium, assembly GCA_020629115.1. GTDB lineage: Bacteria > Pseudomonadota > Alphaproteobacteria > Rhodobacterales > Rhodobacteraceae > JAHDDY01. The sequence goes on along the minus strand of JAHDDY010000037.1, from coordinate 1,395 downwards.
CGATGCGCCCCAGCATGAGCTTGACCCGCAGGTACGGCTCCAGCGACGCCTCCAGCACCGCCTCCGGCCCCAGCCCCACATGGTCGCGGAAATCGGCATCCTCGCGCAGATGCGCGCGCACCAGATCGACCCGTCGCATCCCCTGGGGCCGCTCCACCGCGCCCAGCGCGTCCAGCCCCAGATCGGCCCGCGCCCGTTCCGCATCGTCGTCGTCGTCGGCGAGCAGGTTCATCAGCCGCCCCGTCGCCACGGTGAAGGACAGCGATTCCAGCTCCAGCCAGAAGCGGTGATAGAGGTTCTGGAGGAACATCTGGTCGTGCTCGATCAGTTCGAGGCACAGGCCGACCACCTCCGGCTCGTGGCGCATGAAGATGTCGCGCCGCGCCTCCACCAGTTCCCGCCGCAGGGCGGCCAGCTCCGTCGACAGCTCGGACCGCTGGGCGCGCAGGTCCCGCGCCTCGCCCGCGAAGAGGCGGTTGAAGAACCAGCCGACGACCGCGCTGACCCGGTAGCCGGAACGCCGCTTGAGCCAGACGCGCAGGGGCTGCTCGGCATAGACCCGGGCGAGGCGCAGGCGGGTCGTCTCCACCTCCCGTTCGAGGGCGATGCGGCGGCGCTCCAGATGGTCGTTCGACACTGTCAGCTCGTCGTGGATCGTGCGGTGCAGGGCGCGGATGTACCCGTCGAGCCGGTCGAGGTTGCGACAGCCGCGCTCGGCGGTCTCGAAGGTCTCGACGAAGCCGCGCTCGAAATAGCGCACCGCCACGCGCATGCAGATGGCCGACGGCCCGTTGAACCGCGCCTGCACCGTGTAGATCAGCTCGCGGTAGGTGCTCATGCGCTGGGCGACATGGCCGGTGAAGCGGTTGAACTCCTCCCAGTCGCGGGGGACGTGCAGCCGGGGCAGGACCTTGGAATCGGCCAGCTTCTGCGCGAACTTGTCCTCCAGCACCCGCGTCGCCAGCCGCGTGGCCGGGACGGTGAAGAGGGAGATGCCCTTGCCCTGGAGGAAGAGGATGGTGAAGGCCCATTTCAGGAACCACAGGACCGCCGCCGCGACGATCCCCACCGCCACCCAGACGGCACCGCCGATATCCGTGAACTGCTGCCAGAGCGAGGCGATGAACTCCATGGGTCCTGCCTAGCACGGAAAGCGGTCCCGTGCCACGGGTGCGAGGGGCGTTCGCCCTGCGGCGTACCGTGTTTCGCGGAACGGTTCGCGCTCGACGGTCCGGACGTGCCGGGGCGGCCGCGGCTCTATCCCGAAGGCATGAAGGATCGCTTGCTGGAGCGCCGGTGACGGTTCAGACCATCCCGCCCTCGGACGGGGACGGGGGCGCGGCCCGGCGCGGGGTGCAGCGGCCCCAGGAGACGCCTTCGAGGATGGCCGGGTCG
>JAHDDY010000165.1 GCA_020629115.1 Paracoccaceae bacterium | reverse complement strand
AGGGTGAAGAGCATCATGGGAAAGCCGACGATGACCGCCGTGAGCGCGGCCATGATGCTGAACCGATACGGCACCCCCGCCGGCAGGGAAAACGTCAGCACGTTCGCCACCGTGGTCGACTGCACGGCGGCGATGACGATCATCATCAGCGAAAGCTGCCATCGCGGCGCCCCGCCGAGCATCCGATCGACCATGCCGAGAACGGGCGAATACGTACCGGAGCGGTTCGGCTTGCGGGAAGACGGAGAAGGGGCGGGCTTCGCGGACATGCCGTACAGGATAGCCGTCGCCGCTTATCGCTCGCCTAACGGTAGAGGGTGAAATGCGTCGAATTAAACGCAATCGAAAAGACCTTCGCCGCGTTTCCGCCCCTTCCTACCCGCGCCCGCGATAGCCCGGCACATCCTGTTCGGGCACCCACACGTCCGCCGGGGCGGCTCCGCTCTGCCAGAACACGTCGATGGGGATGCCCCCACGCGGGTACCAGTAGCCGCCGATGCGCAACCAATGCGGCGACAGGAGATCGACCAGGCGGCGCGCGATGGACACAGTGCAATCCTCGTGAAAAGCCCCATGGTTGCGGAAGGCCCCGAGATAAAGCTTCAGCGACTTGCTCTCGACCAGATACGCGTCCGGCACGTAGTCGATGACCAGATGCGCGAAATCGGGCGCGCCGGTCATGGGGCAGAGCGAGGTGAATTCCGGCGCGGTGAAGCGCACGCAATAGCGCGTATCGGCCTGGGGGTTGGCCACGCGTTCCAGCACCGCCTCCTCGGGCGCTTGCGGCAGGGCCGTCTGGGTGCCGAGCTGCTGCAGGTCGTCGTAGATGCTCTTGTCGGACATGGGGGTCTACACTCCGCGCTTGTTACCCCACAGGGCAACGTGAAGTTGGGGGAGGACGGTCGCCTCGTACCAGCCGTCGGCCAGCGTGCGCTCGATCAGCCAGTGCATCCGCCGCTCGATGCCGTCGTGATCCACCGTCGCGGTGTCGTCATCCGGGGGCGGCGGGGTGTGGTTGCCCGGCTGCAGGTAGACCGGCAGCGCCGGATACCGCGCCGCGACGGTGCGGGCATAGGCGTAGTCCGCCGCGTCGAACACCACGATCTTGAGCACCGTCCGCGCCCCGCCCGCCGCCGCGACGCAGGCATCGAGCATCGCCCAGTCCGTCTCCATCGCGCTGGACGGGGGTTTCGGGCTGAGGGTCAGCAGATCAAGGTCGGCGAACCAGTCCCGGGCGACCGAGCCTTGCGTCTCCAGCCCGAAGCGGTACCCCTTCGCCCTGCCCATCGCGACGAGCGGCGCGAAATCCTGGATGGCCGGATTGCCGCCCGACAGCGAAACCGTAAGCGGGCGGCCTGCCAGGCGCTCGATCTCGGCCATCACGGCCTCCGCGGTCATCGGTGCCCACGCATGGCGGTAGGCGCTGTCCACCGCATGCATCGAATCGCACCAGACGCAGCGGTAGTCGCACCCCCCCGTGCGCACGAAGACCGTCGGCACCCCGATCAGCGCGCCCTCACCCTGGATGGTGGGACCGAAGATCTCGGCGATGCGGAGAGCGGTCATGCGCCCTGCCCCGGCCTCGATACGGGGCCTTTCCGAGTGGGGGTATGGTGTGGTGACAGGCCCCGGATCGGGCCCGCGGCAGAAGCATCGTCGGAAATCATGGCCGCCAAGTCGCCCAGGTCTTCGGCGTCTCGCTCACCGCCACGGCGCTCGTCTCGGGCCAGCGGGCGGCGCACCAGTCGTAGAGCGTCTTTGCCAGGAACTCCGCCGTCACCGCGTCGTGGCCGAACACCTCGTTCAGGTGGCGGTGATCGAGCGTGTCGTCGATATGGCGCTTGAGCGCGGCCAGCTCGCCGTAGTCGCGGACGAAGTTGTTCGCGTCCAGCGTCGGCGCGCTCAGCTCGACGCGCACGACATAGTTGTGCCCGTGCAGCCGCGCGCACTGGTGGCTTTCGGGCAGACGCGAAAGCTGATGCGAGGCGCTGAAGGCGAAATCCTTGGTGACGGTGAACATCCTACGTGACGCTCTTCCAGAAGTCGGGGTCCTCGTACTCGGTCGGATCAGTGACGCCCGCGATGTGGAACGCCTCGCGCCGCTCGACACAGGTGCCGCAGCGCCCGCAATGCAGCGCCCCGCCCTTGTAGCAGGACCAGGTCTCGGCGAAGGGCGTGCCGTGGCGCGCGCCGACCGTCACGATATCCGATTTTGGGCCGCGCAGGAACGGCGTATGGAGCGCGACCGCCGGGTCGCCGTCGAGCGCCGCCGCCTGCATGGCGGCGAAGGCCTCGACGAAGGCGGGGCGGCAGTCGGGATAGATGAAATGGTCGCCCCCGTGCACGGCGGCCGCCACCGCCTCGATCCGCCGGGCGGCGGCGATGCCGAAGGCGATGGTCAGCATGATGGCGTTGCGGTTCGGGACCACGGTGACGCGCATCGTCTCCTCGGCGTAATGCCCGTCCGGTACGGCGATATCGTCGGTCAGCGCCGACCCGCCCAGCGCCCGGCCCACGCCGGCGATGTCGACGATATCGTGCGGCACGCCCAGCCGTTCGGCGCAGGAGGCGGCGCAGTCGATCTCGCGGCGATGGCGCTGACCGTAATCGAAGGTGATCAGGCCCGCCAGGGTGCGCTCGGCGGCGACCATGTGGGCGAGCGATACCGAATCCAGTCCGCCGGAGCAGACGACGAGCGTTTTCATCCTCGATCCTTGTTTTCGCCGGGTAGGCCGCGACCGGGCCTCTCGCGAGGCCGCCAGCGCATAGCATCGCCCGCCGCGCTTGCCAAGCCTCGCCCCTACAGCGACGCGGCGATGCCGAGGCAGATGAGAACGGCGGCGAAGATCACGGACCACAGCCAGAAGACGAGAAAGCCGCGAAACAGGAAGCCGAGCACATCCCCCTTCGCATCGCGCCACGCCGCATAGGTCAGCAGCGTCGGCGCGATCGGCACGGCCCAGAAGAACGACAGGGCCGCGATCCCGCCCAGCCCCACGGCCCCCGCCAGCAGCGTCAGGACGAGAACCCCGACGGTGACGATCACCACGCGGTAGAGGGTGTCCTTCAGCGAGTTCGACCAATGGTCCGGCGTCGTGGGCGCATCGAGCAGGGTCTGCGCGATGGCGTGCTTGGGCGCGCCGCAGCCGCCGCAGGTCCGGTCGCCATCCGCATAGGCGCTTCCGCAGTATCGGCAGTTCATCGCGCCCCCGCTCCCCGCTTTCTTTCCGTCGTCCGATTATGGCGGCGGGCGGCGCGGCGGACAAGCCGTTCGAGGGCGCGCGGCCCGGCGCCGCGTAAACGCTCCCGCAACCCTCGATGCGCCATCGTACCCGCCGCTCCCCGCCGCCTCCGCAGCGCCGGACCGGCATGGGGCATGTTGAACAATCGCCCGCACCACCCCATTTGAATGGCACAGACACACGGAGATGCACCATGGAAGAAGCCGGTCTCGAAGGGCGGTTCCTGATTGCGATGCCCGGCATCGGCGACGACCGTTTCCAGCGGTCCGTCATCCTCGTCTGCGCCCATTCGGATCAGGGCGCGATGGGGCTGGTCGTGAACCAGCGCGCGGATTCCATCAACTTCGACGAACTCCTCGAACAGCTCGACATCGAGCCGAACGAGAAGACCTCGGCCACCCCCATCCGCATCGGCGGCCCGGTGGAGAGCGGGCGCGGCTTCGTGCTGCACTCGAAGGACTATCGCGGCGAGACGGCGCTCAACATCGCCGACAAGTTCATGCTGACGGGCACGGTCGACATCCTGCGCGACATCGCCAGCGGCAAGGGACCGGAAAAGCGGATCATCGCCCTCGGCTACACCGGCTGGGGCGCGGGGCAGCTCGAACAAGAGATCCAGCAGAACGGCTGGCTGGCCTGCGACGCGGTGCCCGAGATCGTCTACGACGAGGCGGATGACGACAAGTGGGTCGCCGCCCTCTCGGAACTCGGCGTCTCGCCGGAACTGCTCTCGGCGGGGGGCGGGTCGGCCTAGGACCGGCCCCCCTCCCTCCACGGGGTGTAGCGCTGCGGCGCTATTCGGCC
>JAHDDY010000036.1:2866-33286 GCA_020629115.1 Paracoccaceae bacterium | reverse complement strand
GAGCGCTGCGTTCGGGACGCAGAGGTCGTAGGTTCGAATCCTGCTACTCCGACCATTCATTTCAGCCACTTACCTTTCTTTCTCACGTCGCGGGGCACGATGCGCCCCCGTTTCAGCCCCGGAAACCCCGGTTTTCGAGCGCTTCATGGACCGATTCCTGATAATCCGGGTGGTGGTGCCAGTAGACCCGTTGCAGGGTCTCGACCGACACACCGTAGAACCCGGATGCGTCCTCGACCCGCGCGCCGCGCTGCATGGTCCAGGTAATCGAGGTGTGGCGCAGGGTGTGCGGCGGAGCATCCGAGACGCCCGCCTCTCGGCATATGGTCTTCCACGCCGTCTTGATGTCTCCGACCTGTTCACCGCGCCATTCGACCACGAATTGCCGGGTATCGGCCCGCCAGCGCCGCAGGTGCAGCAGCAGCTTGCGCGGCACCTTGATGGACGGTTGACGCTTGTTTGTCGTCCGCGCCGTCGCGCTGGCCCGGTAGAGACGGCCCGTGTCCAGATCCACATGCCCGCCCGCGAAGTTCGGCACCCATTGCAGCGACAGTACCGCCGCCTTGCGGGTGCCGGTATAGAGGCTGACCAGGATGAACCGGGCGATATGGTGGTTGCCCGTCCGGCGCGCGGCCCGGATCAGCGCCGCCGCCTCCTCGCGGGTCAGCCATCGGTCGCGCGGCTCCGACTTCGGGGGCAACAGGACCGGCGGAGCGATGGTCAGCCTCCCCTCCCCCACACAGTAGGACAGCGCCGCCGACAGGGTTTGCAGCTCACGCCGCGCCGTCGACTCCTTCACGCCCTGCCCTACCCGAGACCGGGCATAGAGGCGGCACGTCTCTTTCTTGATGGTCGCGACCGTCAGCTCCGCCCAGAACGGGGCCAGTGCCTCGATAGCGTAGGCAATGCGTTCGGGGCTGGCGACGGTCGGACCATGCTCCTGCGCGTAGATCGTCAGTGCCGCCCCGACCGTCATGGTATCGGGGGTCATCACGCCCGAGGGCGCGGCATGCTTCTGGACGATGTAGGCGCTCAATGCCTCTTCAGCATCGCGGCTGCGTTCAGGGCCGAATCCAGTGCTCCGCTCGTGGTCGCCATCCTTGATGACGTACACGGGGTCGCGCCCGGCGCGCTTGCGGAGATAGAGGCGGGGGGGCTGTAGCTTTCGCGGCATTTTTGGATCATCCCCTGCATGTCTTCATGGGTCACATAAAGACGCCCACCAATACGAAGCAGTTGAATATTGCCACGCTTGGCTTCAGTCTTGATCGTACTTGCCGATGGCAAACCATATTCTTCAGCCGCTTCGCTTAAATTCATCGGCTTCTCATCAACCATCGCCGCCCCCCTCCTCCGACCCGCGCATGTTGAGCGGGGTCAGGTATTCGTCGCCGCCGTCGATGTTCGGCTGATTTTCCCAGGCGCGGATTTCGTTGGCATTCAGCCAGCCCCATTCCCGGCCGATTCTGTACGCCTCGTAGCGGCCTTTCAGATCGCCGCGCAGCAGGCCCGCGAGGTCGTGCTCGATGAACAGGGTGCGGCGGCTGGACGGGGGCAGGAGAGCAGCTGTCATCGCCTGTTCGATGCGCTTGGCCATGGGTGCGAGGCACCGCACGACCAGCGCCCGCGATTCGCTCTCGACGTTGCTGTAAGTACCGTGGTCGAGGATGCCCGCCACGGTCGGGGGCACCCCGAACACACGGCAGATATCGAGGTTCGTCAGCTTGCGGCTTTCGAGGAACTCCGAGTCGCGGGAGTTGAACGAGAGCGGCTTGAAGTCCACGCCCCCGTCGAGGACGTGGATACCAGACGTTGCCGTCCGCGCCGCGATCTTCGCTTCGAGCTTGTCGAGAAGCTTGTCCTTCTTGTCCGAATTTATGGGATTGGGGAACGTGATGATACCGTTCTGGCGGAAGGCGTTGTCGGCCTGCGTGCCCGCCTGTTCGCCCTGCTTGAGCGCGAGATTGAAGGCCTCCGCCGTCGCTTGAATGCGCGAGACGCCCATGATGCCGTCGCGGCCCAGACGGTCGCGAAGGTGCAGGATTTCGTCCTGTACATGCACCCGGACGCGGCCCCGGTGATCGGTGACGCGATAGCGGAGACGCCCGGTATCAAGGCGTTCCACGATCACGCCGGACGGGTCCAGCGGCTCCAGCGCCGTCACCTGCCCCCGCCCGTTCCATTCGGTGCGCGCATAGGCGTTTCCGTGCATCAGGAGCGACCAGACAAGATATTCGCGCGCCTCGTAGGCGGTTTGCGTCTCGTTCGGCGCGTCGTGCAGGACGGTGAACAGGGGATGGTCGGTCGCCTTGTCCCGTGCCCCGCCATCGCCCCGCCGGTAGGTGTTGAGCGGCACGCTGGACAGCGCCCCGGCGATGGTCGACACGCAGGCGCTCGCCGTGGCGATGCCCGATGCCCGCCCCGTGTCCACATGGCCGCGCATCCCGCCCCGATGACCGAAGAACTCGGCAAGGTAAGGATCGGATGCGCTGACGGTATCGGCGCGGGTTTCGCGTCCCATGATGCGGTTTATCAGGCCCATGACGACAACTCCGCGATGCGCACGGCCCGCTCGGCATAGGCGCGATGCGGGCAGGACGGGAACAGGGACCGCGCCTGCACGAAGGCGCCGCTATAGGCGGGCCACGCGCACACGACGCTGATTTCGTAGAGGGTAACGGCGTGCAGCTCGCGCAGCTCGCCGTTCATCCGTTCGTCGGTCGCGACGAAGCCGAAGGACATGCCCCCCAGGTCGCCGCGTTCGGCCAGCGCCAGCACGTCGCGCCCCGCCTGCGTGTCCGGTACGTCCAGATCGAAGGCCAGCCCGCGCGAATCCTCGGACAGCCGCAGGGAGCGGCTCCGGGTCCGCGCAAGCACGCGGGACGGGTCGTGGTCGACCAGTGCCAGCACGTCGGCCTCGCCCGCCAGCGAGGCGGAGAACGCCCCCGGCATGATCGTTTCCCGCATGTGCGCCATGCGCGCCTCGGTGCCGAACAGGGCGGCATAGCCTTCCAGCCGCCGTCCCTTCGCGCGCAGCTCGATCTCGTATCCGCGCCGTTCCGTCATACCGTCACCTCGCGATAGGGCGCGACCAGCCGGTCGATGGCGAGACCGAAGGCCCGCGCCACCTTTTCCATGGATGCGTCCCGGTGATCGTAGAAGTGACACACGATCAGAAGGACGGCGTGGTCGATGGCGGCGGGGCGCGGATCGGCGGCCATATCCACGCCGATGCCGTCGAGATATCCCTCGGCGGCGGCGATATAGCCCTCGATACTCTCGTCGTCGTGATCGTGATCGACGCGGATATGCGCCTTCACCTGCGCCAACGCCAATGCCATCAGTCGATCTCCGCCATGACGAAGCCCTCGGGATGGCGCACAACCACGTCGCAGTCGAGGAAGGCGTGCAGCAGCGCGCCGCCCTTCGAGGCCACGGACTCGGCGTAGGGGTTCATCAGCAGGTCGACGCCCGACCAGTACCCCAGGTAGAGGCTCGCCCACTCGCCGTAGATCAGGGCGTTCTTGTCGGAGCCGGTTCCGATATCGCCCGGAACCTGCGTCGAGGTCTCGACCCGCTCGCCGTGGAAGATCTCGGAGACGGGGATGATGCGCCCGTCCGCATCCTTCGTCTTGCGCGCGGCCTTCATCACGGCAGGGTTGGTCAGGAAGGCGGTCGTGCCGGTCACGTCGTCGGTTTCCAGCGCCGCAATCATTTCCGCCGCGATATCGCTGTCCAGCGCGCCGCCGGTCACGGTGCCGATGCCCGGCGTCTCCAGAACGCCGGTCGGCTCGTTCGTTCCGCCGCCACGGATGGCCGCGCGATCGAGGCCCTGCGCCAGCAGGTAGGCCAGATCGGCGCGTAGCACCGGCTCCAGTGCCGTGCTGGACTGAAGCAGCATCCGGCGCGACACCTCGTATTCGGCGGCGACGGTCTTAGGCCCCATGCTGACCTTCGAGAATTTCGGGTCGGAGCGGGTCGCGTCCTCATGTTCAGCGATCCAGTGCGCCGTGCCGCTCTCGGCCATGCGGGGGAGGTCGAGATTGCCGGTCAGGCCGCGCAGGATCGTTACGCCCAGGGATTCGAGCCGCAGGGCGGCGCGGCGACGGTCGGTCATGCTGGCCAGATCGGTCGCGATCAGCTTGGAGCCGGGACCGGCGCCGGGGGTCGTGGTCTTGAGAACGCGGGTTTCCATGCCGCCCAGCAGCACCTCGACGGGAACCATGACGCCGCGCACCTCGGCACGGTCGCGCGACAGCTCGTCGTGCATCTCGGCTTCCAGCCCGGTCAGGCGGTCGCCCTGCGATTCGCGCACGGCTTTCGCGAGGCTGTAGGATCGCATGTCGCGGGAATACTCGCCGTTCACCGCCTCGCCGCTCGCTTCCAGTCGCTCGAACTCGGCCAGCTTTTCCGCATCGGAAAGGCGATTGTTCAATGCGCGCACCTCGCCGTCGAGGGCGTCGAAGCGGGACCGCTCGTCATCGGTCAGGTCGCGATTGCCGGTCGCGGCCTTCTCATTCAGGGCGCGCATCTCCGCCACCTTGGCGGCGCGGTTCTCTTTGAGGTCGTTCAGCTTCATGGGAAAAGTCTCCATCTGGGGGCTTGGTCTGTCTCGCGACGATCAGGCCGGGGGGGTTAGGTCGCGTTCGCGACGGTGACGTTGAGCAGGGGGCGCGGCGCGGCCTTGCGAATCTGCGCGCCGATTCTCTCGAAGCTGACAACCATGGCGACAGCGGGGTCATAGGGGGCATCGCCCTTGAACAGCGATGCCACATCGTCGGTCAGTCCAGCACCATACCCCTTCAACCAGTAGAACAGGTCTTTCGTGGGGGGTGCTCCGGCAAAATCCGCTACGACATTGCACGCGATCGTGCTTCTGTCCGCAGGATCGGAACCGTACCCGGCGTCGACCAGCGCCGCCCAGTCCGCCGCAATTCCATCCTCATGGCACATCGCCCAGTCCGCTGCGATGGACGAATATTCCTCGACGACTTCGAGGATGCTGGACGGATCGGCGATGAAGTCGATCAGCGCCCGCATCACCGCGATATCGTAGACGGTGAACCGGGCGCGACCTTCATGGGAAGGCAGAAACCCCTTGCGCCGATAGTCGCGCTGATTGACCACGCTCAAGCCGCTCATTTTTGCGGCCTCGGCAGGGGAGAAGGTTTCGAGAGTGAAATCAAGGGGGGTCATGGTCATCTCCGTGGCTTTGACCACGAATACGCGATTATTTCTATCGTGACAAGCGCCACGTTCGATTTTCGACATTCGCAGCCGTTCGCCCCCCTCGGCATTACGCCGCCCGGTTCCATATCGGCCATTGGACGCTCGCCTCGTCGTCGCCGTTCGGCTCACTGTCGCCGTCCGGTTCGGTGTCCGGGTCGCCGTCGAGGGCGTCGAGCATGGCGATGGCGTCCGCGATGGCGCGTTCGAGCCGCGCGCGCCGGGTCACGTCTCGTCTCCCGACGGCGCGCGCAGCTTTGCCGATACCTCGAACCGCCTCGCGAAGGCGCGCGCGCGGGTCAGGACGGCGCGTTGCGATACGGGGTCGAGGTCGCGGGTGAAGACGTCCAGCATGTCGAGGCACAGGCCGGTTTCCTGCGCGCACCATACCAGATCGTCCATCCGCTCGTCGGTCCTCGGGGCGGCGGTTCCCGGCGCGGCGGTCGCGGTCATGGCCAGGTCGAGGCGGTCGGTCGCGTCCAGCAGCGCCCGCGCGATGCCGTTGATGCCTTTATCGGCGGCATCGCCGTAGTGACCGGCGCACAGGGCGTCGAGGGCATGGGCCAGCCCGCGCACGATCTCGTACAGGTCGAGAAGGGTTTCGGTGCTTGGCGGCGTGGCACGGGACACACCTGTCCCGTTCGCTGAATCAGCGGTTTTCATGGGTTCTCCATTGAGCAAAATTATCTCTAGTGGTACTCTCGCTACCATAGGGTCAATACATGGTCAATAAGGTTTCTTTTGGTATGAAACGCATCACTGGCGCGCAGATGAGAGCGGCAAGAGCAATGCTACGAAAAACCGCGCAGGACTTGGCAGAAGCGGCCAAAGTCGGCGTGATGACGATCAGACGCGCAGAAGCCAGCGATGGTGAAGTAACGATCAATGCACCCAATGAAGCCGCCATCCGCGCCGCCCTCGAAGCGGCGGGCGTCGTCTTCCTCGACCCGAACGGCAACGGCCCCGGCGTGGCCCTGTCCCGTCCTGACCCCTCCCCCGGCGATTCTTCGCCGTCCGGGCAGGACGGATAAGGGCGCGGCCCCCGGCTGAAGGAGAACCGGAGACCGCGCGGCGGGTGTTTTCAGGCACCGCCCGCTGGCCTATCGCGCCCGACCGTCGAGGGCGCAATCCTCACTCCACCAGATCGGCCAGGCACGCGGGCAGGGCCTCCGGCTCGGCGGGTTTGGCGACGTTGAGGGCCATCGCCAGCGCGACCAGCCCGTCGATGCGCCCGCGCGCCTTCGACTTGTCCAGCTTGCGCCCGCCCGCCGGGTCGCGCGTCACGACCGCATTCGACGCGCACATGTTCAGGGGCGGGTTGCCGCCATGGCACAGCTTGCGCTCGGCAACGGCGCGCTCAAGGGCGTCGACGGCAAGGCTCATGTCCTTGAACCCCTGCCCGTGCGAGACCAGCGGCAGCGCGCCGCCCAGCAGGCCCAGCTCGCGTTTCAGGTCCTCGATGCGCCAGCGGTCGAAGGCGATGGCCTGAATGTCGTAGATATCGCCCATCATCATCAGGTGATGCGCGATGAACGACGGGTCGATGGTCGAGCCGGGAATCAGCGTGATGTGCCCTTGCTGCGCCCACAGGGCATAGGGCACGCGGTCCTCGTCGGAACGGCCCTCGATATTGTTCTCCGGCATGAAGAAATGCGGCACCACGTCGATCTCGCCCGTCTCGCGCGGAAAGACGAGTACAGCCGCCGTCAGGTCGCGCGTGCCCCCCAGGTCCAGCCCGACCCAGCAGGACCGCCCCAGCAGCGCCTCACGGGCCACGGGCGCAGCGCAGGCGTCCCATTCGGCCCGATGGATGAAGCGCGCCTCGGCGGAGACGCGCTGATTGAGGATCAGGTTGCGGAACGCCGATTCCTTCGATGGGACAAGCTTCGCCTGCGCCGCCATGCGCTCGACGTTTTCGAGGGACAGGAAGTCGCCCAGGGCCGGGTTCGCCTGCGCCCAGGTCTCCGCCGCCCAGGGGTCCGCGTCCTGCGCCGCCGCGTGCAACGTCAGGTGAAAGGACGTGTCCTCGATCTCGCCCGCGCGCGCCTTCAGGCCATAGTCGACCAGCTCGGAGAACACGTGATGGTCCGCCGCCGCCTGCGTCGATATCGCCATCAGCAGCGGGTTCTCGCGCGCGCCGGTCGCGGTGTCGAGGGCATCGTACAGCTTGCGGTTGGGGGCGCTTCCCAGCTCGTCGTAGACGACGAAGGACGGGGACAGGCCCAGCTTCGACTCCGCGTCGGCGGATAGGGCCTGATAGATCGACCCCTTGCCGTCGCCGGTCAGCACCTCGATTTGCTTCGTGAACCTGACCACGTTTACGCGGTCGTCCAGCTCCGGGTGTTCGGTCAGGATCGCGACCATCTCCGCAAACAGCTTCGACGCTTGATCGCGGGTCAGGGCGGCGCTGTAGACTTCGCCGCGCGGCTCGGCCTCCGGCCCCATCAGGTGGCACAGCGCCAGCGCCGCCGCGAGCTGCGTCTTGCCGTTCTTGCGCCCCATCGACAGCACCGCCGTTCGGATCGGGCGCGCGCCGGCCCTGTCCTCGGCATAGACGGCGCGGATGAACGACCATTGGAAGGGGCGCAGGCGCATCGTGGTACCGGCAAGCTTGCCCTGCGTGATCGGCAAGTCTTCGATGAACGCCTTCACTCGCTCCGCCCGGGTCAGGCCGGGGGCTTCCCACGGTTTGACGGGGCGTTGATCGGCCTTGCCGCGCTCCGAAAGAGGCTTCGCACCGGGTCCACGCAACGCCATGTCATGCCCCTCCCTTCAATGTCTTAAGTATCTGAAACTAAGTATTTTTGTGTCGGCACCATCGGTCTTCTGTCGGCGCGGTTCTCGTGATCGAGGGTGCCCCCGTGCCAGTCGTCGCCGGGGTCAATCGGGTTGCCGCTGGCATCGAAACCCTTGAACCTGCGCCCATTTCGCGCGTTCGGCCCGTCCATCGCCGCCGTCTTCTCGTTATGGCATCGCTCGCACAGGCTCATGAGCCGGTCGAAGTCGGGGAACGGGTCACCGCCCTTGGCGATGGCGTGCATATGGTCCACCGCGACGGCCTCCACCGTCAGGCCGCGCAGGGTGCAGGCGTAGCACAACGGATCGTGCGCCAGCTTGGCGAGGCGAAGTCGCTTCCACGCGCTCGTGTTGTAGGGCCATCGCGCCATTGTCAGGCCGCTTGCATCAGGAGGTCGAGGCGGCGACGGATCAGTTCGAACACCTCGCGCCGCGCCTCGTCGTCGCCCTTGATGGGCGGCATCATGGACGGCACGCGGTACTCGGCGGCAGGAACATCGCGGCGCGGGTCATGGCCCTCCCGCGCCTCCGCCCAGCTCGACAGCTCCGGCGCGTCACGCTCCGACAACCACGCCCGCCACCGGGTCGCGTAGAAGCCTGTCGACAGTATCCAGACGGACGCGTCATGCGACATGGCATACCTCGTCGCCCAACGGCTCGCCGCGCTGGATGCGGCCGGCTCTCCATCGCCGGGTTGCCTCGGCCTCCACGCCTTCGGGCCTCGTACCGTCGCGCACGACAGCCGCTTTCAGGGCTTCCCACCTATCCGGCGAGCACAACCTCTTGGCCCCCGCGACGGCATCCGCCGTCACGCTCCGCCATTTCTCGGCCCCGCCGCTCTCGCGTCCGGGGACGGCATCGGGTCCGGTGACTGCCCTGTCCCGCTGCGCCGGTCTCGCATCGCTCGACGCGGTGTGAGAGCCGCGCCCGGTCGTCGCCATCAGGATACGGCGAGCATGGGATGGCCGCTGCGCCGAAGGGCGCGGCCTTCCCGTGCGGGGTTTCTTCCTTTCCCCCCTTGTGGGGGAAAGGTTCGGATGACGCTTCTGTCGCCCCAGGGGTGACAGTTTTGTCAGGGCATTGAGGATCGTCAGCCGGTAGCGGGTCGAGCGATGCCCATTGCCAATTTCAATGATTTCGATCTCGCCCAGTTCGACCAGCTTCTTGATAGCCCGCTGGACGGTTCGGACGGTCACATGCGCCAGCTCCGCAATCTTGCGCTGCGAGGGAAAGCAGGCTTGTGCATCGTCCCCCGTGTACCGGACGTGCGAGGCCAGGACGGTCAGGACCGCCCGCACGCCCAAACGGGATTTCGAGTGCTTGCCTATAGCCTCCAGGATCGAATGTGGATCGCGCTTTACCGTTGCACGGGAGCTATCGGCGTCGTATTCTCCGTTCGCACACTTCTTTTCTGACGTGCTTTCTGCGCCGTTCCGGGGACCAGCCGGGACGGCGTTCTCTTTTGCAGGATCGTTGATAGGCCCCGGTTTCGCCCCCGCTTCCCGTGAACCGACCGCGAACATCGGCGCTTTCCCGAGAGGGCTTGCCCCTACGTTTTCGGGCCTTTCCCCACTACCCTCGGCGTTCGGGACGCAGAGGTCGTAGGTTCGAATCCTGCTACTCCGACCAATCCTCCCTACATCCCGTACCGCTGCGCCGGCGCCACCGTGCAGGGCTGGCGTGTGCCGAGCAGGTCCAGCGTCAGGGCGGTACCCTCCTGCGCGTGTTCCGGCATCACGAAGGCCATGGCGAGGTTTTCGCCGGTGCGGTGGCCCCAGGCGGCGGAGGTGACGGTGCCGATGACGCGCTCGCCCGCCATGACGGAATCGCCGGGATGGGCGGGCAGGGCGTCGCCGTCGATGCGCAGGGTGACGAAGCGGCGGCGCGGCGGCTGGCCCTGCCTGGCGAGCAGGGCGGCGCGGCCCGGAAAGGCGGGCTTGTCGAGCCTCACGAACCGTTCCAGCGCGCTCTCGAACGGGTCGAACTCGGTGATGAGGTCGGCCTTCCAGTGGCGGTAGCCCATCTCGATGCGCATCGATTCGATGGCGTATCCGCCGAAGCGGGTGATGCCGTACGCCGCCCCCGCCGCCATCACCGCGCCATGCGCCGCCGCGACGCCCTCCATCGGGACGTGCAGTTCGAAGGCGTCCTCGCCGGAGAAGCTGACCGACATCGCCACCGCCTCCACCCCGCCAACGCGTACCGTGCGGCAGGCGAGCGCGGGGAAGGCGGACCAGTCGGTCCCCGGCGCGGCCTCGGCCAGCACCGCGCGCGCGCTCGGCCCGGCGACGACGAGGATATCGTGGGTCTCGACCTTCGGCGTCAGGACGATGGACCCGTCCGCGGGCAGATGCGCCGTCAGCCAGTCGAGATCGTGCACCGCCGCCGCCGCCGCGCTGCCCCACCAGACGGTGCGCTCGTCCAGCACGGCCAGCGTCGCCTCGCCCAGCACGTTCCCCGCCTCCGTCAGGAAATACCCCAGCCCCACCTTGCCGACCCGCTTCGGCACGCGCCCGCAGAGCAGCGTGTCGAGCCAGTCCAGCGCGCCCTCGCCCGTTATCTCGATGCGGTTGAAGCCGTTCACCTCGGCGATGCCGACGCGCCCGTGCACCATCGCGACCTCGGCCCCGACCGCATCGTGCCACGCGGGCCAGCGATGGGTCGGCATGCCCTCGGGGGCGTAGACCATCGCGCGTTCCCAGCCGTTCACCGGGCCGAACCCGGCCCCCGCCTCCGCCAGCGCGGGAGTGAGCGGCGTGGTGCGCAGGGGGCGGCCCGCCGGACGGTGCTCGTGGGGGCGGTGGAAGCGGAACTCGTTGCGATAGTCCTCGATGGCCTTGGCCGCCGTGTAGTCCTCGTCGGCCCAGTCGCCGAACCGGCGCGGGTCGAGCGCCCAGGTGTCGTATTCCGCCTCGCCATGCACCATCATCTGCGCCAGTAGCCAGCCATGCCCGCCGCCCTCGCCCAAGCCAGCGCGCAGGCCCGTGATGGCCCAGGCGTTGCGCCGCCCGCCCACCGGCCCGACCAGCGGCACGCCGTCGGGGGTGTAGGTGATGGGGCCGTTGACGATGGTGTGGATGCCCGTCTCGGTCAGGCAGGGCATCCGCTCGAACACGTTTTCCAGCACCGGCAGCACCCGCTCGGGGTCGTCGGGGCAGAGCGCGTTGGTGAAGTTCGGGTCGATGCCGCCCCGGCCCCAGGTCCGGCAATCCTGCTCGTAGAAGCCCACCAGCAGGCCGTTCTTCTCCTGCCGCGAGTAGAAATCGTCCGTGGGGCAGCGCAGGAGCGGGACGCGGCGGTCCAGCGCCTCGATCTGCGGGATCGGCTCGGTCAGGAAATACTGGTGCTCCATCGACACCACGGGAAGCTGCGTCCCCATCATCGCGGCGATCTCGTTGCAGCGGTAGCCGCCCGCGTTCACCACATGCTCGGCATGGATATCGCCCTTGCCGGTATGGACGATCCAGCCATCGGCGGTCTGCGTCAGGCCGGTGACGGCCGTGTGCCGATGCACCTCCGCCCCCGCCTTCCTCGCGCGCCGCGCCAGCGCCTGGCACAGTTGCGCGGGGTCGATATCCCCGTCCATCGGGTCCCACAACGCGCCCTTGAGGTTGTCAGTCGTGATGAGCGGATGGCGGCGGGCGCATTCTTCGGGGTCGAGCAGCTCGAACTCGACGCCCATGCCGCGCGCCATCGACTGGAAATGACGGTAGCCGTCGATGTGCCAGTCCTGGGAGGCCAGCCGCAGGCCCCCGTCGCCGTGGTGGTAGTTGATGGGATAATCCGGATCGTTCGCCAGGTCCTCGTACAGGCGGATCGAATGGGTCTTCAGCCCGACCATCACCTGAATCCCGCCGAAATTCGTCACCTGCGCCGCCGAATGCCATGTCGTGCCGGAGGTCAGCTCGTCGCGCTCCAGCAGCATGGCATCGGTCCAGCCCTCGCGCGTCAGGTGGTAGAGCGCCGAGCATCCGCCGATGCCGCCCCCGATGACGACCGCCCGTGTCGTGGTTCTCATGCCCTGCCCTCCCCTGCGCGGCCGCCGAAAAGTCGCCGCCACCGTCGAATCGCTCTTGCGTATCCCGGGCCGGGACGCAAGCATTTCCGCGAAGAAAGCGGAGGCGAGCATGCGAAAGATCATCCCGGCCCTCGCCCTGATCCTCCTCGGGCCGACCGCCGCCGGGGCGCAGGACACCTACATGAAGCGCTACGCGCTGGAGGGCGAGGACAACGCGCGCTTCCGCGAATGCCGCATCGCCATCACGATCGCCGGGCGGGATGCGGGGCGGTCGAGCCTGCCCGCCAGCACCATCGCGGCCATGCGCGAGCAGATCGAATTCGTCATGGCCGAGACGGCCTTCCGGATGCCGTCCGCCAGCGTCGATGCCGGGGCGGCGCAGGTGCGCGACGTCGAGGCGTGGATGCTGGCCTTCAGCCGCCAGATCGCGGGCACGCTCGACGCGCTGGAGGACGGGCGGCAGCTCGACGCCGCCCTCCTCGCCTGCCAGCCGATGCTCTGGGCGGCGACGAAGGATATCATCGACGAGCTGATCCTCTGGCGCGAGGAGGCGGTGCGCGGCGTCACGCCCCCGGCCCTGAGGGAAACCCCGAAAGGCACCGAGTGAGCGCCGCACGCGCAGGGGGCCGGGCCGCGCGCAGGGCCGCCCGCGCCGCCGGGCCGGTCTCCGCCGCGCCGCCCGGCCAGACGGGCGGGGCCTACCGCCCCCTGACGGACGCGCAGATCGGGGCGATCCACGACACGGCCCTGCGCCTGCTCGCCGAGCTGGGCATGGGCGAATGCCCGCCGGTCCTGGTCGAGGCGGCCTGCGCGCGGGGGGCCGAATACCGCGGGGGCCGCCTTCTCTACCCCCGGGCCATGGTCGAGGATATCGTCGCGGGGGCGGCGACGCGCTTCGTCTATCACGGGCGCGACCCGCGCCACGACTTCGAGATCGGGGGCGAGCGGGTGTATTTCGGCACCGGCGGCGCGGCGGTGCAGACGCTCGACCTCGATACCGGGCGCTATCGCCCCTCCACCTTGCGCGACCTGCACGATTTCACGCGCCTGATCGACACGCTGCCGAACGTGAGCTGGTTCACCCGCTGCTGCATCGCGACCGACGTGCCGGACAGCTTCGATCTGGACGTGAACACCGCCTACGCCCTCGTCCGCAACACCACGAAACCCGTGGGCACCGCCTTCACCCTCGGCGCGCATGTCGCGCCCATCGTCTCGATGTTCGACATGGCGCTGGGGGGCGCGGGGCGGTTTCGCGCGCGGCCCTTCTGCAAGGCGCATATCTCGCCCGTCGTCTCGCCGATGCGCTACGGCGAGGATGCGGTCGAGGTGACGGTGGCCTGCATCCGCGAGGGCGTGCCGATCAATTCGATCATCGCCGCGCAGTCGGGGGCGACGGCCCCGGCGACGCTGGCCGGGTTTCTCGCCCAGTCGCTCGCCGAGACATTGGCCGGGCTGATCCTCGTAAGCGTCTTCGCACCGGGCTATCCGGTCATCTTCTCCAACTGGCCGCTGGTCGTCGACCTGCGGACGGGGGCCTTCTGCGGCGGGGGCGGCGAGAGCGCGGTGATGAACGCGGCCTCGGCGCAGATTTCCAACTGGCTCGGCCTGCCCTCGGGCGTCGCCTGCTCGATGGCGGATGCCAAGGCGGTCGATGCGCAGATGGGGGCGGAGAAGGCCCTGTCCGCCGTCACCGCCGGGCTGGCCGGGGCGAACATGGTCTACGAATCGTCCGGCATGACGGCATCGCTGCTGGGGGCCAGCTTCGAGGCCTTCGTTCTCGACGACGAGATGCTCGGCGCGGTTCAGCGCACGATCCGGGGCATCGAGGTGACGGAGGAGACGCTGGGCTTCGAGGCCATCCGCGAGGCGGTGCTGGGCGAGGGGCATTTCCTCGGCCATCCGCAGACCATGGCGGCGATGGAGCGCGACTATCACTGGCCCGCCCTCGCCGACCGCGACCCGCCCGTGACCTGGACCGAGAAGGGCGGCCCGGATGCGTGGGGCCGGGCGCGGGCGGCGGCGCGGTCCATCCTGGCGACGCACCGGCCCGATTATCTGGGCGCGGCGGTGGATGCGCGGATACGCGCGCGCTTTCCGGGGATACGCTGAGGCCTCAGTATTCCAGCGAGCGCCGCAGGACCGCCACGTCCTCGCGCAGGGCGGCATCCTCGTCGCAGAGCTGGGTGATGCGCTTCACGCCGTGCATGATCGTCGTGTGGTCGCGCCCGCCGAACTTGCGCCCGATATCGGGGAGCGACTTGTCCGTCAGCTCCTTGCACAGGAACATGGCGATCTGGCGCGGGCGGGCGATGGCGCGGGCGCGGCGGGGGGAGAGCATGTCCGACAGGCGGACGTTGTAATGCTCGGCCACCTTGCGCTGGATCTCGTCGATGGTCAGCCGCCGGTCGTAGGCGCGCACCAAGTCCCCGAGCGATTCGTGCGCCATGTCGAGCGTGACCGGACGGCCCACCAGCGTCGCGTGGGCGACGAGGCGGTTGAGCGCCCCCTCCAGCACGCGGACATTGGCCGAGACGCGGTGCGCGATGAATTCCAGCACCTTCGGATCGACCGTCAGGCCGGGATTGTCGAAGATGGCCGCGTCGATCTTCGACTGGAGGATGCCGAGGCGCAGCTCGTAGTCGGTCGGGCCGATATCGGCGACGAGACCCCAGTTGAGCCGCGACTTGATGCGCTCCTCGACCCCTTCCAGATCGTTGGGCGAGCGGTCGGCGGAGATGACGATCTGCCGGTTGCCGTCGATCAGGGCGTTGAAGGTGTGGAAGAACTCCTCCTGGGTGGAGGCCTTGCCCGCGATGAACTGGAAATCGTCCACCAGCAGCAGGTCCACGTTCCGGAACTCGTTCTTGAAGGCGAAGGTATCCTTGTAGCGCAGGGCCGAGACGAAGCGGTGCATGAACTTCTCGGCGGAGAGATAGAGCACGCTGCGCCCGGGATGGCGCTCCTGCGCCTCCCAGGCGATGGCGTGCATCAGGTGCGTCTTCCCGAGGCCCACGCCGCCGTAGAGGAACAGGGGGTTGAACGCCGCTGCGGGGGAGGCGGTCTCGGCCACGCGGCGGGCGGCGGCGTTGGCCAGCTCGTTCGACTGGCCGACGATGAAGCTGTCGAAATGGTAGCGGTCGTCGAGGGTGAAGGTGGTCGGCGTATGCCCCCCCGACTCCGAATCGTCCGCGCTCAGCCGCAGGCGGGGCGTCGTGGGGGCGGTCGTGGAGGCGGCGGCAGGCGGCAGCGATACCGGCGCGTCCAGCTCCGCGCCGGACTTCACCACGAAGCCGACGCTGCGCACCTCGGCCGCCCGGGCCTGCCACAGCTCGCGCAGGCGGGGACCGAAACGGCCCGAGACGCGGTCGCGGATGAAGCGATTCGGCGCGGCGAGGTGAATGGTATCGCGCTCCACGGCGTCCAGGGTCAGGACACCGATCCAGCTCCTGTAGCTGGCCTCGCCAATCTCGCCGCGAAAGGCGGTGCGAATCTCGTCCCAGGTTCGCTCGGCGTCCCTACGCTCCATCAATTCGCATCCTCCCCCGAATCCCGTTTCGCAACAACGCCGTTCGACCGAACGCTTTTAAAGCGTCTCAATATCCCCAACTAAAAGGCGTCAAAGTCGATTTACCCTCTTGTTGAAAGGGGCATTCTCGATAGCAACCGCGTAGTAGCATGGGTGATGACGGGACGATGCGCACATACCGAATACGAAAATCGTTCCCGACAATGCTTTGCCGCTTCTGATGATCTCACGATACTCCGGCTCGAATAGCTGCCGCAAGAGCGTTGACGCGGAAGTTTTGCAAAAAACAGGTTGACGCAGCCCGCACGAAAAAGCCGCCCATCCGATTCTGTCGGAAGGGCGGCTCGAAGCAGGTCGGCATCGGCCGGCCCGGATCGGGCACGGCCGGCAGGCGCTCAGCGCATCAGGTGGCGAGGGCCTTCACGCGGCTCGACAGGCGCGAGATCTTGCGGCTGGCGGTGTTCTTGTGGATCACGCCCTTGTTGGCGCTGCGCACGATTTCGGGCTGGGCGACGCGCAGGGCCTCGCGGGCGGCCTCGGCATCGCCGGAGGCGATGGCTTCCTCGACCTTGCGCAGGAAGCCGCGCATACGACTGCGACGGGCTTTGTTGACTTCGGTGCGGCGCTCGATCTGGCGGATGCGCTTGCGGGCTTGGGGCGTATTGGCCATGGGGCGCTTTCGTTCTCTCGTTATCTACGGGACAGACGGCGGCTCATACAGCGAACCGCCCCGTTTCGTCAACAGGGTTTCAACGATCCCGGAACCGGGCCTGGCGCTTCTCGACGAAGGCGGCCATGCCTTCCTTCTGGTCCTCGGTCGCGAACAGCGAGTAGAAGACCGACCGCTCGTAGAGCAATCCCTCCTCCAGCGACGTCTCGAAGGCGCGGTTGACGGAAGCCTTGGCGTGGATCACCGCCGGGAGCGACATGGAGGCGATCTTCTCGCCGACCTTGACCGCCTCGTCCAGCAGTTCGGCATCCGGGACGATGCGGCTGACCAGCCCGGCGCGCTCGGCCTCCTCGGCGGTCATGAAGCGGCCCGAGAGGATCATCTCCATCGCCTTGGCCTTGCCCACCGCGCGCACGAGGCGCTGCGTGCCCCCCGCGCCGGGAATGACGCCCAGCGTGATCTCCGGCAGGCCGAATCGCGCGCTCTCGGTCGCCAGCACGATGTCGCACATCATCGCCAGCTCGCACCCCCCGCCCAGCGCGTAGCCGGAGACGGCGGCGATGACCGGCTTGCGCGCGCGGGAGGCGGCGAGCCACGTCCCGGCCATGAAGTCGTCGATCAGGGTCTGCGGATAGGTCCGCTCGGCCATCTCCTTGATGTCCGCCCCGGCGGCGAAGGCCTTCTCGGAGCCGGTGAGCACCACTGCGCCGATGGCCGCGTCGTCCTCGAACCGCGCGATGGCGGTCGCCAGCTCGCCCAGCAAGGCCGCGTTCAGCGCATTGAGCGCCTCCGGCCGGTCCAGCCTGACGACGCCGACATGGTCGCGCGTCTCGACGGTGATGGTCTCGAATGCCATGGAAAGGTTGCCCCTCGTCGCCCCGGTGAGGCCGGTGTCCTATCCCGGATCACCGCCGGGCGCAACGTGCGGCTGAGTGGTCCGTCCCGCCTACCCCGTTTCCACAATCTCCCGCATGGCGGTCAGGAAGCGCGACACCTCGGACAACGTGTTGTAATGGCACAGCGACACGCGGATGCAGTCCGGGCGGCCCAGCGGCTCCAGGATGTTGCCCGAATAGTGGTCCGCCTTGCGGATGTGCACGCGAATCCCCCGCGCGCCCAGCGCCGCGACGATCTCCGCCGTGTCGCGCCCCTCGACCCAGCAGGAGACGAGGCCCTCGCGGCGCGGGTTGTCCACCCCGCCGACGATGCGCACGGTCTCCATGTCGGCCAGGCCCTTGAGATTGCCGGTGCCGTGGAGCATGGCATCCGTCAGCGTCCTCTCGTGGTCGTGGATCGCCGCCCCCGCCGCCTCCAGCCGCGCGCGGGCATCGCCCGCGCCGCCGACCTGCCCGCCGAGCCAGTCGAGATAGCCCACCACGTCGGACAGGGTGGCGTAGGCACCCGTATCGCGCGTGCCCAGCTCCCAGTTGCCCTCCGGCCCGTCGATCAGGCTGTCATGGGGCAGGGCCGTCAGGCGGTCGGATATCCAGGCGAGGCCGAAGCCGTGGCGGGAGAACATCTTGTAGGGCGAGATGGCATAGCCGTCGACGTCGTAGGCGTCGATGTCGATATGCCCGTGGGCGGCGTGCTGGATGCCGTCCACGACGATGTAGCAGTCCGGCGCGACGGCGCGGATGGCGCGCGAGACGGCGGCCACGTCGACGCCCATCCCCGTCACCGGCGAGGTGTGGATCACCGTCGCGACGCGGGTGTCGGGGCGCACCAGCGCGGCATAGGCGTCCGCCTCAACGCTGCCCGTCGCGTCGTCGTGGGGGACGGGGATGTAGTCCTTGCCGGCGATGCGCGCCCAGCGGCGGGCGGCGCTGCGCGAGGCGGGGTGCTCCAGCGTGGTGCCGATCACGCTGCCGCCCTTCTCCGATTCGAGAACCGCGTTCGAGATCATGCGGAACAGCAGCTCCGTCCCGCTCTCGCCGACGAAGACCTGTCCCGACGATGCGTTGAGCAAGGTCATGGCATCCGCCTTCGCCCCGGCGATGGTGCGCATCAGCGCGTGGGACATGGGATTGTCGCGGCCCTGGTTGTCGGGAATGGCGGCATAGCGCGTCGAGGTCTCGACCACGGATTTCAGCGTCAGCGCCCCGCCCGCATTCTCGAAGAACGCGCGCGGCCCCTGTTCGGGGCAGGCATCGACATGGGCGAAGCGGTCGCGGATGGCGTCCATCAGGCCGGGGTGGCGGTCGAACATGGCGGGGACCTTCGCAAGGGATGACGGTCCCCCGATGTGCCGCAGCATCGCGCGGACGGCAAGGGCGAGGATCGGCGCACAGGGTTGCGGGCCGACCCCCCGCGACGGCTCATCCGCCGGGCGGGGCCGCCGATCCGGCGAGGATGCCGCCGTCGATGGTCAGCTCCGCGCCGGTCATGTACGTCGCCTCGTCCGAGGCCAGCATGACGGCGAGCGCCGCGACCTCCTCCGCCTCGCCGAAGCGGCGCAGGGGCGTGTCCGCGACCATCGCCGCCGCCCGCGCGGCCCGATCCGGCCCGTCGCCCAGCATCGGCTCCCACATCGGCGTCATCACCGCCGCCGGATGGATCGAGTTGCAGCGGATGGCCAGCCCCTGCCCGGCACAGTAGAGCGCGACGGATTTCGTGTGGTTGCGGATGGCGGCCTTCGAGGCGGCGTAGGCGGCAGCCATCGGGATGCCGACCATCCCGGAGCGGGAGGAGATGTTGACGATCGACCCCGTCCCCGCCGCGCGCATGGCGCGGATGGCGTAGCGGCACCCGAGGAAGGTGCCGTCGGTGTTGACCCGGTGCACCGCGCGCCAGTCCTCCAACCGGGCGTTCTCCGGGTCGTGGGCGAGGGGCGGGCCGTCGCCCCGGTCTTCGAAGCCGGTGATCCCGGCATTGTTCACCAGCACGTCGAGGGCGGGATGGCGCGCGGCCACCGCGTCCCAGTCGGCCTCGCGCGATACGTCGAGACGCTCGAAGGACGCGCCGATGTCGCGGGCCGTCGCCGCGCCCGCCTCCGCGTCGCTGTCGGTGAGGATGACGGCGGCGCCCTCGGCGGCGAAGGCGCGGGCGATGGCCGCGCCGATGCCGCGCGCGCCCCCGGTCACGAGGGCGGTCTTGTCCTGAAGTCTGGGCATGGAAGCTCCGTAGGATGGCGTTCGGATGGATGGCGGGCACGGGTCGCCCGCGGGCGGGAAAACCGGATTACCGGGTACGCTGATCCATCGGTCTTCGCTCCTCTGCGGATGGCGCACTCCTACCGCATCCGCCCCGGGGCGTCAAACCTGGCACCGGGGGCAGAAGAAGGTCGAGCGCCCGCCCTGCGCGATGCGCTCGATCTCCGCCGAGCATGTGGGATCGCCGCAGATCTCGCCCTCGCGGTCGTAGACGTGGAAGCGATGCTGGAAATAGCCCAGCTCGCCCCCCGCGCCGTGGAAATCGCGCAGGGACGACCCGCCCGCCTCGATGGCCTCGCCCAGCACGTCGCGGATGGTGATGCTCAGCCGCTCGCACTCCTCCGCGCCCAAGGTCCGCGCCTCGCGCAGCGGGGAGATGCGCGCGCGGTAGAGCGCCTCGCAGACGTAGATGTTGCCCAGTCCGGCGACCCGCCGCTGATCGAGCAGGGCCGCCTTGACCGGCGTGCGCCGCCCCGCCAGCGCCGCCGCCAGCGCCGCGCCGTTGAACGCGTTCGACAGCGGCTCCGGTCCCAGCGGGGCGAGGGAGGGATGCGCGTCGAGCGTGGCGGTGGGCCACAGGTCCATCGAGCCGAAGCGCCGGGCGTCGTTGTAGACGAGTGTGATGTCGCCCTCCAGGTCGAGGACGACGTGGTCGTGCTTGCGCGCCGCCTCGCCCACCGCCGCCGCGTAGTGGAACTGCGCGCCGGGGCGGCGGGCCTCCTCGCCGATGCCCGACAGCAGCAGGCGGCCCGACATGCCCAGATGGATGAGTGCCGTCTCGGGCGTGTCCCCGTCGAGATCCATCGTCAGGTATTTCGCCCGCCGCCCCAGCGCCAGGATGCGCCGCCCCGTCAGGCGCTCGGCGAAGCGGTCGGGCAGGGGCCAGCGCAGGTCCGGGCGGTTCTGCACGGCGCGGTCGATGCGCCGCCCCTCCAGCACGGGGGCCAGCCCCCGGCGCACCGTCTCGACCTCGGGCAGCTCAGGCATCGTCCGCCTCCGCGCGCACGTCCCGTTCCAGCCGGTCGATATAGGGATCGGCGAGGCCGTGCCCGCGCAGCCCCTCGGCCAGATCGTAGAGATAGGCGCGGCAGGTGCCGAGCGAGCCGGCCCCGCAGGCGATGGCGGCGACCTGCTCGGCGTGGCTCACGGTCTCGGCATAGCGGTCGTGGGCGGGGTTCGAGAGGAAGACGCAGGCGGGGAGCGGGCCGTCATCCGTCTCCAACACCAGCCAGGCGGGGCGGTAGACGCCGGAGATCATCTCCCGCCGCCACAGGATCGTGCTCTCCTCCTCCCACCGGCCCGCCGGGATGCGCAGGGCCACGCCGTCGCAGGCGGCCCCCGGCACCGTATCCAGCGCCAGCCACAGGCCCGGACACTCCGGCGTGCCCCGCCCGATGGGTGCCCAGACGCAGAAGCGCCGCCCGTGACCGGGCAGGCGGGCGGTGCGCCGCGCGTCGACCTCGACGATGGGGTTCCAGATCAGCGAACCGTAGCCGAAGACCCACAACTCGCCCGTCTCCGCCGCCCGGTCGAGGATGGCCCGGCGCGAGGCCTCGAACGCGGCCTCGTCCATCAGCGTCATCTCGCCGGGGGCCTCGTCGAGCATGGCCTGCTTGAAGCTGTCGTCGCGCAGGGAATCGCGGTTGAGGGGCATGGGTATCTCGTGTGGGACGGTAGGGATGCGGGAGTGTAGCGCGCACGGCCCGCCTTGCGCCAGCGTCCTTTGCACCCCGTCCCCGGCAGGGACCGGGGACGGGGAAACGTCTTCCTCAAGACACCCCGATGACGAAGCCGCAGGCGCGCAGGGCGTCGACCAGTCCGGCGCCGGTCGCCCGGTCCTCGCCCTCGCCCGCCTCGTCGCCGAGCGCGCTCTCGCCCTTGGTCACGTCGATGGCCCGCGCTTCGAGGACCTGGCGCACCTGCGCGCCGGAGAGGTTGGGGTCGATCTGCTTGACGAGGGCGCAGACCCCGGCCACCTGCGGGCAGGCCGCCGAGGTGCCGGAGAAGAGGCCCCAGCCGGTGCCGGTCGCGTCGGAGGCGAAGTTCTCGCCGTCGAGGTTGCTGTCGGGCGGCACGGGCAGGGCGATATGCGCCGACTGGGGCCGCCGCCCCGCGCGCCCCACGATGCCGCAGACGTCGGGCGTCTCGCGCCCCGGGTACAGCTGGCTCTCGAAGCTGCTCGCATAGTCCGACGCCTCCAGCGAGCCGTCCTCGTTCAGCGTCACGCCCCCCACCGAGATCACGTCCGGGTGGCTGCCCGGAAAGGCGCGGTGGCCGTTGCCGGCGGAGAAGAGCACGACGATGTCGCGCTCCAGCGCCGTCTCCAGCACGCTCTCGATATCGACCATCTCGTTGAAGAACGAGCGGTCGATGCGGCGCAGTTCCGCGCGCGTGCCCCGGTCCAGGTCGTAGCCCCAGGAATTGGTCATCACGTCCGGGCGCAGGCCGATGCAGGTCTCCAGCGTGCTCGCCGCGCTCGATCCGTGCTTCACGCCGTAGACGCGGCATTGCGGCGCGACGGCGAAGACGTTGGCCGCCTCGCCCGTGCCGTGGCCGGAACTGTCCTCGTCCGCCGGGCCGGAGCCGGGGGAGTCGGTCGGGATGAGCCGGAAGCCGGAGCGCAGGTAGTAGGGGTGCAGGAAGAACCCCGAATCCGCCATCGCCACCCGCACCCCCTGCCCCGTCCAGCCCGACAGGTGACAGCGCGGCGCGTTGAGCGCCATGGCCACGTCGGCGAGGCGCAGGTGGTAGATATCCTCGTGCGGGGGGATGGCGCGGGGGGCGAAATACTCGACCGGGCGCGGCACGTAGGCGAACAGGAACTCCTGCCGCAGGGCCGGGGGCAGGGTCATGTCGTCCACCAGCACCCTCTCCGCCGCGGCGACGATGCCCTTCTCGGAGGCCATCGGCTGGCGCTCGACGGTCGCGCCCGAGAACATCTCCCGGAACTGGCGCTCGCTCAGCGTGGCGGTGACGCGGTTGAGCGGGGTGGTGCGCGCGGCGATGCCCCGGGCCATCAGCGCCGCCATGCCCGCCCGCGCCGCATCCCCGCTCGGATCG
Organism: Paracoccaceae bacterium; assembly: GCA_020629115.1. GTDB lineage: Bacteria > Pseudomonadota > Alphaproteobacteria > Rhodobacterales > Rhodobacteraceae > JAHDDY01. Next base: position 10,838 of record JAHDDY010000036.1, on the reverse strand, counting down.
ACCACCCGCGACAGCGTCTCGGCGGGCGCGCGCTCGAACGCATCGTCCGGCACCGCCCCCCGCCCCCGGGGCACGAGCCGCAGCGTGATCGTATCGTCGTCGGCCATGGCGGGGTCCCCTCTCTCCCGGATCGGATCGAATTAGGGGGCATCCTGAAACGGAAGGGGGTATCGCGTAAAGGGAAAGGCGGTCAGGGAAAGAACGAGGGCCGTCTCGGGATGTAGACCTCCGGCGGGTCGGCATCCTCGACGGAGCGGATGGTGCATTCGCCCTCCATCCGCATCCCGCCCCCCTCCCGCACGATGCGCACCTCCAGCGCGCCCTCGAAGGCCTCCGCCGGGCCTTCGGCGGTGAGGCCGGCATCGCTGACGGAGACGACGCGCACGCCGTGGCGGGTCAGGCGCTCGATCCAGAAGCGCTGATCCACGCTGCCCTCGCCCTTCGCGAGGATGCGCATGGACAGGCGGGGGGTCTCGTCCGCGCTCATGCGACCGCCGCCAGGGCCGCGTCGAGGTCGCGGATCAGATCCTCGGGCGTCTCGACCCCGATGGACAGGCGGATCACGTCGTCGCCCGCCCCCGCCGCCTCGCGCTGCTCCGGGGTCAGCTGGCGATGGGTGGTGCTGGCCGGGTGCAGGATCAGCGAGCGGGCGTCGCCGATATTGGCGAGGTGGCTGAACAGCTCGCACCCCTCGACCACCCGCAGCCCCGCCTCGTACCCCCCCTTCACGCCGAAGGTGAAGACCGAGCCGAAGCCGTTCTCAAGGTACTTTCGCGCGAGATCGTGGTAGGGGCTGGACGGCAGACCCGCGTAGCGCACCCAGGCCACCCGCTCGTGCGCGTCGAGAAACTCGGCCACCTGCATGGCATTCTCGCAGTGCCGGCGCATCCGCAGGGCCAGACTCTCGATGCCGAGGATCGTCTGGAAGGCGTTCATCGGGGCCATGGTCGGGCCGAGATCGCGCAGGCCGATGGCGTGGCCGTGGACCGTCAGCGCCATGTCGCCGAAGCTCTCGTGGAAGTTCAGCCCATGATAGGCGGGTTCGGGCGAGGCGAGGCCGGGGAAGCGGTCCGGCACCGCGCTCCAGTCGAACAACCCCGAATCGACCATCGCCCCGCCCATCGACGTGCCGTTGCCGCTGAGGAACTTCGTCGTGGAATGCACCACGATATCGGCCCCCCATTCGATGGGCCGACACAGGAACGGCGTGGCCATCGTGTTGTCCACCACCAGCGGCAGCCCCGCCTCCCGCGCGATGGCCGCGACCCCTTCGAGGTCGGTCACCACCCCGCCGGGATTGGCCAGCGCCTCGCAGAAGATCGCCTTGGTTCGCGGCCCGATGGCGGCGCGGATGCTGGCCGGGTCGTCGAAATCGGCGAAGTCGCAGTGCCAGTCGAACTTGCGGAAGGTCTTGCCGAACTGCGTGACCGACCCGCCGTAGAGCCGGTTGGACGCCACGAAGCGGTCCCCCGGCTCCATGAGCGCGAAGAAGACCAGGAGCTGCGCCGAATGCCCCGACGCGCAGCACGTCGTCCCCCGCCCGCCTTCGAGGCTGGCGAGGCGCTCCTCCAGCACCGCGACGGTGGGATTCGACAGGCGCGAGTAGATGAAGCCGAAGCTCTGCAGGTTGAACAGCGAGGCCGCGTCGTCGGCGTCGTGGAAGACGTAGGACGTGTTCTGGAAGATCGGCGTCTGGCGCGCGCCGGTCACCGGCTCGGGCTGCGCCCCGGCATGGACCATGCGCGTCTCGAAGCCGTATCGGGGGGTCTTGCGGCGGGTCATGGGCGTGCTCTCAGTCCGGCCAGAGGGCGTCGAGGGGGAAGGCGATGGCGTCGAAGGGGGCGACGGAGACGGACGCGTCGTCGGTCAGCGCGGCGATGAGCGTCCAGTGCCCGTCGCGCAGTTCGAACGCCTCCAGCGAGCGGGCGGCGGGATCGACCAGCCACAGATGCGCGACGCCGTATTCCGCGTAGAGCGGGCGCTTGGCGAAGAGGTCCTTCCGCTGCGTCGAGGGCGAGATCACCTCGCAGACCCAGTCGGGGACCACGGTGAAATATGCGGTGTCGGGCATGGCCGGCATCCGCTCCTTCCGCCAGCCCGCGAGATCGGGGACGAGAACATCGCCGCCGAGATGGAGTTCCGGTTCATCCAGAATCCACCATCCGCCCGGCCCCCCGCGACCCTTCGCATAGGGGCTGACGAGTTCATCGCCCAGATACGAGCTGGCGATGGCATGGCGCGGGGCGGGGCGGGGCTGCGTGTGCAGCACGCCGTCGATCAGCTCGGCGACCGTATTGGGCGGCGCGGCTTCCACGTCGGCATAGGTCGCGCGCTCCGGCGCGTCGTGTCGGGGCATCGTCACGGACGGTCTCTCCTCGATTGCGGCTCCATCCTACACGATGCCCGCCGAAACGCTAAATCCGCCGCCGACGGGCGCTGACCACGCCCGAATCGAAGCCGCCCCAGCTCAGCTCCGCGTTCAGCCGCCCGAACTCGATCTTCGGGCAGCGGTCCATGACGACCTCCAGCCCCGCCGCCCGGGCCAGCCTCGCCGCCTCCGCGTTCTCGACGCCGAGCTGCATCCAGACGGTGCGGATGCCCTTGCCCTCCTTGAGCGTGATCGCCTGCTCCGCGATGCCGAGCGCCGCGTCCGAGTTGCGGAAGATGTCGACCATCTCGAACGGGGCCGGGGCCTCGGCGAGGGAGTGGTAGACCCGCTCGCCGAGGATCTCCTCCCCCGCCAGCCCCGGATTGACCGGCAGGACGCGATATCCCTTCGCCTGGAGGTACTTCATGGCGAAATAGCTGGGCCGCTGCCACTTGGCCGAGGCGCCGACCATGGCGATGGTGCGCGTGGCGCGCAGGATGCGCAGGATGTCGGCGTCGGCGTAGGTCTCGGGCATGATCGCTCTCCTTCGCCGGATGAGTCTAGCGCGCCGCCCGGTCCTTCACCAGTGCGGCCACCGGATCGGCCTCGCGGCGCCCCTCGCGGAAGACGGAAGAGCCGGAACGGGGCTACCCTCCCCCTCCGCAGGGCCTATCCTCACGGGTCGGCGGAACGCAGGGGGACCGACCGTGTTCGAGACTTTCGAGACCTTCGATATCGCGACGGACGGCGCGACGATCCACGGCGTCGCGGGCGGGTCGGGACCGCCCCTCCTGCTGCTGCACGGCAACCCGCAGACCCATGCGATGTGGCACCGAATCGCCCCGGCGCTGGCCAAGCGGCACAGCGTCGTCGCCTGCGACCTGCGCGGCTACGGCGCGTCGTCCAAGCCCGCCAGCACGCCGGACCACGCCCCCTATTCCAAGCGCGCCATGGCCGCGGACATGGTGACGGTGATGGATCGCCTGGGTCACGGGCGCTTCGCCGTGGGCGCGCATGACCGGGGGGCGCGGGTGGCGCACCGGCTGGCGCTCGACCATCCCGACCGCGTGAGCCGCATGGCGCTCCTCGATATCGCCCCGACGCGGGAGATGTACCGCGAGACGACCGACGGCTTCGCGCGGGACTACTGGCACTGGTTCTTCATGATCCAGCCCGCGCCCCTGCCCGAGAGGATGATGGCCGCCGACCCGGAAGGGTTCTGGCGCTGGCGCTGCTGTGGGCGGGGGCCGGGGGCGGACCCCTTCGCGCCGGAGGCGCTGGCGGCCTATCTCGCCGCCTTCACGCCCGAGACCATCCGCGCCACCTGCGAGGACTATCGCGCCGCCGCGACCGTCGATATCGCGCATGACGATGCGGATGCGGGGCGCAAGGTCGCCTGTCCGTTGCTGATCCTGTGGGGCGCGAACGGGGCCATCGAGCGGCATTTCGACTGCCTCGCCCTGTGGCGCGAGCGGGCGGTGGACGTGCGCGGGCGCGCCCTGCCCGGCGGGCACTATCTGGCCGAGGAACTGCCGGAGGCGGTGCTTGCCGAATTCGGACGCTTCTTCGCTCAGACGTCGTGAACCGCGAGGATATCGTCGAGGAAGTCCTGCTCCAGCGTTTCCGTGAAGTTCAGGCCGTAGCCGCGCGGGGTGGTGTTCACCACATGGCCGCGCAATTCCCGGTCGCCGAGGCGCAGGGCCACGGTCTGGTTCTCCAGCCGCATGATGAACAGGCTGCGCGGACGGAACAGGATGCCCTGGCGCGAGATGTCCATGATGACGCCCTTCACCTCGTATTGCCGCCCCTCCATGGTCAGGTGCGCCTCGATGGCGCAGGCGTGTCGCTCGAAGCTGCGATGCCTGGTGGCGGGATTCTGACGGCGAGGGCGGCGGATGGCGGACAGGAGCTTCATGCGCGTTTCTTCCCTTCATCCGCCGCGCCCTCGTCGGACGGGGCGGTCGCGTCGATCCAGTCCTGCATCGTCACGTCGGCGGCGGCGCGGTCCTTCTTGCGGCGGGCGAGGGACGGGACCGCCCCGCCCTGCTGCACCAGCATCGCCCCCAGAAGCGCCGTCTGCCGGCCCATCGCCTCGGTGTTGCGCTGGAGGATGCCGCGCACGATATCCATCTCCGCCTGCCGGGCGAAGCGGTCGCCCTTGATATGCTCGACCAGCGCGCCGATCTGGTCGCGCAAGCCCGATTGCGCCACGATGCTGGAACGCACGGCCCGCCAGAGGAGCTGTTCCTCGCCCGCCTGGAGGGCGTTCGCGAAATCGGCGTCGCCGCCCGTCGCCGGGGCCGGGGCCGGGGCCGGGCGGTCGGGTTTCGGCGCGCTCCCGTCGTCCTGCTCGATGCGCGCGACCTGGTTCAGCCAGTGCTCGAAATCGAGGCGCAGGGTGTGGTGCACGCTGCCCACGATGCGCCCCAGGATGCCGATGGCGAGCGAGGCGATGAGACCGAAGAGCGACGAGGAAAAGCCCGTCGCCATGCCGTTGAGCGGCGAACGCAGGTTCGAGATGAGGTTCTGGACCTGTCCGATCCGGCCGAATCGGACAGGTCCAGCTCGCTGATGATCGTCCCCACCGACGCGACCGTCTCCATGAGGCCGATGAACGTGCCGAGCAGGCCCAGCATCACCATCATGCCGCCAATATAGGCGGTGAAGTTGGAGCGCACGTCCACGCGCTCCTTGATCTCATCGATGAGCGGCTTCTTGGTGCTGTTGGAGACCGACAGGAGGCCGCGTCCGGCGATCTCCTGGCTGAGCAGCAGGTAGCCGGAGCCGAGCAGCTTGGGCGGGCGGAACAGGACGGCGGGCTGCCTGAGGCGCGCATCCCGGCGGCGCAGGGCGGCCTCGCGGATCACCGGATCGGCCGCCTCCTCGCCCCGTGCGTCGTCCAGCGCCTCGTAGAGACCGTCCAGCGCCTTGAAGTCGTCGCGCATCTCGAACAGGTGCGAGAAGGTGAGCGCGACGCCGAACGCCATCCCCGCGAAGATGGTGAGGTTGAGATAGGGGTTGGCCGAGACCCCGGATATGACGAAATCGCGCTGCCAGAGGGCGAGGGCGGCGACGGCGGCGACCAGGGCGGCCATGGCCAGCGCGCGGGGATAGAGCACCCGCTTGTAGCGCAGGACCACCTCGTCCTTCTTCGCCGCCTGGGTGTCTTCGCCATGCTGCCGCCCGACCGATTCCACGAGGATGCCCCTCCGGGCCGTAAGGGCTAATCGCGCCTTAAGGGGCCATCACGGCTGGAGCCAGCCCTCGATCCGGCGCTTTATCGCCTTCGCGCGCGTGAGGAGAAAGCGGTCGTAGTCGTCCGACCAGATGGCCGCCCCCTCCCCCGCCGCGATGAGATGGGTTTTCATCGTCGACTCGAAGCGGGGATTCTCCTCGGCATACTGGGTGAAATAGTCCGACGGGGGCCGGTCTCGGATCTTCCTCTTGTTGAGGATATCGTCCACGAGAGAAATGTTGACGACCGAGTTTCCCTGCCAGTCATCGTAGCCCTTTTTACGCAACCACGCGCGGGGAAAGACATGGTGGAAATTCTTGCTGTCGCCCCGGCGCATCCATGCATTGTCCAGCGCAACGTCGCCGCCGGTGTCGAAGGACCGCGGGCGCATATGCGCCAAGGCGCACAGGACCGCCTTCGAAAAGGAGTTGCCCGCCCGGAACTCCTTTTCGGTCATGTCCGACGGGTCGAGCGCGTCCTCGGCATCGGAGAGCGGGGCCTCGTATCGCAGACGTTCCTCGTCGACGATCTTGCGAATGCGGGCGAGATCGGCGTTGAGCTTGGTCTCGACGGCATTGCTGTAATACCCGGTGAGGGCAACGCGCCAGAAGAACTCGTGCAGCAGCGCACTCTGGCGCGCATTCGGCTTTCCCTTGGGCTTGAAGTGGTAGAAGAGCGCGACGGGCACGGCCAAGGTGCGATACGGCAGGAGATTCGAGACCGGAAGGCGCAGGGTATTCCTGAACCAGCCGACCGCGCCGTCCATCGCCGCCTCCGCGTGCTCCCAGGCGTCGATGAAATCGTCCTTCGACAGCTTGAGGATCGCGCTGCGTCTGGCATCGCCCCCCGCGATGAGGGCGGCAAGCTGAAGCATCGTGATCGGCTCCAGCGTATCGTAGTCGGCCTTCTTCAGCCTTTCCCGAAAAGCCTTCCAGCGATCCAGCAGATCGAAATCGCGATCGGGTGCGTAGCTCTTGGCGACCATGATCTCGAAGGTGGTCAGCGGCTCGCCGCCCGTATTGAGGCGGCTGAACACGTCGGTCGCCTCGACGATGCTGGCGTCGATGAGCTTGACGGTCGGAATGGGATATCCGGCGATCCTGCCCCGCAGGCGCTCGATGGCGTCCACGTGATCGGGATAGCGGCGCAGGATTTCCCCGAACTTCTCGGAATAGAGCTGCGAGAGCGCGATGTAGCGCCCGTCCTCGGGGCCGTCGGGAATGCGTTCGAGGCAGATCGGCGCCTCCTCGTCCGGCGGGGACAGATCGACGACGAGGCTGGAGAAGTCGCGGGTCGAGCCGTCGTCGAGCGTCGCGACGACCCCGTTCAGGGCGGCGTAGAGACTCGTCAGCCGCTGCTGGCCGTCGAGGATGTAGTCCACCTTCTCGTCGGCGGGCGGGTCCGGAAAGGCGAGCCGCCCGATGCCGCGCACGTCGCGCAGCTCCTCGCTCGTGCGCCACAGGATGACCGACCCGACCGGATAGCCCTTGACGATGCTGTCGATCAGGTCGGCGGACTTGCCCTGGTTCCAGACGAAATCGCGCTGGAAGCGGGGGATACGGATGGAGCCGGCGGAAATCTGGTTGAGACAGTGATCGAGGGTCTGCGCGTTCGGGTCGATACGGCTCATGGAAGATGCATCCTCGTACTCGTCATGCGGGCAGCAAGGCATAGGATAGCGCCCGGAGAGATGCAATCTCTAGATGTATGCGTATCGTACCGGCGGTCATCGGTGGCCACCGTTCCATCCATCCCCGCCGCCCCGGATGCGGGGCGGCGTGACGATGGTCACGGCTTGCGAAGACGAGCACCGTGTCGGCGTCCTCCTCGCGCTCGGATTCGCGCAGGACGATGCGTACGCGTCCGGCGTCGATCCCGGCGGCGACGGCGACCGAGCGGACGGTCATGGCGCGGTAGAAGGCGACGCGCCGGGCCTCGCTGACGGAGCCGATGCCGGAGCTGGCGAAGGTGCGCAGCTCAATGGGACCGGCAGCGCTCCCGGCCTCGTCCTCGAAGAAGGCGCGCAGCTTGTCGGTCGTCTCCTCGTCGATCCTGTAGAGCTGCGGCTCGTAGGCGATCTTCAGCAGCGCGTCGGAGCGCTCGACCCGCTTCACGACCTCCCTGTTCTCGGCGACCTCCTCGGCGGAGGCGACGATGGTCTCGGGGGTGCGCTCGGTGCGGCGGCTGCGGACGGTCAGCTCGGTATTGCCCTCGACCTCGTCCGCCTGCAGCAGCGGGCGGTCGACGGTGACGCGGTTGAGACCCTTCGAGCCGTTGCCGGTCCGCTCGTCCGCGTCCTTCGAGCGCAGGGCGGCCAGCCCCTCCCGGATGGCGTCCAGCTCCTCCGACCGCGACCCGCCGTCGAACTC
>JAHDDY010000036.1:0-2766 GCA_020629115.1 Paracoccaceae bacterium | reverse complement strand
CCAGCCCCTCCCGGATGGCGTCCAGCTCCTCCGACCGCGACCCGCCGTCGAACTCCGAGGTCTGCCGCTGGCTCTTGCTGTCGATCTGGTGCTCGGTCTTCTGCCGGCTCTCCTCGGCCTTCAGAATATCGGCGGCCATGGTCTCGGCCACCTGCTGCGCGAGCGCGAACATCGCGATCCCGAGGATGATGACGAGGAACGTCACCACCATCACCACGTTCGACAGAACGTCCACGAAGCCCGCCCACGGGTCTTCCTGCTGCTGCTTAGCCATGTATCGTCGTCCCCAATCCATCCCCGAAACGAGGTATCGCCATCCCCCGATGGCACCCCGATCCGTCCGATCATCCGCCCCGTCGGAGCGAATGCCTTACGCTGATCGTGACACGACTTTGTCGAGAATCTCCGAAGGCGGCCCGTCGGCGACCACCGCGCCGTCCTCCAGCCACACCACCCGGGTCGCGAGCGCGAGGGCCGGCGCACGGTGGGTGGCGAGGATGAGGGTACGCCCCTCGACCACGGGTCTCAGCCGCTCGATGAGCGTGCGTTCGAGCTGGTTGTCCATCGCCGCCGTCGGCTCGTCGAGCACGAGGATCGGCGCATCGCGCACCAGCGCCCGGGCCAGCGTCACCGCCTGGCGCTCCCCGCCCGACAGCTTGCGCCCGCGCGGGCCGACGCGCAGGCCGTAGCCCTCGGCCCGGCGGGAGATGAAGTCGTGCACCCCGCTGGCATGAACCGCCGCCGAGAAGGCCTCGTCCGTGACCCTGGGCAGGCCGACGCGGATGTTCTCGAACACCGTATCGTCGAACAGGTCGAGATCCTGGGCCATGTAGCCCACCTGCGCGCGCAGGCGGTCGGGGTCGAACTGGCGGATGTCGCGTCCGTCGAGGTAGACGGCGCCCTCCTGGGCGGTGAAGAGGCGCGGGATCATCCGTGCGAGCGTGCTCTTGCCGCAGCCGATGCGCCCGATGACCACGATGCGCTCGCCCGGCTCGATGGAGAGCGAGATATCCTTCAGCACCGGGGTCGGTCCGCCCGGATAGGCGAAGGAGAGGTTCCTGATCTCGATGGCGCCCGACAGGTGCGCGTGCACCGCCGTGTCGTCGCCCGCGCGCTCCTGATCGGCCTCGGCGAGGGCCTTGGCGGCCTCGGTGTTCTCGGCGACGGCGGCGACGCGCAGCAGGCCTGCCATGACCGCCGTCACCGGCTGGATGGTGCGCCCGACGAGGATCGAGCAGGCGACCAGCGCGCCCATGGTCATCTCGCCGCCGGCGATGAGACCCACGCCGATGACGAGGGTCGCGACCGTCGCCCCCTGCGCGACGATGGCCGTGGTCTGCTGGGCATAGGCCGCCGACATGCGCGAACGGTGGCCGTGATAGCCCGCCCCGTCAACGAGGCGCAGCCAGATGCGGTCGAAGATGCCGGCCGCGCCCAGGGTCTTTACCTGTTCCATCGCGGCGGCCGTCTCGTCGATGACGCCGAGGCGCTGGGCCGAGAACATCGCCGCCGACCGGGTCGGCCCGCGGCTGGCGACATGGGCGATCAGGCCCACGAGCACGATGGCCCCGATGGCACAGAGCGGCCCGGCCACCACCCAGCCGCCGATGATCGAGATGTAGAGCAGCGTCAGCGCGACGAAGGGCAGGTCGATGAACAGACCCACCACCAGCGCGGGCATCGCCAGCGCCAGCGCCTCGACCGACTGGAACGCCGCCGTCAGCGACCCGGACCCGCGCTGCGCCCCGGCCAGCTCGGTCCGGGTCAGCCGCGCGTAGAGCGCCGCCTGCATCTCCAGGTTCACGCCCAGACCGATGGCATCCGACAGACGCGCGCGCACGAAGCGCAGGACGAGGTCGATGGCCATGACCAGCACGATGCCGGAAGTCAGCGCGATCAGCGTCGTCTGTGCGTTGTGCGGAACCACGCGGTCATAGATGGCCATCGTGAAGAGCGGCAGGGCGAAGCCCAGGAGACTGCTGATGGCCGCCGCGACCGAAAGCTGCACCAGCAGCCCCGCCCGACCGCCCCGCGCGAGACGCCCGAAGACCTGTCGCAGGGGCCGGTGCGAGGGCACGATGCGCCGGATGAAGGCGGACGGGTCCTCCTCCGGCTCCGGCTCGTCCGGGTCGAGGGCGACACGCGCCCTGCGTTCGGCCGCCGGGGTCGGCGGCTCCGGCTCCGGCTCCGGCTTCTTCGCGTCCCCGTCCGCCTGTCCTTGCCGGTCGGTCGGGGCGGGGCCGGCGGGGCGGTCGGCGTCGAACGGCTCGGCGAGGCCGATCTCGCCCGGCACCGGCTCGTCGCGCCACGGCTCGACGCCTTCGAACAGGGGCAGCAGCGTCTCGGTGCGCACCGCGACCTCGCCGATCTCGTGATCGAGAATCCAGACCGGCCCGTTGCGGCGCAGGGCGCGTACGCAGCGCCCGCCGCTCAGGCGCAGGATGCATGGAAACCGCGACGGACTGATCGCCTCCAGCGCGGCGAGGGTCTCGTCGTCCACGGACGGGGAATCGGGATCGCCGGACGATGCGAGTAATTCGGCTGTCGACACGGGCTATCCGGTGCTGCTGCGACGATAATTCGGTTCAACGCGGCGTTTTCCGTACGAACCGAGGCACCGCCCCCTTCTTTTTCCGAAACGGCGTTAACGGAGCGTTGTCGGGTCCCGTGCGGGTTAGGCACAGCTTCAGATCGCTCCCACGGACGGACCCTCCCATGACCGGCAAGAGCGCCATCGTCCTCGAACAACCCGGCCTCCTCACCGTC
>JAHDDY010000164.1 GCA_020629115.1 Paracoccaceae bacterium | reverse complement strand
CCTTGTAGAGGGCGGCCTCTCACCGACCCGAGCCGCCAGACAGCTCGGGCTCGGTCGCTCGACACTCTACCGCGAACTCGCACTCAGGGGATCAAACCCAAAAATGGCGCCCTCTTCGAGGAAAAATGACATCCCTTCGAGAAGTGACATATGCCCAGATGGCAGTGAATTATGGCACGGCGGTGGTTCCGGACCGCCTGCGTCGGTATCACCCCGCGAAGTGAGCGGCGCCGACCGGCTCACCACTTGTATCTTGCCACGAAATCGAACGGATTGGACTGGCGATCGTCTATGCGGCCGAACTGTCCGCCCTTCCTGCCAGCCGAATTGTTCGCCGCGATTACGGAAAGGCCTACGCGTGGCCCCGATCCGCTTCCCGCATTGGACTTCGCGTTCGAGAGATGAAAGGTTCCGGATGTATCACTGTTGTTCCTAAAGCGGTCGCCTCTGCCGCCCCTATCGACCGTGTATCCGATAGCCCGCAGCTTTCTCGTAGCTTCGACGAGGGGGATGTATCTCCCAGATGTCAGGCGTCCTTGCGCACCCCTGTTTTGCGTTTCACCGCCATCCGTATCGAGGATTTTCGCCATCTGCTCCACCATCGTCGCTTCTTGCGTGACGCGCTTGCCGATGTGCTTCATGCTGTTGAGAGCGTTCCTCACGCCACCTGCCGACGAAAGCCCCCGCCGTTTCAGCATCTGTACAAAACCGTTGAGTTTCTTTCCGTTGTTTCCGATCTGTGTTTTGGACCACCTGAGGCCAAGCCCGTCTTCTATCTGTGACATGTTTCCGATACCGAGCCCCTCCATCGTCGCGGTCACGGCCGCGACCGCGCCGGCTACGCCCGCTGCGCCGAGGATGGGGGTGGCTGCGCCTGCCATGCTTCCCAAGACGAATCCGACAAGGCCCAAGGCTTGGGCAGGGGTTATGGGTTGCGCCGCGATATCGCCATTCCGTGCGAGGTTCTTGGTCGTTTGCATCGCATGACGCACCATGTTCTCGGAAACGTCCCTCAACCGATTTCTCAGATCGTTCCCCAAGGAATTCAAAGCACTACGCTCACGTGCATTGAGCTTTCCGGTCTTGTTCACCCGCTCGACGAGCGCGTCGGCGGCGGTGGCGAAACGGGACATTTCCCTCGCCAACACCCTGCCCGACGCTTTCATGTTGTCGAGCTGGGTGCCGGTATTGGCTGATACCGATTCCGAAATCTTGATCGAGTTCGCCTGGGATATGGCTCGTGCGTATTCTGACCCAAGCCTGTCCATCTTCGCATCGACGACCTTTCCGTCAACGGTGATCCGGCCGACATCCGATGCCTGCGCTTCGAACAGGGCGGGATCGGTCTTCGCATCGACCGAAGCACCGTCCAACGCTTTTGCGGTCCGCGCCCCCGCATCGCCGGCGGCCACGGTCACCCCGGCACTGCGCGCCGCCTGAGCGAAGGCCTCGCCCATTTCTTCGCGGGCCGCTTCCGCGCGCCCGTCACCGTCCAGCCAGTCGGCTAGGAGGATCGTTCCCTTCCCCGCCTCGCCGCCTTCCGCCGCATAGGCGCCCGACACCGCCTCGGGCAATGCGTCTCCCTCGACGTCGCCGGAGGCGATGTCATCCTCGGAGGTCGCACCGGCCGCGCGGGCATCGACCTTCGGCAGCCCGTTGCGTGCCATGTCATCGATGAACGCATCGACCCGCTCGTTCTGCGCGTCCGACCGCTCCGACCGCGTCTTTCCCGTCAATGCAGTCACCATCCGCTCGCGCGTCGTCTCGTCCTCCACGGCCTTTTGATAGTCGGTGCCCGCCGCATCGACAGCCGCCTTCGCCTGGGCGGTGGTGGTGGCGGTACCGGTCTCGCCCGCCTCCGCTGCCGCAGATGCCCCTTCGGCGGTCGCGGTCTCTCCGATACGTGCGTCGTTCAGCAACTGCTCCATCGCCATGCGGCCCGAGACATCGCCGACCGCCTTCCGACCCTCGACAGGCTTCGATAGGGCGTCATTGGCTACCGTTCCAGCGGGCGACACGGTTCCGTCGGTCATGACCGATCCCGTAGTGGACGGTTTGGTGTCGGAGCCAGCGGACGCTGCACTCCCTCCAGGCCGGGTGCCGACGCTTGCCTTTTCAGCCGCCACCATACCGTCATTCGCGGAGGTCGGTTTGGCATCCGAGTCGACTGATTCTGCAGCTATCGCCGTTCCGGCTTCGGTATCGGTTTTGGCGGGTATCATGGCATCATTCGCAGACCCTTCTGTGGCAACCGAAGGCGCGTTTCTGGCACTGCCGTTGATCGGAATGGGTTTCTCGGGCGGGGAAATTCGGTTTGACGATACGACTTCTCCCCTTCCATCCACCCCAGTGGACGCAGCTTTCACGCCATTTTTAACTTCCGTATTCTCCAGTGCAGGTGCACTTCGGTTCGGGACAGGTATGGCATTGCCGTTCCTACCGTCATCCGTTGCATTCTTCGGCCCCGGCGTCGGAGCTGGTATACCTGTTCGCGCCTCCGTCTTTCCGTTACCGAAGGCTCCATCCTTCGTATCACCATCTTGTTTCCGAGCGAATTCCGAATGACCTTTCGGGCTATGAAGGTCCGGCCCGGAGCGCACAGCATTTACGGCATTCATGATGTTTCCTTCCCTGATTATTGTATGATTTTGATACAAAAAATAAGAGAAATAAGTCAAGAAAAAGGCATACGCCTGCTTTGGTGACTGGAGTTGGAGTTGCCCCGGTTTCACGGACACCCTGAGAGTTCATCCGGAGGTGTTCTTGATGACCCGTTACCGCCCTGCCTATCCGCCGGAGTTCCGGCGCCAGATGATCGACCTCGTCCGTGCCGGGCGTACGCCCGAGGAACTGTCGCGCGAGTTCGAGCCGAGTGCTGCCTCGCTCGTCGGCTGGGTCCGACGCGCCTATGCCGAGGACGGCACGCGGCCTGATGCCATGACTGCCGCAGAGCACGACGAGCTCGCGCGCCTGCGCTGCGAGAACCGGCAGCTTCGGCAAGAGCAAGATACCTTGGCAAAGGCTACGGCTTGGCTTGCGGCGAGCCCGAACGGGCGTACGAACTGATGCGGACGAACCAGGCCGAATACCCGATCCGCGTCATGGCCCGTGTATTGGGGGTCTCCGCCTCCGGCTTCTACGACTGGCGCGATCGGCAGCCGCCGGATCGGCAGAGGAGCGATGCCGCCCTTCTTCGCCGTATTCGCACTGTTCACGCCGTCTCGCATGGGACCTGCGAGGCGCCGCGCGTCCACGCCGGGCTGCGAGCCGAGGGCGTTCAGGTCGGGTGCGAGCGTGTGGCGCGACTGATGCGCGAGGCGGGGATTGCGGGTGTCAGCCGCAGGCGCAGAACGGTTTCCACGACCGTCCGGGCGCCGGAGCGAACCTCTGCCGGGGATCTGGTCCGTCGGAACTTCACCGCCGACGGCCCCGACAGGCTGTTGGTGGCGGACATCGCGTTCGTGCCGACCGCAGCGGGCGTCCTCTTCCTGGCCGTCGTCCTCGACGCCTGGTCGAGACGGATCGCCGGCCGGGCGTTCAGTCATGACCCGAGGACCCGGCTCGTGCTCGACGCACTCGACATGGCCATCGCGGCCCGCAAGCCGAAGGACGTCATTCATCACAGCGACAAGGGCAGCCGGTACACGTCCTGAGCGTTCGGGCACCGCTGCCGCGCCGGCGGTGTCCGGCCCTCGACCGGGACCGCGGGCGACGCCCTCGACAACGCGATGTGCGAAAGCTTCTTCGCCACGTTCGAATGTGAGCTCATCGACCGCCGCCGCTTCGCCACCAAGGCCGACGCGCAGATCGCCGTCTGCAGGTTTATCGAAGGCTTCTACAACCCGTCGCGACGGCACTCGTCCATCGGCTACCTGTCACCCGCCGAGTTCGAAGCCCCCATCAACCTGACCGTGCCCCGACAGGCACGCCCAAACCCGAAACCTGTCCGTGAAACCGGGTCAACTCCGGTTTTACCCTCCGGCAAACCCGGGCCGGTTCATTACCGTTGTCTCTGAACCTTCGCCGCCGTTTTCAGGGGCTAATCGAGGGAGGGTTGACT
>JAHDDY010000035.1:9383-33389 GCA_020629115.1 Paracoccaceae bacterium | reverse complement strand
TGGATGAAATACCGCTTTTCTGCCACGCCATCGGGCAGGGGGGCCTGCTCCAGCCCCGCGAAGGCCGAGTTCGAGACGAGGTAGCCCCCCGGCACGATCAGCCGCCGAATCGCCTCCGACAGCCCTTCGCGCAGGGGCGTGTCCACATCCGGCACGCCGAAGCCCAGATCGTAATGCGCCAGCGCCACGCCCCGCCCGATGCGCCCGTGCAGCGCCTCCAGCATCGCGTCGGCCTCGCCCTGAAGGAAGAAGGCGGGGTCGGGGACCGAGGCCGGGTGCGCGTTCATCTCCCGGTCGATGACCCAGACGTCGCGCCCGCCCGCGTTCTCGCGCAGGTGGTCGAAGGTGCGCCCGTTGCCGAGGCCGATTTCGAGGACCGCCCCGGCGGGCGCGTGGGCCAGCGCCTGCGCGAGGCAGTCGCGCTGGGCGATGAGGCGGCGAATTGCGCTGTCCAATCTGCTCATCCGTGCTTCCTATGCCGGGCCGGCGGCGCTATCAAGGGCGGATGACGTGGACCCTGCCCAACGCCCTGACCTTCGCGCGCCTGCTCGCGGCGGCCATCCTGCCGCTCGGCTACGCGGTGCTCGCCCATCCGTGGTCCGACGCGCTCGCCTTTGTGCTCTTCACCGCCGCCTCGATCACCGACTTCTTCGACGGCTGGCTCGCCCGGCGCTGGGGGCAGACGACGGCGCTGGGCCGCCTGCTCGATCCCATCGCGGACAAGGCGATGGTCGCGGTGGCGCTCCTGGTATTGTGCGGCCTCTACGGAGCGAGCTGGATCGTGCTGGTGCCGGCGGCGATCATCATGGTGCGCGAGTTCGCCGTCTCGGGCCTGCGCGAGTTCCTCGCCGACCGGCAGGTGGTGATGCCCGTCTCGCTGCTCGCCAAGTGGAAGACCACCGTGCAGATGACCGCCATCGCCGTCCTGCTGCTGGCCACCTACCTCAACTTCGGCGGCTACCAGACGAGCTGCATCATCTGCGGGCGGCCCGCTCTGGGGCTGGTCGACCTGATCGGCGTCGCGCTCCTGTGGCTTGGCGCGGTGATGACGGCGATCACCGGGTGGCAGTATTTCGCGCGCGGCATGGGCACGGTGATGGGCGAGGAGGTTCGCTGATGCGCATTCTCTATTTCGCATGGCTGCGCGAGCGGATCGGGGTCGGCTCCGAGGAGGTGACGCCCCCCGGCACGGTGACGGACGTGGCCGGGCTGGTGGACTGGCTCAGGACCCGCGAGCCGCGCTACGCCGCCGCCTTCGAGGATATAAGCGCCCTGCGCGTGGCCCTCGATCAGGAACAGGCCGATTTCGACGCGCCCCTCGCCGGGGTGCGCGAGGTCGCGCTCTTTCCGCCGGTGACGGGGGGCTAGATAGAGTGAAACTCGATCTCCGTGGTCCGCGAAGTGCCAGAAAATGCACACTCTTGGTGCAATTTTTGGCTCGCCTTGATCGGGTTTCACCCTGATGCCCGTCCGCGTGCAGGAAGCCGATTTCGACCCCGGCGCGGAGCTGGAGGCGCTGGCGCGGGGCGATACGGAGATCGGCGCGGTGGTCAGCTTCACGGGGCTGGTGCGCGGGTCGGGCGGCGTGGCGGAGATGACGCTGGAGCATTACCCCGGCATGACCGAGGCGGCGCTGAAGGAGATCGAGGCCGCGGCGCATCGGCGCTGGCCGCTCCAGGCCACGACGATCATTCACCGGGTCGGCCCGCTTGCGCCGGGCGCGCGCATCGTCTTCGTCGCCACCGCCAGCCGCCATCGCGGCGCTGCCTTCGAAGCGGCGGAATACATCATGGACTACCTCAAGACCCGTGCCCCCTTCTGGAAGAAGGAGGCCGCCGAGGACGGGTCGGCGACCTGGGTCGACGCGCGCGAGAGCGACGAGGCGGCGGCGGCGCGCTGGGAGGGGTAGAACCCCAAAGTGCTCTGCCCTGATCTGCACACCTCCGCTCCCGGCGAAGCCGCTGCGCGGGGCACGCGTGAGCCTCGACGGTCAGCACACTATTCTGCGAGGTCCCCGGTCTTCGTGCCGCGCGCAGCGTCGGGGACGGGATACATGCTTGTACGAGCGCAGCTCTATCAAAACGCATCCCGGTAGATCGCCAGCGCGTCCGCCTCGCCCACCGGGCGGGGATTGTTCTGCAAGAGCCGCGTCTGCGCCATCGCGTCCCGCGCCATGACGGGCAGGTCGTTCTCGCCGATGCCCACCGCCGACAGCTGCGTGGGCAGGCCGAGGTCGGGTCCCAGCCGCGCCGCCCCCTCGATCAGCGCGTCCGCCCCCGCCCGCCCGAAGATGACTTCGCCCAGCCGCGCGTAGTCCGCCTCCGCCGCGCTCCGGTTGAAGCGCAGGATGGCGGGCAGGAGCAGGGCGTTGCTCAGCCCGTGGGGCAGGTGAAAGCGCGCCCCGAGCGGGTAGGCGAGGGCGTGGACGGCGGCGCAGGGGGCGTTCGCGAAGGCCTTGCCCGCCAGCATCGACCCGAGCAGCATCGCCCCCCGCGCCGCGATGTCCTCCGGCGCCGCCACCGCGCGGTGGATAGTCGCGGATAACAGGCGCAACGCCTCCAGCGCCAGCGCGTCCGAGACGGGGTTCTTCCTCAGCGCGCTGGTATAGGCCTCGATGGCGTGGACCATCGCGTCCACCCCCGTCGCCGCCGTGTGGTCGGCGGGCAGGGAGACCGACAGGCGCGGGTCGAGCACCGCCATGTCGGGCATCAGCACGGGGTCGGAGACGCCCATCTTCTCGGTATCGGATTTCGTGACCACGGAGATCGGCGTCATCTCGGAGCCGGTCCCGCCGGTCGTCGGCACGCAGACGAGGGGCAGGCGCGGCCCCGTGCAGCGGTTCACGCCGTAGATATCCCCGAGCGGCCGGTCCGACAGGGCGAGATGAGCGGCGAGCTTGGCGGTGTCGATGACCGACCCGCCCCCGATGGCCAGCACCCCGCCGACGTCCCGCTCCCGGGCCAGCGCGGCGGCGCGCTCGATCATGGGCGCGGGAGGGTCGGGGGTGACCGCGTCGAAGACGACCGCCTCGTATCCCGCCTTCGCCAGCGAGGCGAGGGCCGGGTCGGGCAGGCCGAGATCGCGCAGGGTCCGGTCCGTGACGACGAGGATCGGCCCGTGCGGCAGGACCGGCGCGACCAGCGCACCCATCGCCTCTGCCGCCCCCTCGCGAAAGACGCAGCGCGGCGTGGTGTCGAAGGCGAAATCCATGAGCGGCCTCTCATTCCGTGAAAGTCGAACGGGTCAAGCCCGGCTGTGGCCGGCGACATCCCCCTGCATCGCGCGAAAGCGCATGTACTGCGCGGCGAAGGCGTCCGTGAGCGCCGCCTCCGGCGCGATCGTCGCGGCGATGGCGGGGCGGGGCATGGCGTCCGGGCCGGTCTCGCCCGTCGCCGCCATCCGTCCCAGCCGCGCCGCGCCCAGCGCCGCCCCCGCCTCGCCCGATCCGGGCACCAGCACGGGCAGGCCCAGCACGGTCGCGATCATCCGCAGCCAGTAGGCCGAGCGCGACCCGCCCCCCGCCGCGATCAGCGCCTCGACCCGCGTTCCCGCCGCCTCCAGCGCCGCGAGGGTGTCGCGCAGGGCGAAGGCGACCCCTTCGAGCACCGCATGGGTCAGCGCCGTCCGGTCGCTTGCCCCGGTCAGGCCGCGGAACCCGGCGGTCAGGTGCGGGTCGTTATGCGGCGTGCGTTCGCCCGCGAGATAGGGCGCGAACAAGACGCCCGACGGCGCGCGCAGGTCCTCGCCCAGTTCCTCCGTCAGGGTGGCCCCGCTCGACCCCGCGATGCCGGCGAACCAGTCGAGCGCCGCCGCCGCCGACAGGATGACACCCATCTGGTGCCACGTGCCGGGCAGGGCGTGGCAGAAGGCGTGTACCGCGCTCGCCGCATCGGGCCGGAAGGCCGCCGTCGCCGCGAACAGGACGCCCGACGTGCCCAGCGAGACGAAGCCCTCGCCCTCGGCGGCCACCCCGAGGCCCACCGCCGTCGCCGCGTTGTCCCCCGCGCCCCCCGCCACCGGCAGCCCCGCGCGCATCCCCCAGGCCTGCGCCAGCTCCGTGCGCAGCCCGCCCGAGACCGCCGACCCCTCCACCAGCCGGGGCATCTGCGCCCGCGACAGGCCCGTCGCGGCGAGCAGGTCGTCCGACCAGTCCCGCGCGGCCATATCGAGCCAGGCGGTGCCGGCGGCATCCGACATCTCGCCCACCGTCTCGCCGGTCAGCCACAGGCGCAGCATGTCCTTCGGCAGCAGCACCATGGCCACCCGCTCGAACAGCGCCGGCTCGTGCGCGCGCATCCAGGCGAGTTTCGGCGCGGTGAAGCCGGGGAAGACGATGTTGCCGGTGACATTCCGGAACCGGGGGTCGGCATCCATCGCCGCCGCCTCCGCGTGGCTGCGCCCGTCGTTCCACAGGATGGCGGGGCGCAGCACGGCATGGGCGGCATCGAGCGCCACCGCCCCGTGCATCTGCCCCGACAGGCCGATCCCCTCCACGGCGGCGAGCGCCTTCGGGTCGCGCGCGCGCAGCGCCCCGACCGCCGCCCCGGCGGCGGCGATCCAGTCGGCGGGGTTCTGCTCGGACCGGAGCGGGGCCGGGCGCGAGACGCTCAGCGCAGCCTCCGCCTGCCCCGCGACCGCGCCGCCCTCGTCCATCAGCAGGGCCTTGACCCCCGACGTGCCCAGGTCGATGCCGAGATACATGCGCTTTATCCTTTCCCGCCGATGGGCCATGCTATCCCCCGTTCTCCGTGGCCGCAAAAGGAATGACGATGCTCGATGCCCCCCGCGCCCTCCTGACCGCCATGTTCGACGCCGCCGTCGCCGCCGCCGACCCGATGCGCTGCGTGCCCGCGCACCTGCCGCCCGAGGGGCCGGGCCGCCTCGTCGTGGTCGGGGCGGGCAAGGCGTCGGCGCGGATGGCCGAGGCGGTCGAGGCGCACCGGGCCGGCCCGCTGGAGGGCGTCGTCGTCACGCGCTACGGCCACGGCGCGCCCTGCGAGCGCATCCGCATCCTGGAGGCGGCCCATCCCGTGCCCGACGCGGCGGGGGAGGCGGCGACGCGGGCGATCCTCGACGCGGTATCGGGCCTGACCGAGGACGACGCCGTCCTTGCGCTGATCTCGGGGGGCGGCTCGGCCCTCCTGACGGCCCCCGCGCCGGGAATCACCCTCGCGGAGAAGCGGGCGGTCAACGCCGCGCTCCTGCGTTCGGGCGCGCATATCGGCGAGATGAACACCGTGCGCAAGCACCTCTCGGCGGTGAAGGGCGGGGGGCTGGCGGCGGCGGCGTATCCGGCGCGGGTGCTGTCGCTGATGATCTCGGACGTGCCGGGGGACGATCCGGGCACCATCGCCTCCGGTCCCACCGTGGGAACGGACAGCACCCCCGCCGACGCGCTCGCCCTGCTGGCGCGGTACGGGATCGACATGCCCCCGTCGATCCGCGCGCATCTGGAGACCGGCACGCCCCCGCCCCGCCCGGACGATCCGCGCCTGTCCCGCACCGAGAACCGCGTGATCGCGGCGCCGCAGCTCTCGCTGGAGGCGGCGGCGCGGGTGGCGCGGGAGGCGGGCGTGACGCCCTTGATCCTCGGCGATGCCATCGAGGGCGAATCGCGGGAGGTGGCGCGCGTCCTCGCCGCCATGGCGATGCAGGCCCGCCGCCACGGCCAGCCCGCCCCGGCCCCCTGCGCCCTGATTTCGGGCGGCGAGACCACGGTGACGGTGCGCGGCACCGGGCGGGGCGGGCGCAACGTCGAGCACGCCCTGGCCCTGGCCCTCGCCCTGAACGAAAGCCGAGGCATCCACGCCATCGCCTGCGATACCGACGGGGTGGACGGGCTGGAGGATATCGCCGGGGCCGTCGTCGCCCCCGATACGCTCGTTCGCGCCCGCGCCGCCGGTCTCGACGCCCGGGCGATGCTCGACGACAATGACGGGCATCGGTTCTTCGAGATGCTGGGCGATCAGGTCGTCACCGGCCCGACCCTGACCAACGTCAACGACTTCCGGGCGATCCTTGTCGAGGATGTTAACTAATATGGCGTGACGTGTCGCCATATGGTACATATTCTCCCGTAACGGGAGAAAGATCATGCTACGACGCATCCTCATCGCCGCCCCCTTCCTCGTCCTGCCCGGCATCGCCCATGCCGACCTGAACTGTGCCGACAACTTTCTCTCCGGCACGGCGAAGGGCGTGATCGACGCCGCGACCGGCGTGCCCATCGCCATCCTGCCCTATGCGGGCACGGGCTACGTCGGCAACGGGTACGACTACGCCATCGACCTCGGAGGCGGCGGCTACGCCTACGGCAAGCCCGTCGATCCACTCCCGCCGCCGCCACCGCCGGGCTTCACCGATGACCTCGCCCTCGCGCCGAACGACGCGGGCGCGACGCGGCTGGTCTTTCCGGGCGACGGGACGGCCCGTCTGACCGGGCCGAACACCGACGTCACCTTCCAGAGCGTCGACCCGACCGGCCTGTTCGTCGACGGCGATCTGGTCGCGCGGGGCGGGACGGGCATCGTGAACGGCCGGCCGACGACCGCCGTCCCGGATGCGGGCGGCGTCACCCTGCGCCTCGGCAGCGGGTTCAACATCACCCGCACGCGCGGCGTCCGGGCGCGCTTCGCCGACGGCACGGTGCTCGATACCGTCGTGCGGGCGGGCGGGCCGCCCCCCGCCACGGGCTTCACCGGCGATCTGGTGCTGGAGCCGAACGCCCTGGGCGCGACGCGCATCGTTTTCGCCGGCGACGGCACCGCGCGCCTGACGGGACCGGGGACGGACGTCCTGTTCACCGGGGTCGATGCCAGCGCGCTGGCCTTCGACGGGCCGGTCGTGGCGCTGGCGGGCAGCGGCACGGTGGGCGGGACGGTCGCGACCGCGGTGCCCCTGCCGGGCCAGCCGCGCGGGGCGGTGCTGACGCTCGACAGCGGGTTCAACCCCACCGGCGCGCGGACGCTGCGCGCCAGCTTCTCCACCGGGGCCGTGCTGCAGGCGACGATCCTGCGTCCCGCATCGTGAGGCTTCACGCGACGCCGCGCGATTGCTAGACAGCGCGCGGCATTCCCGCCCGCGAGAGGACCCGCCATGCATCTGGCCGAACTGAACATCGCCGTTCCGAGGTATCCGCTCGACGATCCCCGCATCGCCGACTTCATGGACAATCTGGAGCGCATCAACGGGCTGGCGCACCGGATGCCGGGTTTCGTGTGGATGCACAGGGACGAGGCGGACGGCCATGCCATGCACCAGCCGACCCCCTGGCCCGACGCGGCGGCGAACCTGAGCGTCTGGGAGCGGGCCGAGGATCTGGAGCAATTCGTCTGGAACACGGTCCACCGGGCCTTCTACGCCCGCAAGGCCGAATGGTTCGAGGCGATGCGGACGCATCATTTCGTCATGTGGCCCGTGCCCGAAGGCCACCGCCCGACGCTCGCCGAGGCGAAGGCGCGGCTCGACCACCTCGACGCCCATGGCGATACGGACCACGCCTTCGGCTGGGGCCATCTGCCCCACGTGGGGATGTGGCGCGCGAAGCGGTGCGGTTAAGCCGATGATCGAGGGGGTCACGGGCCTGCACCACGTCACCACGCTGGCGCGCGATGCGGCGGCGGTCGACACGTTCTGCACCCGCGCGCTGGGCCTGCGCCGGGTCAAGCGCACGGTCGATCCGGAAGCGCCCGATTCGCACCGGCTGTACTATGGCGACGGCAGCGGCACGCCCGGCACCGTCGTCGCCTGCGCGGCCTATCCGGCCCTGCGCCGGGCGCGGCGGGGCGTGGGCGAGATGGGGCACGTGGCCCATGCGGTGCCGCGCGGGGCGCTGGACGACTGGGCGCGGCGCTACCGCGGCGCCCGGCGCGACACCGCCTTCGGCGAGGCGCGGCTGCACCTGACCGGCCCGGACGGGGAGGCGGTGCTGCTGGTCGAATCGGATGCGGGGCGGGGCGCGCCGTGGCCCGGTGCCATCGACGCGGCCATCGCCCCGCGCGGGCTGCATTCGGTCTCCCTGCGGGTCGCGCAGGACGAGGAGACGGACGCGCTCCTGCGCTTCCTCGGGTATACCGCCGTCAACCGCGAGGGCCGGGTCTCCCGCTACAGTCTGGCCGCCGACCCCGGCGCCGCGCTGCTCGACCTGGACCGCCGCCCCGACATGCCGCGCGCCATTCCCGGCGCGGGGGCGGTGCACCATGTCGCGCTGGCCGTGCCGGACCTCGGGGCGCTGGAGAGCGCGCGGGGCGGGCTGGAGGAGGCGGGCTACGCGGTCACGTCCGTCCTCGACCGGCAGTATTTCCACGCGATTCATTTTCGCGGGCCGGAGGGCATCTTCTTCTGCCTCGCGACCGAGGCGCCGGGCTTCGCGGCGGACGAGCCGATGGAGAGCCTGGGCGAGGCGCTGTGCCTGCCCCCGCAGCACGAGCCGTCGCGCGGCCGGATCGACGCGGGCCTGCCGCCCCTGTGATCCGGTCCCGGGCCGCCGCGCCCGCCCGATCCGGCGGAACGCGATTCGTGGCGGCGGGGTTTCGGCGTGGCGGCCGATCGTCCTATATCCATCCCCTGAACCGGGAGCCGCCATGACCTTCATCGCCGATTTCGCCGACGACGCCCTGCGTCTGGTGGAGGATACCACCCGCCGCGCCGGCTCGCTGTTCGAGCCGTCCCTGCGCATCGGGGTGACGGGGCTGAACCGGGCGGGCAAGACGGTGTTCATCACCTCGCTGGTCGCGAACCTGCTGGAGCGCGAGCGCATGACGCGCCTGTCGGCCCAGCGCGAGGGGCGGATCGAGGCGGCGATGCTGCGCCCCCAGCCGAGCGCCGACGTGCCGCGCTTCGACTACGAGGCGCATCTGGCCGCGATGACGGGGCCGAACCCGGTCTGGCCGTCGAGCACCCGGCGCACGAGCGAGCTGCGCCTCTCGATCCGCTTTCGCCGCACGGGGCTGCTGTCGAGCCTGTCGAGCGATGGGGTGCTGCATCTCGACATCGTGGACTATCCCGGCGAATGGCTGCTCGACCTGCCGCTCCTCAACACGAAATGGGAGGACTGGGCGCGCCGGAGCATCGAGGCGGCGCGCCGGCCCGAGCGGGCGGCGCATTCGGCGGCCTTCCTCGCCTGGGCCAAGCGTGTCGACGGCACCGCGCCCGTGGACGAGGCGACGGCGCGCGAGGGGGCGGCGCTGTTCGCGGAGTACCTGAAGGCCGCGCGGGGGGCGGGCCTTTCCGCCGTCTCGCCGGGGCGGTTCCTGATGCCGGGCGACCTGGCCGGGACGCCCGCGCTGACCTTCGCCCCGCTCCCCGATCCGGACGGCCCGCGCGGCAGCCTCGCGCGGCTGATGCGCGACCGCTACGAGGCGTATCGGCGGGTCGTCGTGCGCCCCTTCTTCCAGAACCATTTCGCGAAGGTCGACCGGCAGATCGTCCTGATCGACGCGCTGTCGGCCATCGACGCGGGGCCGCGCGCGGTCGCCGACCTGCGCGCCGCGATGAGCGACATCCTGGAATGCTTCCGCCACGGGGAGAAGAGCTGGCTCGGCTCGCTCATGGGGCGCAGGGTCGACCGCCTGCTCTTCGCCGCGACGAAGGCCGATCACGTCCACCACACGCAGCACGACGCGCTCCAGGCCATCACCGCCGCCCTGGTCCGCGAGAGCATCGACCGCGCCGCCTACAAGGGCGCGCGGGTCGAGGCGCTGGCCATGGCGTCCCTGCGCGCGACCGTCGAGCAGGAGGTGCGCGAGGGGGGCGAGGTGCTGCACTGCGTGCGCGGGCGCGGCATCGGCACGGGCGAGGAGGTGGTGGTCTATCCGGGGCAGTTGCCGGACGACCCGTCCGTCATCGTCGAGGCGGCCCGGCGCGGGGTGGGCGAGGAGGGCTGGCTGTCGGACGATTACGGCTTCATGCGCTTCGCCCCGCCCCTCCGCCCGGGAAAGCCGGGCTACGGTCCCCCGCACCTGCGCCTCGACATGGCCGCCGAGTTCCTGTTCGGGGACAGGCTGGCATAGGGTCCTACGCCTCGCCCCACAGCGCGGCGAGGGGAAAGGTCGTGGCGTCGAAGGGCGGGGTCGAGACGTCCGCCTCCCCGTCCAGCGTCGCGGTCAGCACCCATTCGCCGCCGCGCAGCGTGAAGGCCTCCAGCCCCCGAGCCGCCGGGTCGATCAGCCACAGGTGGGAGACGCCCGCCCGCGCATAGATCGGACGCTTCTTGTAGAGGTCGATCCGCCGGGTCGAGGGGGACAGGATCTCGCAGACCCAGTCGGGCGGGAGGGTGAAGTAGGGCGTGTCGGGATAGTCCGGCATCCGCTCCCGCCGCCATCCGGCGAGGTCGGGCACGACGATCTGCTCGCCCAGATGCAGCTCCGGTTCGTTGATGATCCACCAGCCGCCCGGCCCGGACCGCCCCCGCTGATACGGCGAGACCAGCTCGCCGCCGAGGACGGACATCGCGAGGGCGTGCTTCGAGGCGGGGCGCGGCTGCGTGTGCAGCACGCCGTCGATCACCTCGGCGATCATGTGCTCCGGCGTGTCGAGCACGTCCTGATAGGTGGCGCGGGGGGGGGGGAGGGGGGCTTGGATGTTCATGGGGCCACCCTACTACACCACCCCCTCCTGCACCAGATAGAGGAACCCCGTCAGCGTGAGGATGGACAGGAGGGTCGAGATGACCACGGCGCTCGACGCCCGCTCCTTCCACACGTCGTAGCTCTGGGCGAGGACGAAGACGTTGGTGGCCGAGGGCAGGGCGGCGAGCAGGACGGCCGAATGCAGCCAGACGGTCGGCACGCCGGGCACCTGGGAGACGACGAGATACATCGCCGCCGGATGCACCACCAGCTTGACCGGCACCAGCCACAACAGCTCGACCGGCACGCGCTTCACGGGTCGCAGGGCCGCCGTCACCCCCATGGCGAACAGCGCGCACGGGGCGGTGGCCGCCGAGAGCCGGGCGAGCAGGTCGTTCACCGGGGCGGGGGGCTGCCAGGCGTAGGCGGCGGCGGTGATGCCGACGATGGTGGCGAGGATGAAGGGATGCGTGAGGATGCGCCACGCGATCTCCCCCGCCAGCGCGAGGGGCCGCGCCCGCCCCTCGCCGCCCAGCGCCATCAGCAGCGGCGCATGGGTGAAGTGCATCGCGTTCTCGATGCAGAAGATCAGCGCGACCGGCACCCCCGCCTCCGGCCCGAAGGCGGCGAGGGCCAGCGGCGGGCCCATGTACCCGATGTTGCCGTAGCCCCCCGCGAGGCCCTGTATCGCCGCTTCGCGCAGGGTGCCGCCCCGCCGGACCCGCCCGATCAGCACGCAGGACCAGAAGACCGCGAAGGTGACGGCGGTGGTCGCCGCGAGGAAGGCGACGTTCCCGAACTCCTCGACCGGGGTCCGCGACAGCAGCTGGAAGAAGAGGGCGGGCAGGGCGATGTAGACGATGAAGACGTTCAGCCAGTCCAGCCCCTCCACCGGCAGCCGCCGGATGCGCCCGGCGAGATAGCCGAGCATCACCAGCCCGAAGAGCGGGACGACGAGGCCGAGGACCTGAAACATGGATTACCGCCTCTCTGGATGGAATTGGCCGCTACGACCGTCTCGCCGTCGCTTTTGCGAGACAGGATACGCCGTCCGTGCGGAGCATGATGGCGGGGCGAGGCCCGTGCCCTGCCGACCTCAACACGCCGGCAGCGTCGCCGCCAGCCCGCCCTTCGAGGTCTCCTTGTACTTGTCGCTGAGGTCGATGCCCGTCTGGCGCATCGTCTCGACGCAAGCGTCGAGCGAGACGAAATGCACTCCGTCGCCACGCAGGGCCAGCGAGGCGGCGGTGACGGCCTTGACCGCGCCGAAGCCGTTGCGCTCGATACAGGGTACCTGCACCAGCCCGCCTACGGGGTCGCAGGTCATGCCCAGATGGTGCTCCAGCGCGATCTCGGCGGCGTTCTCGATCTGCATCGTCGTGCCGCCGCGTACCGCCGTCAGCCCCGCCGCCGCCATGGCGCTGGCCGAGCCGACCTCGCCCTGACAGCCGACCTCGGCCCCCGAGATCGAGGCGTTGTGCTTGATGAGGCCGCCCACCGCCGCCGCCGTCAGCAGGAAGTCGTGGACCCCGTCGCGGGTCGCGCCGGGATGGTGCTCGAAATACCAGCGCAGGACCGCCGGGATGACCCCCGCCGCGCCGTTGGTCGGGGCGGTGACGACCTTGCCCCCGGCGGCGTTCTCCTCGTTAACCGCCATGGCGTAGAGCGAGAGCCATTCGTTGATGGCGTAGGGGTCGGGCGCGTTGCTGCCGCGCTCGCGGATCAGCGCCTCGCGGATGGCCTTGGCCCGGCGGCGGATATGCAGGCCCCCCGGAAGCGTCCCCTCCATCGTCAGGCCGCGCTCCATGCAGCCCTTCATCGTCTCCCAGATCGCGTCCATCCCCGCGTCGAGATCCTCCCCGCTCCGCAGGACCAGCTCGTTCGCCCGCTTCATCCGCGCGATGGACAGCCCGCTCTCCGCGCTCATGGCCATCATTTCAGTGGCGTTGTCGAAGGGGTAGGGCACGCCCAGCTCGCGGCGCATCTCGCCGAGGCCGCCTTCCTGGGTCTGCTCCAGTTCGGTGGCGTCGACCACGAAGCCGCCGCCGACGGAATAGTAGGTGCGGGTCGCCAGCGTCTCGCCATGCCCGTCCAGCGCCCGGAAGACGAGGCCGTTCGCATGGCCGGGCAGGGCGGGGCCGTAATCGAAGATCAGGTCCGCCTCCGGGTCGAAGGCGAACGCGCCCAGCCCCTCCGCCTCGATCCGCTTCGCCTTGGCCAGCCGCGCATCCGCCGCCTCCGCCGCGTCGGGGTCGAGCGTGTCGGGCGCGAAGCCGAGGAGGCCGAGGCGCACCGCGCGGTCGGTGCCGTGCCCCTTGCCGGTGAAGGCGAGCGAGCCGTGGAGCGAGCAGCGCAGCCGCGCCGGTGCCTCGCCCGACCGCCCGCGCAGGAGGTCGAGGAACATCCCGGCGGCGCTCATCGGTCCCATCGTGTGCGAGCTGGACGGTCCGACGCCGATCTTGAAGATGTCGAAGACGCTGAGGAACATGGGCGGGCCTTCCGGTTGCAGGTAACGGGCGGCAGCATAGGTCATCCCGCGCCCCATGCGCGCATCGAACGCCGCTTCGGCGGCGAAAAGCGGCGTATGCCGTTTTCGCGTTTACCGCCGCACGGGACGGGCTATCCTCGTCTTCGAACGGGAACGAGGGAAGCGACACCATGACCGGAACCATGCGCGCGATCGAGATACCGGAGCCGGGCGGGCCGGAGGCCCTGCGCCTGACCGAGCGGCCCGTGCCCCGGCCGGGCGAGGGCGAGGTGCTCATCGAGGTCGCCGCCGCCGGGGTCAATCGCCCCGACGCCATGCAGCGCGCGGGCAACTACCCCCCGCCCCCCGGCGCGTCCGACATTCCGGGGCTGGAGGTCTCGGGCACCGTCGCGGCACTTGGCGAGGGGGTCACGCGCTACCGCGAGGGCGAGCGCGTCTGCGCGCTGCTGACGGGCGGGGGCTATGCCGACTACGCCGTGGCGCACGAGCTGTGCACCCTGCCCGCGCCGGAAGGTCTGTCGATGGCGGAGGCCGCGGCGGTGCCGGAGACGTTCTTCACCGTCTGGACCAACGTGTTCGAGCGCTCCGACCTGAGGGACGGCTCCACCTTCCTCGTCCATGGCGGGACCAGCGGCATCGGCACCACCGCCATCCAGCTCGCCCGCGAGTTCGGCGCGCGGGTCTTCGCCACCGCCGGCTCGGACGAGAAGTGCCGCGCGGCGGAGGGCCTCGGCGCGGAGCGGTGCATCAACTACCGCGAGGAGGATTTCGTCGAGGTGCTGAAGGAGGCTACCGGCGGCCACGGCATCGACGTGACGCTCGACATGGTGGGCGGGGACTACGTCGCGCGCAACATGAAGGCGGCGGCAAAGCACGGGCGCATCGTCAACATCGCCTTCCAGAAGGGCGCGAAGGTCGAGCTGAACATGCTCCCCGTCATGCTCAAGCGCCTGACCCTGACCGGCTCCACGCTGCGCATCCGCTCGCCGGAGGAGAAGGGCCGCATCGCGGAATCGCTGCTGCGCTACGTCTGGCCGATGCTGGCCGACGGGCGGGTGAAACCGGTGATGGACCGCAGTTTTCCGCTGGAACGCGCCGCCGACAGCCATGCGGCGCTGGACGCGGACCATATCGGGAAGATAGTGCTGACGATGGGGTGAGTCTCCTTGTCGCCGCGTGCGTCGTCGGATATGCATCGCCTCCGTTCGAGGGAGTACGACCATGCACGATTTCAACGCATTCCTGTCCATCGCCGCGGCGCTCGCGCTCTGCGGCTGCGCGGCGGGCCAGCCGCTCGAATCAAGCGAGGAGGCGATGGCCGCCAAGGGGGATGTCTCCGGCATCTCCACCTCAGCGGCCTCGTGGCCCGCATCCCGGGCGACCCTGTTGCCCGCGACGCTCGACCAGTGCCTCAACGCCATCGACGGCGGCGGTCACGACGAAGCGGCGCTGACCGCCGTCGGGTACGGCCCCTACGCTCCCACCCTCTTCAGCGGCAGCCTCAGCGACCCCGAGGGATACGAGACGGTGCCGCGCGTCGAGGTGGTGGGGCCGTTCGCGGTGGAGCACGAACGCTTCGTGCGCGCCTTCTTCTTCGGCACCGACGGCTGCGAGATCCGCAGCATGGACGACATCGCGCTCGCCTCCTTCGTCGAGTATTTCGAGGACCGTGGATATCGCGTCGCGGCGGAGCGGCGGGGCCGCTTGTCGGTTACGAAGGACGGGCGCGCGCTCTCCCTGAGCGCGACGCGCAAGAGCGTGCCGGGAGCGGGCATCCTAGCCTCGGAGTCGACCTACAGGCTGCGACCGGCCGGCTGACGCCGGCGGAGGGCACGGCGGATCCTAATCCGCCTCCACCCCCATCGACTCCGGCAACGACTTCACCGTCTTGGCCCCCAGCACCTTGAGCATCTCGACCTGGCGCAGGACGTTGCCGCGCCCGTCGGTCAGCTTGTTCAGCGCCGCGGCATGGGCGTCGCGGGCCGAGTCGAGCTGCTTGCCGACCTTCTCCATGTCGGTGCAGAAGCCGACCACCTTGTCGTAGATCGCCCCCGCCCGCTCGGCGATCCGTTCGGCGTTGGTATTGCGGTTCTCCACGTCCCAGACGGTCTTGACCGTGCGCAGGGCCATCATCAGCGTGGTGGGCGTCGCGATCATCACCTGCTGCTGCGCGGCGTATTCCGTCAGGTCGGGCACCGCGCGCAGGGCCTCGGACAGCGCGCCCTCGATAGGGACGAACATGATGACGTAATCGGCCGTCCCGCTGGTGACGGCGGCGTATTCCTTCGCGCTCAGCCCCTTGATATGCGCGCGCAGGGACTTGACGTGCTCGGCGATGGCATGGGCGTAGACTTCCTCGTCCCCGGCATTCACCGCGCGCTCGTAGGCGACCAGCGAGACCTTGGAATCGATCACCATGTCCTTGTCGCCCGGCAGCGAGACGACCACGTCGGGGCGCAGCGCGCGCCCCTCCTCGTTCCGGACGCTGTCCTGGGTCCGGTATTCGTGCCCCTCGCGCAGGCCCGAACCGTCGAGGATGCGACCCAGCACCGCCTCGCCCCAGGCCCCCTGCTTCTGCGTGTCCCCGCGCAAGGCCCGGGTCAGGCTCTCGGCCTCCTTCGAGACGGCCTCGCTGCGCCGGGTCAGGGTGCCGAGCTGTTCCTTGAGGGCCGCGCGCTCCTGCAGAGCCCCGCGATGGGCGTCGCGGATCTCCGTCTGGAAGCGGCCGATATCGGATTTCAGCGGGGCGACGATGGCCCCGAGCTGCTCGTGCGCGGCCTTGCGGAAATCCTCGCCGTGCTCGCGGATGACCTTGCCGGCGAGGGCGTTGAACTGGCTGCTCATCTGCTCGCGCGCCTCGGCGAGCTGGGTGGACATGGTGGCGCGGGCCTTCTCCGCCTCTTCGAGGCGCAGGTCGGTCTGGCGCGCCTGCTCCCGGGCCGACGCCTCCAGCCGGGCGATGTGGGCGGCGCTCTCGGTGCGCTCGTCCGCCGCCCGGTCCCGCACCGCGCCCAGATCCGCCCGGGTCTCCGCGAGGGTACGCTCCAGTTCCGCGCGCCGCTCCTCGCGCGCCGCGCGTTCCCGCTCCGCCGCGCCGAGCGTGGCGCCGGCCTCGGCCAGCCGTTCGCGCATCGCCCCGACCCGCACCTCCAGCGACCGCGCCCGCAGGACGGCCCAGACCGCAAAGCCCGCGCTGAGGGCGAGCGCGACGAGCAGGACGATCAGCAGCAGCGCGGCATCGGCGGTCATCGCAATCCCTTCACGTTGGACAGATCGTTCAGCGTCCCGCGCCAGTCCTCCAGCGCCACGCGCAGGGCCGCCCGCCCCCCGGCATCCATGTCCGCCATCTCGGCGATCTCGGCCACCCGCGCGCCCTTTTCCGCGACGAGGGCCTGCGCCTCGGGGCGGTCGGCATGGGCGTGCAGCATCTCCGAGACGGTGCGCATCTTGTACTCCAGTTCGGGCACCACGCGCGGGGCGGCGCGGTCGAGGCGGTGGGCGACGCGCAGCACCTCGGCCCGGCTTCGCGCGGCATCCAGGTCGCTCGCCATGAAATCGGCCAGCACCTCGGCATCGGCGTCGAGCCGGGCCAGCCCGATCAGCGCCCCCTCCGGCCCCGCCTCGGCCTTGGCCAGCGCCTCGAATCGCTCGGCCGCGTCGCGCAGGATGCCCTCGATGGTCACCAGCCGGTCGGGGGCCACCTCGCCCCGCCCCTGCATCGCGACGTACTGCCCGGCGGTCGAGGCGACGAGGGGCAGCTCGCGGGTGACGAGGCGGTTGAGGGCGGGGCGCAGGCGCGGTTCGGTCGCCAGGCGCTTCTCGATGGCGCGCACGGACCGGACCAGCCGGTCGAGCGGCCCGTGCATCACGGCGTCGCGCCCGATGCGCCGGCGGGCGTCGGTCAGCTGGCGCTCCGCGGTGCCGACCAGCGCGCCGAGCGGCGTCTCCGCGAAGGCGGACAGGGCCGCCGTCTCGCCGTCCGGTTCGGCGGGCGCGGGCGGGTCGGCGTTGACGTAGGCCGTCAGCAGGACGTGCGCGAGCAGGACGGCGAGGGCGGAGACCCCGGTCCCGATCGCCCAGGAGACCGCCGTCACCGTCGCGGCCGCCCAGGCCGCGATTCCCGCCTGCTTCACCAGCGCGCGGAAATACGGGTAGCGGTTCAGCCCGCTCCAGGTCTCCCGCGCCTTCGCCATGCGCGCCTTTGCCCTCGCCCTCGCGGACACCTTCGCGGGCGCGGTCATCGCGCCCAGTCCCCCAGCGCCGCCTGCGCCAGGGCCAGCGCGGCCACGGCGGCAGTGTCGGCGCGCAGGATGCGAGGGCCGAGACTGACGGGCAGGGCGGCGGGATGCGCGCGCAGGCGTTCCGCCTCCTCCGGCGCGAAACCCCCTTCCGGCCCGATCAGCAGCGCGGCGGGCGTGCCCCGGGCGACACCCGTCAGCGCCTCGGCCATCGGCGGGGCCGTCCGCGCCTCGTCGCAGAAGATCAGCATGCGTTCCCGCGGCCAGTCGGCCATCGCGGCGACGAGTTGTTGCGGCGGGTCCAGACCGGGCACCGAGACCCCGCCGCATTGCTCCGCCGCCTCGATCATGTGCGCACGCAGGCGGTCGAGGTTGAGGCGTTCGGACCGCGTGTAGCGCGTGAGGACGGGGCGCACCCGGGCGCAGCCCAGCTCGCACGCCTTCTCGACGACGAAGTCCGTGCGCGCCTTCTTGATCGGGGCGAAGAGGAGGTGCAGGTCGGGCAGCGTCTCCTGCGCGCGCGTCCGCTCCCGCGCCGTCAGCGTCGCGGCCTTGCGGTGGGCGTCGGTCAGCGCGGCCCGCCATTCGCCGTCGCGCCCGTTGAACACCGCGACCTCGGCCCCCGCCGCCAGCCGCATCACCGTCACCAGATAGTTCGACTGCCCCCGGTCGAGCGCGATCTCCGCGCCCTCGGCCAGGGGCGCCTCGACGTGCAGGCGGATTTTCGGTGCCGTTTCGTTCATGGTTCCGTTATGCCGCGACGGGCCGGGTTTGTCAGGTCCGTCTTTGGCCGGAGGACATTTTTTCGGACGCGTGCCTAGCGATCCGGGTCGGCCCGCATCGAGAGCGTGGCGCTCAGGCCGTCGGGGGGCCAGTCGTAGGTGAGGTCCGCCCCGATCATCCGCAGCACGCCCTCCATGATGCGCGTGCCCGTGCCGGTCTCGGCGGGGGGCGTCACGGGGGGGCCGCCCTGCTCGCGCCACGTCAGGACGAGGCGGTCCCCCTCCCGCCGCCATTCCACGTGGACGATGCCGTCCGGCGTGCTGAACGCGCCGTATTTCAGGGCGTTCGTCGCCATCTCGTGCAGCATCAGCCCCAGCGGCGTGACCGCCTCGCGCGGGATGACGGTCATCTCGCCGCCGATGACCACCCGGTTCCGGCGGGTGGAGCGGTAGGGGGTCAGCACGGTCGTCACCATGTCGTGCAGGTCCGACGCTTCGTCGTCCGCCTGTCCCCGGGACAGGGAGATGGCATGGGCGCGGCCCAGCGCCTCGATCCGCCCCTCGATCTTCTCGGCGAGGGCGGCGGCGTCGGCTTCGGTGCGCGCCGAGAGCCGCACGATGGAGGCGATGACGCTGAAGAGGTTGCGCGTCCGGTGCTCCAGCTCCTCGGCCACCTGGGCCTGGAGCGCGAGGCGGCGGCGCTTCTCCACCTCGTCCGTCACGTCCCACTGCGAGCCGTAATAGTGGCTGATGCTCCCGTCCGGATCGCGGATGGGGCCGATATGCAGGGCGTTCCAGAAGGTCGAGCCGTCCTTGCGGTAGTTGAGGATCTCGACGACCTTCACCTCGTCCTTCGCGATGACCTGCCGGATCTCCTCGATCGCCTCCTCGCTCGTCTCCGGTCCCTGGAGCAGGCGGCAGTTGCGGCCCAGCACGTCCTTGCGCTCGTAGCCGGTCAGGGTCAGGAACGCCTGGTTGACGTAGACCATGGGCATCCCGGGGAGGTGCGGGTCGGCGATGCAGATGGCCATCCGCGTCTGCTCCATCGCCTGCTCGAACAGGGAGGAGGGCGCGATGGCCATCCGGTCGACCTCGGCGGCCCGCTCCGGATGGGGCTTGCCGCCCCCGAGTTCGAGGGTTTCCTGCTCCGTCTGGCGCAGGCTGTCGGGCGGGGTGTCCCTGTCGGACATGGCGAAGCGTTCCTGGCCGGGAATCGAAGGATGCGGTAGCGCCCGATAATGCGGGCAGGGCGTGCGCATCGCAAGACCTTTGCCGCCGATCCATTCCTGTACGGCGGTTTGTTTCCATTAGATCATTCCGCTGGAGCGTCGCCGGGGCGGCGGGTGACGCCGCCGCCGCATCCGTGATATCGTCGGGCGAGAGGGGGATGCCGCCATGACCGATACCACCGTCGCCGATGCCGTCCGGGACAGCTGGGTCGACACCCGCGCGCCCGCCGCCTGGCGGCCCTACCTGCGCATGATGCGGGCGGACCGGCCCATCGGCTGGTGGCTGCTGCTGCTGCCCTGCTGGTGGGGGCTGGCGCTGGCCGGGGCGGGCGGGGGGTTCCGCGCCTACGATGCCTGGCTCGCGCTCGCCTTCGTCGTCGGGGCGGTGGCGATGCGCGGGGCGGGGTGCTGCCTCAACGACATCGTGGACCGGAACATCGACGCGAAGGTCGCGCGCACCCGCTCGCGGCCCATCCCCTCGGGCGCGATCACGGTGCGGCAGGCGGTGGCCTGCATGGCCGGATTGTGCCTCGTCGGCCTCGCCGTGCTGCTGACGATGAACGGGGCGGCCATCGCTATCGCCTTCGGCTCGCTGGTCTTCGTGGCGATCTATCCCTTCATGAAGCGCGTCACCTACTGGCCGCAGCTCTTCCTGGGGCTGGCCTTCAACTGGGGGGCGCTGGTCGGCTGGGCGGCGCAGGCGGGGGGGCTGGGATGGCCCGCCGTCTGGCTGTACCTCGCGGGCATCTGCTGGACCATCGGCTACGACACGATCTACGCCTGTCAGGACAAGGAGGACGACGCGCTGATCGGCGTGAAGTCCACCGCCCTGCGCTTCGGGGCCTGGACGCGCGAATGGGTGGCGGGGTTCTACGCGGGCGCGGCGGTGCTGGCGGGGGCGGCGATGGCCGCCGCGGGGCTGGGGCTGGGCGCGCTGCTGGCCGGGGGCTTCGCCGCGCATCTGGCGTGGCAGGTCCGCCGCCTTGACCCGGACGACGCCGAAGGGTGCCTGCGCCTCTTCCGCTCGAACCGGGAGGCGGGGCTGCTGCTCGTCGGGGCGATCCTGCTGGCGGGGGCGGCGGCGTAGGCAGACCGATTCGTCACTTCCGCGCTATCGTCACCCGCGCATTCGCCTCCACCGTGCGCCAGTCCGACGCGGTGCCGTCCGGCCAGATCACGCGCACCCGCGCCGCATCCGCCGCGCCCAGCCCCACATGATGCCACCCCGCCGAGCCGCCGGCATGACCGCCCCCGACCGCGATTTCTCGCGTCTGAAGGCCCGCCGGGGTCTCCACCTCGACGAACGCGCCCACGGCGTCGACGTTCGGGGCGGGTTGGGCGACGGACAGCAGCAGCCAGTTGCCCGCGCCGTTGGTGACATTGCGGAAAATCTCCATCGGCGCGCGGCGGTTGACGACGACGATGTCGAGCCGCCCGTCGAGATCGAGATCGACCAGAGCCGCCCCGCGCCCCCGCGCCATCGAGGCCAGCCCCGCCGCCGCGCCCGCCTCCCCAAAGCGTCCGTCCGGTCCCTGCATCAGCAGGTTGTTCGGGTCGGCGGCGGCATTGCCGGGCATCTGCTCGACATTGCCCTTGGCGACGAACAGATCGTCGCGCCCGTCATTGTCCACATCCCCGAACGCGGCGTGCCACCCCGTCGAGGGCCGCCCGTCGCCGCCGGTATAGGGGCGATGGGCGGTCGTGCCGGTCTCGTACGGGGCATCGGCGTAGGTCGGGCCGGTCGCGCCGTCCTCCAGCGTCTGCATCCGCTGGTCGCCCATGCTGGTCAGGTAGATTTCCGGCACCCCGTCGCCGTCGATATCCCGGCTGGCGATGCCCATGCCCCATAGCGCATGGAAGCGCCAGCCTTCCGCGCGGGTGTAGGGGCGGGGGACCGTCTCCATCGCCCACATCTGCTCCTCCCCGCCGCGCACGTAGTAATGCCGGTCGTTCGAGACGCGCAGGTCCGCCCGC
Source organism: Paracoccaceae bacterium (assembly GCA_020629115.1). Taxonomy (GTDB): domain Bacteria; phylum Pseudomonadota; class Alphaproteobacteria; order Rhodobacterales; family Rhodobacteraceae; genus JAHDDY01. Next base: position 12,170 of record JAHDDY010000035.1, on the reverse strand, counting down.
CCCCGCCGTCCCCAGTCGGTGAACAGCATCGACAGCGCGCAATGGCCGGGTTCGAGGGGGAGGGGCGGGCCGTAGCCGTCGCCCTCCGGGCGGTGCAGCGCATTTGCGTCGCACGCCTCGAACGGCCCGTCGGGGTCGTCCCGGTCCACATAATTGCCGAAGGCCAGCGTCGGCCATGCCGCGCCCGCTTCCCAGGTCGCCGAGAACGCCGTCGTCCAGCGATCCCCGCCGTCGAAATCCATCGGCTCGAACGCGCAGTCCGGCCCGCCCTTCAGCAGCCGGTTCTCGCCCACGCGCAGCACGGCGAGATCGGTATGCCCGTCCGAATCCACGTCGAGCGGATAGGCCCCCGTGACACCGGTCAGGGCCAGGGCGTCCGGCGTCGCCTCCGCGAAGGACAGGCCGTCGGCGTCCGAGGTGTTGCGCAGCAGGGCGGCCGGATTGGCGCCTCCGGCCGCGTACAGTTCCGGCAGGCCGTCGCCGTCGCAATCGAAGCTCGCCACCCCGCCGCCGACGAAATGCTCCCACCCGCCATCGTAGACATGCACGATGCCCAGCGCCGCGGCGCGTTCCTCGAAGCGCGGCTCGGCGGCGTGGGCGGGGAGGGGAGCAAGGAGGGCGAGGAGGGCGGCAAGAAAGCGCTGCCCCGCACTTGATGCGGGGCCTGTTCGAAAAGAGCGCTTCGTTGCAACAGGCCCCGGCTCCGGCTCGGGGGCCGGGGCAGAGAGATATTTCCTCACCCCGCGCGCTCGGGGCGCTTGCCGAGGATGATCATGGCGAGGATTTCGTCGTCGGTCACGTCCGCGACCCGCTCCGTCCCCACCAGCGCGCCGTTCTTCATCACCGAAATCCGGTCGCAGAGTTCCATCACGTCGTGCACGTCGTGGCTGATGAGGAAGATGCCGAGGCCCTGGCTTTTCAGTTCCGCGATCAGCTCGGCGACCATCCTGGTCTCCTGCGGGCCGAGGGCGGCGGTCGGCTCGTCCATGATGAGGATTTTCGCGTTGAAGTAGACGGCGCGGGCGATGGCCACCGATTGCCGCTGCCCGCCCGACAGCGCCTTCACCGGCTCCGCGAATTTCGCGAAATTGGGGTTGAGGCGGCCCATGATGCGCCGCGTCTCCGCCTCCATCGCGTCGTCGTCCACGAAGCCGAGCGCCGTGGTCAACTCGCGCCCGAGGAAGAGGTTGGACGCCGCATCCAGATTGTCGGCCAGCGCGAGCGTCTGGTAGATCGTCTCGATGTTCAGCGCGCGGGCGTCGCGGGGGCTGCGGATATCCGCGCGCGCGCCGTTGACGTAGATCTCGCCGCTATCGGCCCGGTACGCGCCCGAGAGAATCTTGATGAGCGTCGATTTCCCCGCGCCGTTATGGCCCAGGAGGCCCACGACCTCGCCGGGGTACAGATCGACGGACACATGGTCGACCGCCTTCACGCCGCCGAAGGCGATGGAGATATCGCGCATTTCCACGAGAGGGGTCGTCATCAGGCGTCTCCCGTCCGGCGTCGGTACACGATGTCGATCAGCACCGCGAGCACGAGCACCGCGCCGACGACGATGTTCTGCAAGGGTGCATCCACCCCCACCATCGCCATCCCCGATTGCAGGGATTGCATGACCAGCGCGCCGAGGATCGCGCCGTAGATCGTGCCGATCCCGCCCGACAGGGCGGTGCCCCCGATGACCGCCGCCGCGATGACGCGCAATTCGTCGAGCGTGCCGATATCGTTCGAATGGTTCGACAGCCGCGCCGAGGCGACCACCGCCGAGATGGCGCAGAGCGCCCCCATCAGCGCGAAGATTTTTACAGTTAGCATCCGGGTATTTATCCCGGAAAGTTCGGCGGCATCCGGGTTGCCCCCCGTGGCGAAGATGTAGCGGCCGAAGCGGGTGCGCCGGGCGATGAGCGTCATCGCCACCGCCACGACGATCAGGACGAGGACGGAGATGGGCAGGCCGTAGCCCTCCGTATAGCCCTCCGGCATCGTCTCGCCCCGTGCGGCGAACATGCGCTCCAGCCGTCGCTGCGGGATTTCGTAGGCATTGAGGATGGCGACGAAGCCGAGGATGGCGCCTGCGGTCAGCGCGATCATGGTCAGTTCCGCCCAGACGGGCTTGACCTGAAAGCCGTGCTTCACCTTCCGCCGCCGCCCCTGCCACAGAGCCAGCGCGGCACCCAGCGCGCAGACGATGCCGACGATCCACGACGCCTCGACCCCCAGCGTGCCGTTCGTGCCGCCGAACATGCGGAAATTCTCGTCGAGCGGGCCGATGGTCTGGCCGCTCGTCATGTACCACCCGACATTGCGCCAGATCAGCAGCCCGCCCAGCGTGACGATGAAGGCGGGGATGGCGAGATAGCCGACCATCCAGCCCTGAAGCGCCCCGATGGCCGTACCGATGACGATGCCGCCGAGGATGGCGACGATCCACAGGACCGGCCCGCCCATCTCCAGCCCAAGCCCGGGCAGAAGCTGCGTCTGCATCATCGCCATCGCCGCCGAGCAGGTGGCGAGCAGCGCGCCGACGCTGAGGTCGATATGGCGGCAGACGATGATGAATACCATCCCCGTCGCCATGATCGCGACGGAGACCGTCTGGATGGTCAGGTTGAAGATGTTGCGCGGCGTCAGGAACCGCCCGCCGGTCATCAGGTCGAACGCGATGCACAGCACGACGAAGGCCCCGATCATCCCGAGGAGGCGCGTGTCGAGCTCCAGCGTCTCGAAGGTGCTCTTGCGGGCGCGGGGGGGCGGTGCGCCGGAGGTGGTGGCGTCGGTCATGGG
>JAHDDY010000035.1:0-9283 GCA_020629115.1 Paracoccaceae bacterium | reverse complement strand
CCGGGACAGAAGCGATCCTGAGAGATCAGCTACAGGGCGCGACGCCGGTCTCGACGCCCTGGCACAGCTTCTCCTGCTCGATCCAACCCGCGTCGACGACCGAGGAGAGGTTCTTCTGGGTCACCGGGCTGGGCGAGAGGAAGATGGCGTTCATCGTGGTGCCGCCCGGGGAGGTCCATTCGTTCGCGCCGTAGATGGCGCTCGCGGGCACGCCCTTGGCGAGCGTCACGGCGATCTGGCCGGCGGCCTTGCCCAGCTCGCGCGCGTCCTTCCAGACGGAGACGGTCTGCGTGCCCTTGGCCACGCGGTTCAGCGCGGCGTGGTCGCCGTCCTGGCCCGAGACCGGGATGCCTTCCATGCCCTGCGCCGTCAGCGCGGCGACGACGCCGCCCGCCGTGCCGTCGTTCGAAGCGACGACCGCGTCGATCTCGTTGTCCTGCGCGGTCAGGATCTGCTCCATGTTGCGCTGGGCGTTCGCGGGCAGCCAGCCGTCGGTATAGGCCTCGCCGACGATGGTGATGTCGCCCGCGTCGATGGCGTCCTGAAGCACCTCCTGCTGACCGCCGCGCAGGAAGTCGGCGTTCGGATCGGTCGGGGACCCCTTGATCATCACGTAGTTGCCGGTCGGCTGGGCGGCGAGGACGGCGCGGGCCTGCATCCGGCCCACCTCGACGTTGTCGAAGGTCAGGTAGAAGGCGCGCTCGTCCTCGATCAGGCGGTCGTAGCCGACGACCGGGATGCCCTCGTCGGCGGCGGCCTGCACGGCGGGGCCGATGGCCTGGGCGTCCTGCGCGAGGATGATGAGGGCGTCCGCGCCCTGCGCGATCAGGCTCTCCACATCCGATAGCTGCTTGGAGGCGGAGGACTGGGCGTCCGCCGAGATGTAGGTCGCGCCGGCGGCTTCGAGCGCGCCCTTGATCGCGGCCTCGTCGGTCTTCCAGCGCTCCTCCTGAAAGTTCGACCAGCTCACGCCGACCACGGTGCCGCCGTGCCCGTCGGCATGGGCGGCGCTGGCGAGGAGGCCCGTGCCGAGCGCGGCGGCGGCCATCAGTTTGGTGAATCGCATGTGTCTCTCCCTGTCGCGACGGCCCGGTTGATCGGGCCTTTCCGTTTCGCTGCCGAATATCTCGCCACAGTAAATTCGATAGTCAAATTAAATTTGACGGCAAACTTGCCGAAACGTAAAAAAGAGAGCCGGAAAGACGCCGTTCAAAAATTTTGCACCGCACGATAACGAAAGATACTTCCGTTGCCGAAATATATCGCTCCCCCGAACGGCGACGTGGCGTGAACCCGCATCCGGACCTGTCGAGCAGCGCCGCGCGGGCGCTGTCCGAGATTCGCCGGCGGGGGGCGGTGGCGCGGGTCGACCTCGTCGGTCCCCTTGATCTGAGCTTTGCGACCGTCAGCGCGGCGACGACCGAACTGATGGAGGCCGCGCTGATCGAGGAGACCCCCGACACCGCCGCGCCGGGCCGGGGCCGGCCCCGCACCCTGCTGCGCCTGCGCCCCGATGCCCTGCACGTCGCCGGGGCCAAGCTCAACGACGGGTTCATCACCGTCGCCGTGCTCGATTTCTGCGGCGATGTCCTCGCGACCGCCTCGACGGACGTGCCGAAGGGGCGGATCGCGACGGCGCTGCTGGTCGAGCAGCTCGACCGCACGCTGCACGCGGCCCTGCGCGGGACCGCGCTGGAGAAGGGCGACCTCGCCGCCTTCGGCTTCGGCCTGCCCGGTTTCGTGGAGACGGAAAGCGGGCTGTGCCGGTGGAGTCCGCTCCTGTCGGACGCTCCCGTCAACGTCCGCGACGCGCTCTCGGCGCGCCTGTCCTGCCCGGTGGTCATCGACAACGACGCCAACCTCGCGGCACTGGCAGAACTGTGGTTCGGCAAGGGGCGGCACGAGACGGATTTCCTCGTCGTGACGGTCGAGCACGGGGTCGGCCTCGGCATCGTCCTGGACGGGGCGCTCTTTCGCGGCGCGCGGGGTCTGGGCGCGGAATTCGCCCACATGAAGGTGCAGATCGACGGGGCGCTGTGCCGCTGCGGTCAGCGCGGATGCCTGGAGGCCTACGTCGCCGACTACGCCCTCGCCCGGGAGGCGGGGCTGGCCGTGGAGCCGGGGGATCGCGACGCGATGCTGGAGGCCCTCGCCCGGCAGGCGACCGAGGGGCACGAGATATCGGCGTCGATCTACCGCCGGGCCGGGCGGATGCTGGGGCTGGGGCTGGCCAACCTCGTCAACATCCTCGACCCGCCGCTCATCATCCTCTCGGGCGAGACCATCCGGCACCACCACCTGCTCGCCGAGGAGATCGAGCGCACGCTCCGCGCCAACGCGCTGTCCATCGACCGCCCGCCCGTGCGCCTGTCGGTCCATCGCTGGGGCGATCAGCTCTGGGCGCACGGGGCCGGGGCGCTCGCCCTCGACAGGCTGGCCATGGCCGCGGGCGATGGGGCCGAGGCGCGGCAGGCGGGCTGACGCCATCCCTTTCCATCAGGAGACTTCCATGACCGACACGCCCCTCGCCCGCTACGCCGACCTCGTCGGCCGCACGGTCTTCGTCTCCGGCGGGGCCACGGGAATCGGGGCCGACCTGGTGACCGCCTTCCACGGGCAGGGGGCCGATGTCGTCTTCGTGGATATCGACGCCGAGGGGGGCGAGGCCCTGCGCGACCGTCTGGCAAGTCAGGGCGACGCGCCGCTCTTCCTGCCCTGCGACGTGACCGATACGCCCGCCCTGCGCGAGGCGATGGCCACGGCGGAGGGGCGCGGGGGCGGTCTCGACGTGCTGATCAACAACGCGGGCAACGACACGCGGATGCCCCTCGGCGACGTGACGGAAGGCGACTGGGCGCGCATCCTCGACGTGAACCTCAAGCACCAGTTCTTCGCCGCCCAGACCGCCTGCGGCTGGATGAGGGCGCGCGGGCGCGGCTCGATCGTCAATTTCGGCTCCGTCGCGCCGGAGATCCCGGTCGGCAACCTCGCCGTCTACAATGCCTGCAAGGCGGCGGTGCGCGGCCTGACCCGCTCCATCGCGAAGGACATGGGCGGGCACGGTATCCGCTGCAACGCCATCCTGCCCGGCGCGATCCTCACCCCGCGCCAGCGCGCCCTGTGGTACACCGACCAGTCCGCCATCGACGCGATGACGGCCCTGCAATGCCTGCCGCGCGAACTGTGCGGGCGGGACGTGGCCGAGATGGCGCTGTTCCTCGCCTCGGACGTGTCGGCGGCCTGCACGGCGCAGGACTTCATCGTCGACGGGGGCATCGTCTGAACGGGCTACCCCGCCACCGCCGCGACGATCATGATCTCCACCTTCAGCGCGGCCCGCGCCAGCTTCGCCTCGCCGCAGCAGCGCGCGGGCGGCATCCCCGGCACGACCCAGGCGTTCCACACCTCGTTCATCGCCGCGAAGTCCGCCATGTCGGCGAGCCAGATCGTCGCCATCAGCAGATGCTCCTTGTCCGAGCCGGCCTTCTCCAGCAGCGTCTCGATCTTGGCGAGCACGTCGCGGGTCTGCGCCTGGACGTCGCCGTCCGGGTCGCCGACCTGGCCCGACAGGTAGACGGTGCCGTTGTGGATGACCGCCGGGGTGCTGCGCACGCCCGGCTCGATACGCTGGATCGTCATGGTTCCCGCTCCCTATCCCAGATAGGCGAGCCATAGCGTGATCGTGGCGATCCCGGCAACCGTGCCGACCAGCAGCGCGTTCGCGGCCAGCGCCTCGCCCCGGCGGTACATCGCCGCGAAGAGGTAGATGTTCACGCCCCCCGGCATCGCCCCCATCATCACCGTCACCTTCGCCGCCACCGGGTCGATCCTCAGCACCTGGAACGCCAGCAGGGCGACGAGGAAGGGCCGGACCGCCACCGCGAGCAGCACGAACACCCCCGTCTCCCCCCAGTTGCCCCCGAAGCGGTAGCGCGTCAGCGTCGCCCCGATGCCGAACATGCCCAAGGGAAGCGCGGCGGCGGCCAGCAGGCGCAGCGCCTCCTCCGCCGGGGCGGGCAGGGGCAGGCCGAGGAGGTTCCACCCCATCCCCGCCCCGACCGACAGGACGAGCGGGTTGTGGCTCATGCTCCACGCGACCTTGCGCATCCCCGCCGCCAGCCCGCTCCCGTCCCGGGCCGACACCTCCATCGTGACGATGCCGAGGAAGTACATGATCGGCGCGTGGATCGCGATGATGGCCAGCGCGTAGGGCAGGGCGTCGGCTCCGTAGGCCCGCTCGACGATCGGCAGGCCGAGGAACAGCGAGTTCGCGAACAGCGCCGTGAACCCCGCCGCCACCGATTCCCCCGGCCTCTGCCCGAATACCGTGCGCGCCGCGAGGATGCCGAGCGCGAAGGTCGCGAAGGCGGGCAGGTAGTAGGCCGACAGCGCCACCGGATCGAGCCGCGCCCCCAGATCGAGGGTCGCCGCCGCCCGGAACAGCAGCGCGGCCACCGCCACTCGCGTCGTGAACCGCAGGATCGCATCCACGTCCCCATCCGACACGACCCGCAACCGCGCCGCGACATACCCGACCATCACCACGAGGAAGACCGGGGCGACGATGGCAAGGATATCGAGCATGGGCAGGCTTTCGTGTCTGACAGGAAAAGGGGGTTCGTTGCACTGAATGCGTGCATGCAATGCACCCGGAACGTCGTCACCGTCCTACACCCGACCAAGGAGAGCAACCCCGTGTCCGATATCAGCTTCTTCCAGCGCTATTCCGGGTCGGAGAACCACGCGACCAACAACACGATGCTCATGCTGCGCCACGTGCAGCAGCATTCCTTCGCCCGCTTCGAACGCATCCTCGCCGATCTCATCGGGGACGAGAACGCGCCGCGCATCGGACTGCGCTTCGCCCAGCAGGAGAAGGTGGGTACCGCGATACCCGATGCCGTCATCGAGCAGGAGCCGTTCCACTTCTACGTCGAGTCGAAGGCGGGCGGTGCGCCGCTCGACCCGGGGCAACTCGCCAACCACATGCGCGAGATCGCCGGGAAGCATGGAAAGAACGAGGCGTTTCTCATGGGCCTGTCGCGCGATCCATGGCCCGGCGGCGAGGGGATGTCCGACGCCGTTGCCGAGACGGGGGTGCGATTCCTGTCGAAGACCTATGGCGAATTGCTCGACGTGGTTCAGGGTATCTGCGCAGGGCATGAGGACCTCGACGCCATCGTCGAGGATTACGGGGATTTCCTCGGCAACCTCGGCCTCCTGCCCTCGCACGAACGGACGATGGTGGCCTTTCCGTGCGGAAATACCGCGCAGGACAATGTCGAGACGGGCGTCTACTACCAACCCGACTACCGCAACCGAAAGCAGGACCGGGCGCGCATCCTCGGGGTCTACCGCGACAAGTGCATCAGCCATATCGGCCGCCTCGCCGCCGTCGCGGTCTGCCGCACCGAGGACGGGAGGCTTCTCGTCGAAAAGGAGGAGCTGGGTACCCTGAGCGAGGCCCGGCGCGGGGCCATCCTCGATGCCATCGACCGCGGCCGTCCCGTCTACGGCGATTTCGCCGCGGAACCGCATCGCTTCTACGTCGTGGACCGCTTCGAGCGGGCGGATTTCGTTAAGGACAGCAAGGGCGGAATGGCCGGGCATCGCTATTTCGACCTCAAGGACCTGACCGGCCGGCCCGTGGATGCGCAGACCCCCATCGAGGATATCGCGGCACGTCTGAAACGCGAGACCTTCTGACGATCCGGAACCATCCCGCCCCCCGGTCATTGAGTGACCATCAAACCGGGAATGACGGATGGATGCTCCAGCTCCCGCCCCCAAGCGGGGCCGCCTCGCCGAGACGCCGCTCGACATTCCCGCGCGGGGGTGGCGGGATGTGCTGTGGCGCGTCTACGGGCGCATCTGGAACGACAATATCAGCCTCATCGCGGCCGGCGTCGCCTTCTACGGCCTGCTCGGGCTGTTTCCCGGCATCGCGGCGCTGATGGCCATCGGCGGGCTGCTGCTGGAGCCGTCGGTCGTCGCCACCGAGATCCAGACGCTCGTCGGCGTCCTGCCCACCGACGCCGCGCAGATCATCATCGACCAGGCGCAGGCGGTGGCCGGCTCGCACGAGGCGGGCCTCGGGCTGGCGGTCGTGGTCGGCCTCGTCACGGCGCTCTATTCCAGCTCGCGCGGGGTGGCGAGCCTCGTGCAGGGCATGAACGTCGCCTACGAGGAGCGCGAGAAGCGCGGGTTCCTGAACGTCTTCGCCATGACGCTCGTGCTGACGGTCTTCCTCATCCTCGTGCTCGTCCTGACGGTGGCGGCGCTGCTGGGCCTGCCCGTCGTCATCAACATCCTGCCGCTGGGCGAGCTGGCCGAGGACGTGGTGCTCGTCCTGCGCTGGCCCCTCGTGACGGCGATGGTGGTCTTCACCCTGGCGGTGCTCTACCGCTGGGGGCCGAGCCGCAACCCGCCGCAATGGCGATGGGTCACGCCCGGGGCGATGCTCGCCTGCGGGCTGTGGGTCCTCGGCACCTACGGCTTCGGCTTCTACGTCGGCAATTTCGGCTCCTACAACGAGACCTTCGGCACGCTGGGCGGGGTGATCGTCCTCATGCTCTGGATGTGGCTCTCGGCCTTCATCGTGCTGCTGGGGGCCGAGTTCGACGCCGAGATGGAGGCGCAGACGCAGCGCGACACCACCGTCGGCCCCGTACGCCCCATGGGCCAGCGCGGCGCAACCAAGGCGGACGAACTGGGCGAGAAGCCATGATGGACGGGGTAGCGGACATGCGCGAGACGAGCCAGGCGACGGATCGTGCCGTCCCGCCCCCCGACACCCTGCCCGCGGTGCCGGTGCGTGACACGGGGCGCATCGAGATGCTGCTCGGCGGGATCTTCTTCATCCTCACCGTGCTCGCCACCTACTTCGCCAAGGACGTGCTGCTGCCCATCGTCCTCGGCATCCTCATCTCCCTCACGCTCAGCCCCATCGTGCGGACGCTGGGGCGGATCGGCATCCCGGCGGCGATCACGTCGGTCCTGCTGGTGGTCTCGCTCGCCGCGTCGGTCGGCTTCCTCGTCTATGCGCTCAGCACGCCCGTCTCCGCGATGATGGACGAGGCCCCGCGCGCCGGCTGGAAGCTCCAGGCCAAGCTCAAGACGCTGACCGAATCCGTCGAGGCGGTGAAGAACGCCTCCGAGGAGGTCGAGAAGCTCGCCAGCGGGGGCGAATCGGAGGAGGTGCAGCGCGTCGTGATCGAGCGCCCCGGCATCCTCAACTACGCCGTCAGCAGCCTGGCGAGCGCGGGCGCGTCGCTGGCGGTGGCGCTGGTCCTGTCGATCTTCCTGCTGTCGTCGAACGACCTGTTCTACTCGAAGATCGTGCGCTCCTTCTCGCGCTTCGAGGACAAGAAGCGGGCGCTGCGCGTCATCTACGACATCGAGCGCAAGGTCTCGCGCTACCTGCTGACCATCACCGTCATCAATGCGGGGCTGGGGCTGGCCATCGCCGCCGCGCTCTACCTCGTCGGCGTGCCGCAGTTCTACGTCTGGGGCCTCATCGCCTTCCTGCTCAACTTCCTGCCCTATATCGGGGCCATCGCGGGGGTTCTGCTGGTGGGGGTCTACACCCTCGTCACGGTCGACCCCCTCGCCACCGCCTTCATCGCCATGGCCGCCTACTTCACCTGCACCACCATCGAGGGGCAGTTCGTGACGCCGACGGTGCTGGGGCGGCGGCTGGAGATGAACACGGTGGCCGTCTTCGTGACGGTGGTGTTCTGGGGCTGGCTCTGGGGCATCGCCGGGGCGCTCATGGCGGTGCCGTTCCTGGTGCTGGTCAAGGTCATCTGCGACAACTCGCCGAACCTGCAGACCTTCGGCAGCTTCCTCGGCTCGCGCGGCGACGGGCCGGACACGGTCTCGGCCTAGCCGCTGCACCGCGCGATCAGGCGCTCCATGAAGGCGCTGCCCGCCGCCAGCTCGGCGCGCGTGATGTACTCGTCGGCCTTGTGCGCCCGGGCGATGTCACCCGGTCCGATCACCACGGTCGGGATGTCCGCCATCGTCTGGAACAGGCCGCCCTCGGTGCCGAAGGCGACCTTGGCGTGATCGTTGCGCCGGGCCAGCGCCTTGGCGAAGGTGGCGACCTCGGCCTCCGCGTCGGTGTCGAGGCCCTCGACCTCCGACAATACCGCGAACTCGATCCCCGCCGCCGGGTCCACCGCGCGCATGGCCGGCTCCAGCACATCGCGCGCATGGGCCATGACCCGCTCGACCAGCGCCGCCCCGTCATCGGCGCGGATGGTGCGGAACTCGAAGTCGAAGACCGCCTCGTCGGGCACGATGTTGAGCTGCGTCCCCCCGTGCAGCCGCCCCACATGCGCCGTCGAATGGCCCACGTCGTAGAGCGGGTCCACCGCCCCGCCCGCCGCCAGCTCGCGTCCGATATCGGAGATGAAGACCGTCAGCCGCGCGGCGTACTCCACCGCGTTGACGAAATCGGGGGCGAGGGAGGAATGCCCCGTCCTCCCCCGCACCGTCACCCGCAACGAGCGCTTCGACTTGTGCCCCAGCACCACCTGCATCCCCGTCGGCTCGCCCACGAGGCAGGCGCGGGGCGGGACCGGCCAGTCGCGCAGGCGCTCGATGGCCCCGCGCACGCCGATGCAGCCGATCTCCTCGTCGTAGGACAGGAGGATGTGCAGCGGCATCGTCAGGTCGGCGGCGACCATGCGCGGCACGGCGGCGAGGACGCAGGCGCAGAAGCCCTTCATGTCCGAGGTGCCGCGCCCGTGGAGCCGGTCCCCCACCGCCGTCATCGCGAAGGGGTCGGTGCTCCAGGGCTGTCCCTCGACCGGCACCACGTCGACATGGCCCGACAGGACGATGCCGGGCACGCCGACCGGGCCGACGGTCGCGATCAGGTTCGCCTTCTCGCCGGTCCCGTCGTAGATGCGCTCCCCGGCGACGCCGTGCCCGGCGAGATAGTCCTCCACCCAGTCGAGCAGCGGCAGGTTGGTCTTATGGCTGACCGTGTCGAAGGCGACGAGGCGGGCGAGGATCTCTTCGGCGGTCATGGGCGCGATGCTCTCTCGGGATGGCGGGGACGGCCTACCCTAGAGTCTTCCGCGTCCGGCGCAACTCGGGCCGCGCGCCGGGCGGCACGCCGAATCGCCCCGTCCGCCGCGCGACGAGACGGTATCCCGCCCAGCACAGGGCGAGCGCCGCGGCGGTCAGCGCACCCGCCTTCGCCGCGATGCCGACGCGGTTCTAGAGCACCTTCGGATGCGCGTCCTCGTAGGCGGCGAGGAGGCGGCTTTCGTCG
>JAHDDY010000163.1 GCA_020629115.1 Paracoccaceae bacterium | reverse complement strand
AACCCGGCGATGAGGTCTTCGTTCAGACGGCGACGTTCGCCGCCTCGGCGTTCGCTGTGGTGCACGCCGGGGCGAAGCCCGTCTTCATCGATGTCGAGCGTCGGTCGTGGTGCATGGACCCCGGCCTGCTCGAGTCTGCGCTCGCCGAACGCGCCCGAGCGGGCCGGCTGCCGGCAGCCGTGATGCCCGTCGATCTCTACGGCGCCACGCCCGACATGGCTGCGATCCGGGCGATCTGTGATCGATACGGAGTTCCGGTGGTCGAAGATGCCGCAGAGGGGCTCGGCTCCCAGACCGCCGGGGGCATGGCCGGGACACTCGGTCGACTCGGGGCACTCAGCTTCAATGGGAACAAGGTCATGACCACGAGTGGTGGGGGAGCGTTGCTCGGTTCGCCCGAAGATCTTGCCCGAGCCCGTCATCTTGCCACACAGGCCCGTGAACCGGTGCTGCACTACGAACACGAGGCGGTCGGTTTCAACTACCGGTTGTCGAACCTCCTCGCCGCTTTGGGCCGTGCGCAGCTCAGGCGACTCGAGTCGATGATCGAGGCCCGGACGGCTACCCGTTCCGCCTACGAGGATTCGCTTCCTGAGGTGGAGTTCTGCGCCGCTCCCTTCACCGAGCGCCCGAATCATTGGCTCTCGGTCGGGCTTCTTCCCAACGGCGTCGATGTCCCCACCATCTGTGCAACGCTCGACGCGGCGGACATCGAAGCCCGGCCGTTCTGGAAGCCGATGCATCGTCAGCCGGTCTTCGCCGAGGCGGAGTCATTCGACACGGGGATCGCCGATGAGCTCTTCCGGCGTGGCATCTGTCTGCCGTCCGGTTCGGGCCTCACGCAAGCCGACCGGGACCGTGTGGTCGCGGCGCTGCGCGGCGCACTCGAGGCGGCCCGATGACCTGGGTCAAGGTGAAGCCGGTCGTCGATCGGCTGGTCGCAGCGGCCGTGCTGGTCGCATCGGCGCCCATTCTGGCTGTGGTCGGTTGCGTGATCGCTGTACGGATGGGTCGCCCGGTGTTGTTCCGCCAGGTTCGGATCGGCCTCGACGGCAAGCCGTTCGAGCTCGTGAAGTTCCGCTCGATGCGGGACGGGAACGGGTCCGACGCCGATCGGCTCACCGAGGCCGGCCGTTGGCTCCGCTCGACCAGCGTCGATGAGCTGCCGGAGCTCTACAACATCGCTCGTGGCGAGATGTCGTTCGTCGGCCCGCGTCCTCTCTTGCCGGAGTACGTGCCGCTGTACAACGAGCGTCAAGCGACACGGCACAACGTTCGCCCGGGCTTGACCGGTCTTGCGCAGGTCAACGGCCGTAACGCCCAGACCTGGGAAGATCGGTTGGAGATGGACGCTTCCTACGCCGCTGACGTCACGCTGCGGGGCGATCTCTCGATCCTGCGGACGACCATCGCGGTGGTCCTGTCGGGCCGTGGTGTCTCTGCTGATGCCGCGGCGACGATGGAGCGATTCACAGGCACACCTGAACCTGCGGAAGTAGCGTCATGACCAGCGTTGCGTGCATCGCCGGGGCGCGACCGAACTTCATGAAGTTCAAGCCCGTCGTCGACTCTCCAATGAAGTCTGCGTCAGGTCGGGAGCAGTCGCGCTGGTATGCCGACTGCAGTGCGGCCAGCTGGGACGTCCGAGGTGACGACTGCGCCTGCTCCGACAATTGCTCCTCGTCCGATGCTCACACCGGGAAGCAGAACAGCCCCCGTGCCGAGATCGGCCTCCGCCTCGACCGTGCAGTTCCCACTGACCGAGACACTTGGTGCAATCGTCACGAAGTCACCGATGTCGCAATCGTGACCGATCGTCGAGTTGAGGTTGATGTGTACATGCGTGCCAATACGGACATTCGTCGTGATCCGCGCCCCAGCGCAGACGATTGTTGCGTCGCCGATCGATACATCCGATCCGACCCAGGACGATGGGTGGATCGCCGGGGGTGGAAGCGGGCCGCCCAGCTGGCTCGCAATGGAGTACCGACTGCCTGGCGACCCGATCGTGACGTAAGTGGCAGTCGTGCCGGCCTGGTGTGGGCGCAGCACCGGGAGGCCTTGGACCTCACCCCTCAGGTCGTCATCGAGGAATCCCACCACCGTCAGATCGGCGACGTCCGCAAGAAGCGCAGCGACTTCCCGTCCGAAGCCACCAGCGCCGAAGAGGAGAACATCCATGCGTCACGACCGTAGGCGCCCAGCGAGCTCGAGCGAGCGATTGTCTCCTTCGCTGGCGGGATCTCGGCATGCGCTGGCGCTGAGTCACCTATCGAGGGCGATTCGAGTCGTCAAGCATTCATCGGCTCCTCTCGTTCGCATCTCGGTCGAACGACCTTGGAGTGCGGGCATCGTTCTGGGTTCCCTGGTGATGGGCTCACAGGGTTGTCGCCACAAGTCGTGGTCGGCGAACATACGGATACCGGGTGCAGAGTGAAGCTCGGGCACGACACGCTGGTTGCGCTCACGCCGAGCGTGATGCGAGGAGTGGCTGTCGCAGGCGATGTCTGTCTTGGCGAGGCTGCGCTCGTGGGGGCGAGCTTTGCGGAGGCCCAGGGCGTTCGAATCGGGAACCGGGCGATCGTCAGTGCTGGCGGAGCCGCGACCACTTCGATGCTTGATAGCCGCATTTCAGTCGGAGGCCCGGAAAGCCTGGTTGAGCGTGGAGCCGGATCGGACTGCCCGCGATGACGGGGCTGGCGCTCGCTGGGCTCTTCTGCGTCGTCTTGGCGCTGGGCGTACGGACGACTGGGAGTCGACCTGCCCCCATCGCAGCAGCGATGAGCGTGTCGGTTCTCTTCGCTGTCGGGCTGGCTGAGTTCGGTGAAGCCCTGCTCGGCGGGTGGAGGGACGTCGGTCGCTACTTCGACTACGCAGTTTCCTGGAGCCAGACCGGCGAGGCCTTCATCAACGGGACGCAGCCCACGGAGAACACCGCGAAGTTCCTCGGTTACCTTTACCTCACGCTCGGGGAGTACAGCTTCGGCGGTGCCTTTGCGTTCAGCAGGCTGGTAGGAATCGCAGCGACGTTCCTGATGGCCTCACTCTTGCGGGGGCACGTGTCGTCATCGCAACTGCTGGTGCTACTCCTGCTGCCGTCGTCGCTGATCTGGACGAGCATCTATGGCAAGGACTCCCTTGCTCTCTTTGCGATTGCGCTGGTCATTGCATCACACGGTGTCCGATCTCGGCCGGTGGCGTTCTCCTGTGTCGCCGCCGGGCTGGCGGTGTTGTCGATCTTCCGGCCAGAGCTATTGCCCGTCCCGCTCGTCGGCTGGGCTGTGGCATGGGCGTCACAGAAGCCGCGTGAGCGACATCTGCGGTTCGTACTGTTCTGCGGAGCCGTGCTGACCCTCGCATCGGCTTCTGGCGTCGGGCCACTCGCTCAGGCGTGGAGCGACGCATTTGAAGTCGCTGAGCGCACGCTCCGCGGTGGATCGGCGATCTCGTTTCCGGGTGACCCGGGCTTGGCAGGCCTGGTTCTCCGGGTGGCTCTTATGCCAGTTCGGCCCCTGCCTATTAGTACCTCACTGGTGCAGCTTGGTGCTTTGGCAGAGGCATTCGCAGTCCTGATCTTTCTGATACGCAAAGCTCGCGAGTCCTCATGGCGAGCCGACGCCGAGGTTCGAACGTATCTAAGCTACGCCGCCGCATACATGCCTGCCGTGGCGAGCCTCTCGAACGAGGGTCTTGTAGCGCGGCAGCGCTTGCCCATCACAGTTCTGATCCTGCTAGCGGCGTTTGCGCTAGCTCGAAACCGGCCCGGCCGATCCTTGCATCAAGAGTCGACCGGATCGTCCGTACTAGGAATCCAACGACAAGAAGCCTAGTTGCGTCTGACCGTAGCGTCATCAATTCTCTCCTCTGAGCACCGACTCAGCCGACTACATCTAGGTAAACAGTGAGGACAGACTATGCAGGAACAGCAAACGGGTGGCGTGATTGAGCTCGTGCATCAGTGTGCCTGTTGTGGGGCTGAGGGTGAGAATGACGACTTGTCCGCTCGCTCACTGGGACTCATGCCGCCCTTCGGGATCAAGAAATGCCCCAGCTGCCGATTGCGCTGGCAATCCCCCAGACCGACGGCGAGCGACCTGACAGCGCTGTATTCCGAGTCCTACTTCT
>JAHDDY010000002.1:95637-110629 GCA_020629115.1 Paracoccaceae bacterium | reverse complement strand
TCTGGTCGTAGACCTTGCGCAGCGCCGGGGCCATCTTGTTGGTCAGCGTGCCGGCGACGATCATCACGTCGGACTGGCGCGGGGAGGCGCGGGGCGCGATGCCGAAGCGCTCGGCGTCGTAGCGGGGCATCGAGGTGTGCATCATCTCGACGGCGCAGCAGGCCAGGCCGAAGGTCATCCACATCAGCGAGCCGGTCCGGCCCCAGTTGACGAGGTCCTCGGCGCTGGTCAGCACGAAGCCCTTGTCGGCCAGGTCGTTCGACAGCTGCCGGGTCGTGACCTCGCGATCCGCCCCGACGACGGCGCCCGAGGAGGCGAGCGGCTGGCCCGAGGCGGTGACGAGCGGGGAAGTCATGCGCGTGTATCCTTGTCCATGAGGCTCATATCGTCGGCGTGGGGGGCGCGGGCAAGCCCCGTGCGACCATCCTTCACTCCCAATCGAGCGCGCCCTTCTTCCATTCGTAGACGAAGCCGACCGTCAGCACGAACAGGAAGACCATCATCGACCAGAAGCCGAACATGCCGATGATCCCGAAGGATGCCGCCCAGGGGAAGAGGAACGCGGCTTCGAGGTCGAAGATGATGAACAGGATCGCGACCAGGTAGAACCGAACGTCGAACTTCATGCGCGCGTCGTCGAAGGCGTTGAAGCCGCATTCGTAGGCCGACAGCTTCTCCGGATCGGGGTTCGACGGGGCGGCGAAGGCGGCGGCGAGGATGAAGGCCAGCCCCAGCACGACGGCGATGCCCATGAAGATGAGGATCGGCAGGTAATCGAGCAGGAAAATCGACATGTCGCTCATGGCTTGGCTCCCTCGTGCGCGCCCCCGTCGTCTACTCCCGCCGGGGCGGGCGCGTCAACGATCATGCGCCCCCTTCCGCCGGACCCGATGCCGCATCGCGGCATACGCGGCGATGCCCGCCCTTGCGCGACGGCCCTGACCCGGGATTCGGTGCCGGACCCCGGCCCCCGTTTACGGCAGGCATCGCCCCACCAGCCGCCCGTCCTCCACGCGCTCCACCCGCGCCTCGACGAGCGCGCCGTCGGGGGGCGGGGGGTCGAGGCGCATCTCGGCGAATTGTTGCGTGTGCCCGCGCCCGTCCCGCTCGATCAGGACGCGCTCGACCCGTCCGATGCGGGAGGCGAGGAAGGCGTCGCGCCGGGCCGCGCCCGCCGCGCGCAGCCGGGCCGCGCGCTCCTTGCGGACGGCCACGGGCACTTGCGGCATCTTCGCCGCCGGGGTGCCCTTGCGCGGGGAATACGGGAAGACGTGCAGGAAGGTCAGGCCGCATTCCTCCACGACCCGCAACGAATTCTCGGCCATCGCGTCGGTCTCGGTCGGAAAGCCGGCGATGATGTCGGCGCCCAGCACGATATCGGGCCGCGCGGCGCGCACGGCCTCGCAGAAGGCGATGGCGTCGCCCCGCAGGTGCCGCCGCTTCATCCGCTTGAGGATCATGTCGTCCCCCGATTGCAGCGACAGGTGCAGATGCGGCATCAGGCGCGGCTCGGACGCGATGGCCTCCAGCAGCACCGGGTCCGCCTCAATGGAATCGATGGACGACAGGCGCAGGCGCGGCAGATCGGGCACATGAATCAGGATCGCCTGAACCAGTTGCCCGAGGCGCGGCGACCCGGGCAGGTCCGGCCCCCAGGAGGTCAGGTCGACCCCCGTCAGCACCACCTCCAGATGCCCGGCCTCCACCAGCCGCCGCACCTGCCGCACCACCTCCCCCGTCGGGACGGAGCGGGAATTGCCGCGGCCGTAGGGGATGATGCAGAAGGTGCAGCGATGATCGCAGCCGTTCTGCACCTGCACGAAGGCGCGGGTGCGCTCGGACAGGCCGTCGATCATGTGCGGCGCGAGGTCGCGCACCTGCATGATGTCGTTCACGCGCAGCTTCTCGGCGGCGTCGACCCCGAAATCAGGATCGTTGGCCCCGGCGATGCGCCGCCATTCGAGCGGGTCGACCTTCTCCGCGTTGCCCAGCACCAGATCGACCTCGCCCATCCCGGCGAAGGTCTCCGGCTCCGTCTGCGCCGCGCAGCCGGTCACCACGAGCCGCGCGCCGGGGTTCTCCCGCGCGAGGCGGCGGATGGTCTGTCGCGCCTGTCGCACCGCCTCGCCCGTCACGGCGCAGGTGTTGACGACGATGGCGTCCCGCAGCCCCGCCTCCGCGGCATGACGCTCGATCACCGCCCCCTCGTAGGCGTTGAGGCGGCACCCGAGGGTGACGACGCGCGGCGCGTCGGGGGAAGGGGGCGGCTTGTCCATGCCCGTGCATGTGCCCGCCCCGGTCGCCCCGTGCAAGGGGGTCTAAGCCCGATTGCGGTTAATACGGTGTCGAAATCACAAGCCCTTCGATACTTTTTTTTAACTCTCACCCCTGAATAATACGCTGCATAGTCACACAACCCTCACGGGATGGCCCATGACCGATCACAGCTCTCCCGAGACCGAAACGGGCCAGGCGGCCCAGACCGCCACGGTGGACGGTCTCGTCCTCGATCAGCGGCAGATGCTCGCCTGGTGCGAGTGGCAGCACCTGTCGGAAGATTCCGCCCCGCCCCGCCAGCGCACCTTCCGCCCCGACCGCATCGCCCGCAGTCTCCCCGCCTCGGTCCTGCTGCATGTCGAGCCGGCGAACGGCACCTTCCGCTTCACCCAGAGGCTCGAAGGGCGCTTCGTCGCGCTGGCGTTCGGAGACGGGTCCGGGCAGGATATCGAGACCCTCTACAACGACGCGCACCTGAACGACATGATGCCGCGCTACCTGGAGGCCGCGACCACGGGCGACGTCGCCATGACGCAGTGCAGCGCACCCCAGCGCAACGGCAAGCCCTTCTCCTTCACCCGCCTCATCCTGCCCTTCTCCGGGCCGGACGGCGCGATCAACCGTCTCCTGGTCGTCTTCCACTTCGATCCGGTGGGCCTCGCGCGCCTGTCCGGTCCCCTCGACGTGCGACGCGACGTGGTGACCACGGTGCCGGAGAAGAGGATTCACACCGCCATGAGCGACATGGATCACCGTCAGGCAAGCTGATACCGAATTGCGCGGATTCGCGCCTTCCACTTGAGCGCCCGATGCGATAAGCAGCGGGCGATTTTCGTATGCGGGGTACGGTAAAGCCCCCCGTATCCGTCGTTTCCGGGGCGCTGCGTCTCGCGCCCCCCCGCATGAGGAATTGGCATCCATGACAGTCTCCACCGGCCACGATTCGCTCGGCACCAAGCGCAAGCTGACGGTCGCCAAGGAAGAGTATCACTTCTACTCCATCGAGGCGGCGGAAGCGGCGGACGGGATCGGCTCGCTCAAGCGCCTGCCCGCGTCCCTGCGCGTGATCCTGGAGAACCTGCTGCGCAACGAGGACGGCGAGACGGTCACGAAGGACGACATCGCCGCCTTCGCCGACTGGGTGGCCAATGGCGGCAAGACCGACCGCGAGATCGCCTATCGCCCGGCCCGCGTGCTGATGCAGGATTTCACCGGCGTCCCGGCGGTGGTCGATTTGGCCGCCATGCGCGACGCGATGAAGACGCTGGGCGGCGATCCGCAGAAGATCAACCCGCTCTCCCCCGTGGACCTCGTGATCGACCATTCGGTGATGGTCGACGAGTTCGGCACGCCGCGCGCCTTCCAGGCGAACGTGGAGCGCGAATACGAGCGCAACGGCGAGCGCTACACCTTCCTCAAATGGGGCCAGGGCGCGTTCGACAATTTCCGCGTCGTCCCGCCGGGCACCGGCATCTGCCACCAGGTGAACCTCGAATACCTGTCGCAGACGATCTGGACCGACGAGGACAAGGACGGCAACCGCGTCGCCTATCCCGATACCCTCGTCGGCACCGACTCGCATACCACGATGGTCAACGCGCTCGCGGTGCTCGGCTGGGGCGTCGGCGGGATCGAGGCTGAGGCGGCCATGCTCGGCCAGCCTATCTCGATGCTCATCCCCGAGGTGGTCGGCTTCAAGCTGACCGGCAGGATGACCGAGGGCGTCACCGCGACCGATCTAGTCCTGCGCGTCGTCGAGATGCTGCGCGCGCATGGCGTGGTGGGCAAGTTCGTCGAATTCTACGGCGACGGACTGGAGGATATGAGCCTCGCCGACCGGGCCACGATCTCGAACATGGCCCCCGAATACGGCGCGACCTGCGGCTTCTTCCCCGTCGACCGCGAGACGCTGCGCTACCTGCGCACCACGGGCCGCGACGAGACGCGCATCTCCCTCGTGGAGGCCTATGCCAAAGTGCAGGGCCTGTGGCGGGACAACAAGACCGTCGACCCGGTCTTCTCCTCGACGCTGGAGCTGGACATCTCCACCGTCCGCCCGGCCATCTCCGGCCCGAAACGCCCGCAGGACCGCATCCTGCTGGACGAGGCGTCGAACGCCTTCAACAAGATGATCACCGAGATGCGCGGCGGCGCGCCGCTGGAGACGGGAGCCGAGGAGGCCAAGCCCGGCTCCGAGGCCGCCGAGATGAACGCCGAAGGCGCGGCCCAGCCGCAGCAGACCGCCGCCCACGGCAAGTCCACCGCCGTGCGCGACGCCGATTACGACATGACCGACGGTCACATCGTCATCGCGGCCATCACCTCCTGCACCAACACCTCGAACCCCTATGTCATGATCGGGGCCGGGCTGGTGGCGCAGAAGGCGCACGAGAAGGGCCTGAAGCCGAAGCCCTGGGTCAAGACCTCCCTCGCCCCCGGCTCCAAGGTCGTGACGGAATATCTCCGGAATTCGGGCGTGCAGAAGGACCTCGACGCCATGGGCTTCGACCTGGTCGGCTACGGCTGCACCACCTGCATCGGCAACTCCGGTCCCCTGCCCGAGCCGATCTCGGAAGCGATCAACGAGGGCGATCTGGTCGCCGCGTCCGTCCTGTCGGGCAATCGCAACTTCGAGGGCCGCGTCAACCCCGACGTGCGCGCGAACTACCTCGCCTCCCCGCCCCTCGTGGTCGCCTACTCCCTCCTCGGCACGATGACGAAGGACATCACGACCGAGCCGCTGGGCCAGGACAAGGACGGGAACGACGTGTTCCTGAAGGACATCTGGCCCACCCAGGCCGAGATCAACAAGCTGGTCGACGAGACGGTGACGCGCGAGGCGTTCCAGTCCCAGTATGCCGACGTCTTCGCCGGCGATGACAAGTGGCAGGGCATCGACACCGAAGGCGGCGACACCTACGGCTGGCCCTCCGGCTCGACCTACGTACAGAACCCGCCCTATTTCGAGGGGATCACGCCCGAAGTCGGCGAGATCCACAACGTCGAGAAGGCGCGGATCCTCGCGTTGCTGGGCGATTCGATCACGACCGACCACATCTCCCCGGCGGGCAGCATCGCCAAGACCTCGCCCGCGGCGGACTACCTTCAGGAACGGCAGGTCGGCGTGCGCGACTTCAACTCCTACGGGGCGCGGCGCGGCAATCACGAGGTGATGATGCGCGGCACCTTCGGCAACATCCGCATCCGCAACCTCATGGCCCCCGGCACCGAGGGCGGCGTGACGAAGCATATCCCCTCCGGCGAGGTGATGCCCATCTTCACGGCGGCGATGAAGTACCGCGACGAAGGCACGCCCCTCGTCGTCATCGCGGGCAAGGAATACGGCACCGGCTCGTCGCGCGACTGGGCGGCGAAGGGCACCGCGCTGCTCGGCGTCACGGCGGTCATCGCCGAGAGCTACGAGCGCATCCACCGCTCCAACCTCGTCGGCATGGGCGTCGTCCCGCTCCAGTTCACGGGCGGGGACAGCCGCGAATCGCTCGGCCTGACGGGTGACGAGATCGTCACGGTGCAGGGCCTCTCGGACGTGACCCCCCGTGCGACCGTCAAGGCGACCATCGAGTACGCGAACGGCGAGACGAAAGAGATTGACCTCCTCTGCCGCATCGATACGGCGACGGAAATCGACTACGTGAAGAACGGCGGCGTGCTGCACTACGTCCTGCGCGACCTCGCCGGCGACGAGAAGATCGCGGCGCAGTAGGCGCGGCCCCCCCGTCGATCCATCCGAAGCCCCGCATCGTCCGATGCGGGGCTTTTTCGTGTCGTGACAGCGGGACGCACCGCCGGAGTGCTATTCCGGGAACAAACCGCTCGCCCGCGTATTGATGGTTCGGAAGCGCGGCACGTTCGCCGCGTCGGGATCAACCGATATGAAGGAGACCCCACATGAAACGCATTCTTACGACCAGCGCCGTGGCCATGATGATGAGCACCCCGGCCTTCGCGGACGCCCATGGCGGCATGTTCGTCGACAAGGCGCAGAACGTCCAGATCCTCGGCTCCGAACTGATCGGCTCCTACGTCTACGTATCCGAGACGGAGCTGGAGAACGGCCTCGTCTACGAGGAGAACATGGAGACCGAGTGGGATAACGTCGGCGATATCAACGAGGTCGTCCTCTCCCGCGACGGCGAGGTCGAGGCCATCGTGATCGGCGTCGGCGGGTTCCTCGGCATGGGCGAGAAGGATGTCGCCGTGAAGATGGACAGCATCCGCTTCATCTCCGACGGCGAGGATGCCGACGAGTATTTCGTCGTCTTCAACGCCTCGCAGGAGCAGCTCGAAGCGGCCCCCGAATGGAACGCCGTCGAGCGCGTGGAACGCGTCCGCTACCGCGACACCGAGCGCGCCGCGATGGCTTACAACGCCGACGCCTCGATGTTCGACACGATGGATGCCGACCGCTTCGAGATGGTGGAGAGCAAGACGATCACCCGCGAGGACCTGATCGGCGCGACGGTATTCAGCACCAAGGACGAGAATATCGGCGAGGTCGAGGACGTTATGATGCGGGGCGACCGCATGATCGCCGTGCTCGAAGTCGGCGGCTTCCTCGATATCGGCGACAAGCACGTCGCGGTCCCGATGGACCAGATGCGCGTCATGCGCGAGGCGGGCGACGACGATCTGCGCGTCTACGTCGCCGCGACCGAGGAACAGCTCGAAGAGCTGCCGGGCATCGACCGCTAGGACAACCCGTCCGACCGAGGGACAAGAAGGGGCCGCCGTGGGGACACGGCGGCCCCTTTCGCGTCAGGAGATCGGTTCGTAGACCGGCGCGGCCGGCGCGACGAGGCCTTGCTGCTGCGGGGCGGCCGCGGGGGTGAGCGGGACCGTGATCTGGGTATCGTACTTGTTCATCGCGCCCGTCCCAGCATCCACCGCGACGCCGATGATACCGCCCGCGAGGATGTTGCCGAAGGTCATGCCCGCGATATCGCTGCTCAGAAGACCCGTCGTCTCCTGATATCCGGCCTTCGTGCAGGCGACCTGGATATCCTTGCGACTCTTGCCGATGGTCACGATCTCCGGGGTCGGGTCGGCCACCGCGATGGTCTGACCGTCCCTGGTTAGCTCGCAGCGCGCCCCGGTGGGGTTGCTGGAGATCGAGACCTGCTGATCCGTTCCTTGGGTAATCGACGCGCATCCGCTGACGGCCATGGTCAGGATTGCAACCGCTACTACTGTCTTCATTGTTCTTCACTTCAAGTTGGCAGGGTCGGCATGAATCCGCCATCATGGTTAACAAAGCGTCGAGGTTCGGGAGCCTCTGCGCCCTGCACGTCACGGCCCTTGACCCCATGCCTCCCCTATCCGAAAAGAGCCGCTCATTCGCATCCGAGGAGCGACAGCCATGACCGACATCACCCTGACCCTGCCCGACGGAGCCACCCGACGCTATCCGTCCGGCACGACGGGGGCGGACGTGGCGGCGGACATCTCGAAATCCCTCGCCAAGGCGGCCATCGCCTGCCGCATCGACGGGGCGCTCTCGGACCTGTCGATCCCGATGGAACGCGACCACGCCTTCGCGCTTCTCACCGCGAAGGACAAGGCGGAGGCGCTGGAGCTGGTGCGCCACGACTGCGCGCACATCATGGCCCGCGCGGTGCAGGAGATCTGGCCCGATACCAAGGTCACCATCGGCCCGGTGATCGAGAACGGCTTCTACTACGACTTCGACCGCGAAGACCCCTTCGCGCCGGAGGACCTGGAGCGGATCGAGGCGAAGATGCGCGAGATCATCGCCCTGCGCGATCCCGTGCGCACCGAGGTCTGGGACCGGCCCCGGGCCATCAGGCATTACGAGGACAATGGCGAGCCGTACAAGGTCGAGCTGATCGAGGGTATTCCGGGCGACGAGCCGCTGCGCATGTACTGGCACGGCCACTGGCAGGACCTCTGCCGCGGCCCGCATCTGGCCCATACCGGGCAGGTGCCCGCCGACGCCTTCAAGCTGACCTCCGTCGCCGGGGCCTACTGGCGCGGGGATTCGGACCGCGCGATGCTGCAGCGTATCTACGGTGTGGCCTTCCTGAACAAAAAGGACCTCGACGCCTATCTGCTGCAGCGCGCCGAGGCGGAGAAGCGCGACCACCGGAAGCTGGGCCGCGAGCTTGACCTGTTCCACATGCAGGAGGAAGCGCCGGGGCAGATCTTCTGGCACCCCAATGGCTGGACGATCTACACCCAGCTACAGGACTACATGCGCCGCAAGCAGCGGGCCGACGGCTACGTCGAGGTGAACACGCCGCAGGTGGTCAACCGCGTCCTGTGGGAGAAATCGGGGCACTGGGACAAGTATCAGGAACACATGTTCATCGTGGAGGTGGACGAGGACCATGCGCGCGAGAAATCGGTCAACGCGCTGAAACCGATGAACTGTCCCTGCCACGTCCAGATCTACAACAACGGCCTGAAATCCTATCGCGACCTGCCCCTGCGCATGGCCGAATTCGGGTCCTGCAACCGCTACGAACCCTCCGGCGCGCTGCACGGCATCATGCGCGTGCGCGGCTTCACCCAGGATGACGGACACATCTTCTGCACCGAGGACCAGATCGAGGCGGAGTGCGCGAAGTTCATCACGTATCTCACCGGCGTCTACGCCGATCTCGGCTTCGACGATTTCGAGATCATGTTCGCTACCCGGCCCGAGAAGCGGGTGGGGTCGGACGAGAGCTGGGATCATGTCGAGGCGGCGCTGGAGAACGCGATCAAGGCGACCGGGCGCTCCTACACCCTCGATCCTGGCGAGGGGGCGTTCTACGGGCCGAAGCTGGACTTCAAGCTGACCGACGCCATCGGCCGCGTCTGGCAATGCGGCACGTTCCAGGTCGACCCGAACCTGCCCGAGCGGCTGGACGCGACCTACATCGCGGAGGACGGGTCGAAGAAGCGGCCCTACATGCTGCACCGCGCCTGCCTCGGCTCGTTCGAGCGGTTCATCGGCATCCTGATCGAGAACTACGCGGGGCGCTTCCCGCTGTGGATGTCGCCGCGTCAGGTGGTGGTCACGACCATCGTCTCGGATGCCGACGACTACGCGAACGCGGTGGTCGACGCCCTGCGCGCCATCGGCCTGCGCGCCGAGGCGGACCTGCGCAACGAGAAGATCAACTACAAGGTGCGCGAACATTCCGGCCAGGCCGTCCCCTACATCCTCGCCGTGGGCCGCAACGAGGTCGAGGAACACACCGTCTCCGTCCGCAAGCTGGGCGAGAAGGGTCAGAAGGTCATGCGCCTCGACGAGGCCATCGCCATGCTGCACGAGGAAGCAAAGATGCCGGGGTAATCCGCATGTCGACGATAGACCCCCATCGGGCGGCCATCGCCATGGCCGCCGAGGATTTCGACCGCATCCTCAACCGGCACGGCATCGGCAAGGCGTGCGAGTTTTCCGAGATCGCCGAGAAGAAGGCAGAGACGCTCGACCAGACGCTCTACGCCATCGCCTTCGACTTCGCGGCGATGACGGTCGATAAGGGGGTGGCGGGGGCGACCGGGACGACGCCGACGAACCGCTTCGTCCCCGATGCGGTCCTCGTGCGCGCGAAGCGTCGGCTGTCGGCCGTCGGATTTCCGCAGTCGGGGACGGACGACCTGCTCGCGGACGTATTGAAGACGGTTCGCGCCTCGCTGGCCGTCGTGATCGCCTGCCGCCGAAAGAAGTAAGGCGCAGGGCGACCCGTCATGGGGCCGGACCCACCGTCCCGCTTCGGAGAGCGAGCGACGGGCACCGGCCCGGCTCGTCAGGCGTTGGCCGGACGCGGCTTGCGGCGGCGCGGGCGGCGGGGCTTGCCCTCGCCGCCTTCCTTCCTCGGCTGCTGACCCTGACGGCCCCCTCCTCCGCCGGGACGGCCGCCGCCGCGCGGCTGGCGGTTCGCGCCGGGGACGGGGGGTTTCTCGAAGGGAAGCGGCTCGCCTTCGGCCTCGATGCGGATGCCGGTCAGCTTCTCGATATCGAGGAGGTACTGCCGCTCCGTCCCGTCGCAGAAGCTGATAGCCACCCCGCTGCGTCCGGCGCGGGCCGTGCGGCCGATGCGGTGGACGTAGGCTTCGGGGATGTTGGGCAGTTCGAAGTTGAACACGTGGCTCACGTCGTCGATGTCGATGCCGCGCGCGGCGATGTCCGTGGCGACGAGGATCGTCGTCCGGCCTTCCTTGAAGTTGCGCAGCGCCCGTTCGCGCTGGTTCTGCGACTTGTTGCCGTGGATGGCCGCCGCGCCGAAGCCCGCCTTCTCCAGCCCCTGCGCCACCCGGTCGGCCCCGCGCTTGGTGCGGGTGAAGACGATGGCGCGGTCGATCTCCGGATCGCCCATCAGGTCGGCGAGCCGGTCGCGCTTCTCGTCGTGCGGCAGGTGGATGACCCGCTGCTCGATCCGGTCGATGGGTTTCGACACCGCCGAGACGGCGACCTCAGCCGGTTCGGTCAGGAAATCCTGCGCCAGCGCCTTGATGGGCTTGGGCATGGTCGCGGAGAACAGCATCGTCTGCCGCCGCTTCGGCAGCGCGGCCATCACCTTGCGGATGGCGGGGACGAAGCCGAGGTCGAGCATCTGGTCGCCCTCGTCCAGCACGATGACGGACGTGCCGTCGAGCCGGATGGTGCCGGTATCCATGTGGTCGAGCAGGCGGCCCGGCGTGGCGACGAGGACGTCGACGCCCGGGGCCATCGCCTTGATCTGCGGGTTGTGCTTCACGCCGCCGACGACGACGGCCACGGCGGGCTTCATGTGCTTGCCGTAGACGCGGATGCTCTCGGCGATCTGGGCGGCCAGCTCGCGGGTCGGGGCGAGGATGAGGGCGGTGCAGCCCTTGCGCGGCGGCGTCAGTTCCATGTCGTGGATGCGGCTGAGCACGGGCAGCACGAAGGCCGCCGTCTTGCCGGTGCCGGTCTGGGCGATGCCGATGATGTCGCGCCGTTCGAGCACCTTCGGGATGACGGCGGCCTGGATGGGGGTAGGGGTCGTGTAGCCTTCGCCCTCGACGGCGCGAAGCAGGGGGGCCGCGAGGCCGAGATCGGTAAACTGGGTCAAGAAGACACCTTTCATGTCCGCCCCGTGCGATCCGATTTCCGGACGCACGGACGGTATCGTCTGCGTGTAAAAGGCACTTGCGCGAAAAAGACGCCTGAAGAGGCATGGTCCGGCGAACCGGACGCAAAGGTCGATGGCCGGCTCTTCGAGAAGATGCGCCATCCTGTCGAGCGATCCGCGAACGACTGGTATCGTCCTTCACGCGCGGCGTCGCTGCATTGCACATACCACCGACCGCCCGAAAATCAAGGGGTACGTCGTTCGGGCATCGCCGCCAATGGGATGAATATGCCGGCAATTTTATGGGTTTACGATACGTCACCTTTGCGACGAGGGATCATATCGCCTTGAAAACAGGACCAATATCCTTTCCGAACCGGCAAGGTGCCGGGCCGAGGCCCGACGCGCAGCGCGCGCGACCGTAGAGGGACGTTATCTTCTCGCCGGTAGCATCGTCACGGTAGTTCAGGCGAGGCATCCGTAGACCCGTGACCCGACGAATCGAGACGATATTGTCCTGTCTTCCGCAGAAACTGCGTTTGCCGGCATTTCAGGATGCGAGGTCGGAGGAGGCGTTTCGCCGCAATAACGATGCGCAGATGCAGGCGACGCGGGCGATCTTCCTGATCTTCTCCCTGTTCGTCACAACCGCGTTCTACCGGTTGGACTACGAGGTCGGGGGCGAGGCCGCGCCGATGCTGATGGCGACCCGCACGGCGGTGATCGCGCTGTTCCTCGGGGCGGTTGCCCTGTTCGTAACGCGCGAACGCATGGCGCGTCAGCGCGAATGGGCGATCGTGCTGTGCGGGACCGCGTCCGGTCTCGGGCAGATCGCCATGATCGTGCTGGCCCCGCCGGAGGCCACCCCGCATTATCAGTTTGGCCTCGGCGTCATCATGAGCGTCGGTGCCCTGATGCTCGTGCCCCGCTTCGCGACGGTGGCCGGGATGTTCGGGGTAATCCTGAGCGCCTATCTCCTGACGGTGCCGTGGCATACGACGCAGTTGGTCGATGGCGTGGTGAACACCCTCTTCAACGTGTTGATCGCCGCCGCCATCCTCATCGGCTCCTTCGAGAGGGAGCGGCTGGCCCGCAACCAGGCGATCCTGGGCGAGGCGCTGGTGGCCTCCAATGCGAAGCTGAAGGCCTCGCGACACGAGGCGCTGATGGCCCGGGACAAGGCCCTCGCCGCGAACGAGGCGAAGAATCGGTTCCTCGCCAGCGTCAGCCACGAGTTGCGCACGCCGATGAATGCGATCCTCGGTTTCTCGGACATGATCCGCAGCGAGGTCTTCGGTCCCGTCGAGAACGACAAGTACCGCGAATACATCGGACATATCCGGGCGAGCGGCCTGCTGCTGCAGGCCAACATCGACGATCTCCTCGATCTGGCGCGGCTGGAGGCGGGCAAGCTCGGCTGGCGCGACGAGGTCTTCCCGCTGGGCGAGGTGCTGGAGAAGGCCGTGGCGACCTGCGGCGAGACGGCGCGGCGGGCGGATATCGGCATCGTCCTGGAGGACCGGACGGACGGAGCGGTCGTGGAAGCCGATCCGACCCGCATCGCCCAGGCGGTCATCAACCTCGTCACCAACGCGGTGAAGTTCTCCGAGGCGGGGCAGACCGTGCGCGTGCAGGCGTGGCGGGATACGGGGGGCGACGGCATGATCCGCGTCGTCGATGCCGGTCGCGGCATGTCGGCGGAAAACCTAGAACAGGTGCGCAAGCCCTTCGCCCAGGCCCATACGGACAGCTACTCGAAGGGAAAGGGCGGGCTGGGGCTGGGGCTGGCCATCGTGTCGGGCATCGTCTCGACCATGGGCGGGCGGCTGCACCTGGAGAGCCGCGAGGGCGAGGGCACGACCGCCACGCTCGTCGTTCCGGCCCGCCGCATGGGACGCGCGCGACACGTCGCCTGAGGCGTCGACAAAGGCCTTGTCATCCGCCGGTATCCGCGCAATCTGCCTGTCCTAGACATGCGACCGGGAGGGCGGCACGGTGAAACGGACATCCCGCTGGGACACGCGCGGCCTCATCGCCGACGCCCTCGCCATGGAGGGATTGTCGGTCGAGGAGAACCGCGCCATCTTCTTCGACTGGGCCTTCGGCCTCGCCGAGCCGGAGCGCGCGGCGGAAGCCTCGCGCGACCTGCTGGCCCTGCACCGGACGCCGGACAACGCGGACCATGCCATCATCGCCCTGCTCGAAGACGCCGCGAACGGCGCGGCGGCGGCGCGCGGGCGCACGGGGCGCCGACGGCGAAGCGGCGCATGAGCGAGACGGATTTCGACGCCATCGTCATCGGCGCGGGGGTCATCGGCGCGGCCGTCGCGCTGTCGCTGTCGCGCGCGGGACGGCGGGTGCTGGTGCTCGACAAGGGCGCGGAGGCCGGGCACGGCTCGACCGCCGGGTCCTGCGCGATTATCCGGCCCTACTACTCGACGCTGGACGGCTGCGCGCTCGCCTACGAGAGCCATTTCTACTGGCGGGACTGGGAGGCGCATCTCGGCACGTCCGACGAGCGTGGCCTCGCGCGCTACGTGAACTGCGGCTGCACGGTGATGAAGACGCCCGGCAACAACTACCTGACGCGGGCGATGGACTTGATGGAGGAGATCGGCGCCCCCTATCAGGACTGGGACGCGGCGACCCTGCGGAACCGCCTGCCATGGCTCTCGACCGACAGCTACTTCCCGCCCCGCGCCCAGGACGACCCCGCCTTCGGCCAACCGAACGGCGGGACGCTGCCCGGCGCGGTGTTCTTCGAGCCGGGGGGCTACGTCACCGACCCGGCGCTTGCCGCTCACAATCTCATGCGGGCTGCCGAGGCGGCGGGGGCGGTCTTCCGCTTCAACACGGCGGTGACGGCCATCCCCGGCGAGGGGGCGGTGACGGGCGTCGTCGTGGATGGGGGCGAGCGGATCGCGGCGGGCATCGTCGTGAACGTCGCCGGTCCGCATTCGGACGGGATCAATGCGATGGCGGGCGTCGCGGGCGACATGACCATCCGCACCCGCGCCCTGCGCCACGAGGTCGCCCATGTCCCCGCCCCGCCCGATCCGTCCTTCGCGGAGAAGGCGACCGTGTTCTCCGACAGTGACACGAGCGCCTATACCCGGCCCGAGCGGGGCGAATACCTGCTCATCGGGTCGGAGGACCCCTACTGCGACCCGCCGCAATGGGTCGACCCGGACGATTTCGACCGCGATTTCTCGGACCGGTGGACGACGCTGGTGATGCGGGCAGGCCAGCGCGTGCCCACCCTGGGCGTGCCGTCCACGGCCCGGGGCGTGGTGGAGCTGTACGACGTGTCGGACGACTGGATTCCGATCTACGACCGCTCCATGCGGCCCGGCTACTACATGGCCATCGGCACGAGCGGGAACCAGTTCAAGAACGCGCCCGTCGTGGGCGAGATGATGGCCGCGCTGATCGACGCCTGCGAGGGCGGGCACGATCACGACGCCGACCCGCTGGGCTTCGACTTGAACTACACGGGACGGCGGATCGACCTCGGCTTCTATTCGCGGCGGCGGACGATCAACCCGGAATCGAGCATGAGCGTGCTGGGATAGGTCAGCCCAGCCACCGCGTCAGCGACTCCGCCGCCCGCTCGACCGTCTCCGCCGATCCGGCGAAGGAGAACCGCATGGTGC
>JAHDDY010000002.1:47419-95537 GCA_020629115.1 Paracoccaceae bacterium | reverse complement strand
TCCGCCGCCCGCTCGACCGTCTCCGCCGATCCGGCGAAGGAGAACCGCATGGTGCCGCGCCCGCGCACGGGATCGAAATCGGTGCCGGGCACGGCGGCGACCTGTGCCTCGTCGAGCATCCGACGGGCGAAATCGGCGCTGTCGTTCGTCAGCGCGCCGACATCGGCATAGAGGTAGAACGCCCCGTCCGCCGGGGCGAAGCCGCGAAAGCCCAAACGCGGGAGCGTGTCGAGCAGCAGCGCGCGGTTGCGGCGGTAGACCTCCAGATGACCGGCCAGCTCCTCCTCCGCGTCGAGGGCGGCGAGCGCGGCGACCTGGGAGATATGCGGCGGGCAGATGAAATGATTCTGCGCCAGCCGCTCGACGGTCCGCACCATCCCGGGCGGCACGACCATCCAGCCGATGCGCCAGCCGGTCATGCAGTAGTATTTCGAGAAACTGTTGATGACGAACGCCTCGTCCGTCAGCGCCAGCGCGGAAACGGGCTTCTCGGAATACCAGAGCCGGTCGTAGATCTCGTCCGAGATCATCGCCGTCCCGTGCGCCCGGCAATCCGCGATCAGCGCGGCGAGCGCCTCGCGCGACAGGGCCGTGCCGGTCGGGTTGGCAGGGCTGGCGAAGAGGAGACCGTCGATGCGCCCCCCGGCGCGGGCCTCGGCGAGGAGGGCCGGGTCGGGCTGGTAGCCCGTCGCCAGACCCGCCTCCAGCCGCACCGGCTCGATATCGACGGAGGACAGGATGTTGCGGTAGCTGGGGTAGCCCGGATCGGCCAGCGCCAGCCGCGCGCCCGCGTCGAACAGCGTCAGGAAGGCGAGCAGGAAGCCCGCCGAGGAGCCGGTCGTGATCACGATGCGCTCCGCCGGGACGTCGAGGCCGTGCACCTCGGCGTACATCCGCGACAGGCGCGCGCGCAGGGCCGGCATGCCGAGGGCGACGGTGTAGCCGAGCGAGTCCCCGTCCGCCAGCGCCCGCATCGCCGCCTCCCGCGCCGCGCGGGGGGCCGGGGTGCCGGGCTGGCCGACCTCCAGATGCGCGACCCGCGCGCCGCCCTCTTCGGCGCGGCGGGCGGCCTCCATGACATCCATGGCGAGGAAGGGAGCGACGTTCGAGCGGCGGGACGGTTCTCGTATCATGCCCGCCTGTGTGCCGGGTATCGCCGCCCGCCTCAAGTGGGAAGTCGGGGTCGTCGGATGCAAACACTCGGAAGGGGTATGGTGGTCGGCAATGAACGTAGGACGTGGGCATGTCCCTGTCGGTGGATCGGATCGAGGCGGCGGCCCCGGATCAGATATCGCTGAAGGCTGCGCCCAGGCTGACCAAGGCGGCGACATAGTCGCTGCGGGCCGTGGAGGCGTCGTCCGGCCTCGCCGTACTACTGCCCGAGGAACGGGCCGACGCGGTCGTCGCGGAACTGGGCAAGCTGGTGACTGCTGGGTCGGGCGTGGCGGGCATCCCCCGACGACCCGGACCCGAACCGCGCCGTCGGCGCGGCGGAAATGCGCGAGGGGTGCTGACCGACAGAAATGCGGCCGTCGTCTCGGCACGGTGGGAGGTGGCGGGCGAGTGCATCGCCACGGAGCGCCACGGGGCGCGACGGGCTGGCCAGTCAGGCGACGTGGCTGCTGGAGATCGGACCTGCGCGGGATGGTGGACGACCGGCTGATCGGGCTGGACGCGGAGAGCTTCACCGGCTTCCTCCCCCCCCCCTTTCGCCGCATCTTCTCCACCTTCGACCGCTCGGAGCGCACGCGCCTTCTGGAGGCGGCGTTCGGCAGCGCGGGGAGCGAACTGTCGCGCATGGTGCCGGTGGAGGGCGCGGTGGCACTGTGGGCGCGGCATCTGGCGGTTCTGACGGGCATCCTAAACGGAGGTACGCGCGATGGGTGGCGCGGAACGCGAACGCCTCTGGCGGCTGGCCGTCGGGGGCGACGACACCTCGCTGGACACGCAGGACCAGCACCTCCCCGCCGCCCTCACGGCGCTCTACGGGGCCGGCGACGCGCAGGCGGGCGACGCGCAGGCATCTCCGTCTTCGCCTACACGCCTGACCAGTTCCCTGACCTCATGGCCTGCACCCTGCGCGGCGAGGATATCGCCTCGTGGGCCGCATCGCGCGATATCAAGCTGATCCGGGGGACGAGGGGGAGGATTGGGGTTTTCGGTCGTCATGGTCGGATTCATTCCGACCATCCATGTCTCAGCACAAACGCCGCGCGGTTCGGGCCATGTCATCCTCGCACCGAGTGCGAGGATGACATGGCCCGAAAACCGATCGCAACGCCTTGAACGCGCGCTACGCCAACCCTTCCGCCCGAAGCGCCGCCTCGATGCGCGGGATGTCCTCGGGGTTGTTTAACTCCCAGAACACGCGCCCCCGCGCCTCGACCTCGACGCAGCGGATGGGCACGCCGTTCTCCAGGAACCGCAACTGCTCCAGCCCCTCCAGCGTCTCCAGCGGCCCCGGCGTGGCGGCGGCGTAGGCGCGCAGGGCGGTGGGGGTGTAGGCGTAGAGACCGACATGGTGAAAGACCGGGACCGGTTCGCCCGGCGCGGGGGGGCGCGGCAGGTAGGGGATGACCTCCTTCGAGAAGTAGAGCGCCGACATGTCCGCCCCGAACACGGCGGTCGTGCCCCCCACCCGGCCCGCGCGCCGATCCTCGA
This sequence comes from Paracoccaceae bacterium, assembly GCA_020629115.1. Taxonomy (GTDB): domain Bacteria; phylum Pseudomonadota; class Alphaproteobacteria; order Rhodobacterales; family Rhodobacteraceae; genus JAHDDY01. Next base: position 92,876 of record JAHDDY010000002.1, on the reverse strand, counting down.
CGAAGTTCGCGTAGGTCCGCGCGTCGCAGCGCAGCACGGGGGTCGCCACCGCCGCCCCGCTCTCCCTCATCGCCGCGACCAGCGCCTCGACGAACCAGGGCGGGGTGAGCGGTGCATCGCCCTGGAGGTTCACGACGATATCGGGGTCCTCGCCGCGCACGCGCAGGGCATCGACGCAGCGCTCGGTGCCGTTGGCGCAGGATTCGGCGGTCATGGTCACGTCGGCCCCGAAGCCCCGTGCGGCGTCGGCGATGCGGTCGTCGTCGGTGGCGACGGTCACGGCATCGACCCCCGCGACCGCCATCGCCGCGCGCCAACTGCGCTCGATCAGCGTCATCGCGCGGCCCGATGCGCCGGTCAGGGAGGCCAGCGGCTTTCCGGGATAGCGGCTCGATTTGTAGCGGGCGGGGATGACGACGAGGGTGGACATGGGCGGGGGCCTCCGGTTCCGGTCCCGCCCCTCTTAGCGCAGCCGGGTGCGGCGGTCATCTCCCGGTCGCCATTCGGGGACGATGCGCTAGCTAGGGGCTGGAACGATTGAACCTGCCCCTTCGAGACGGACGTTTCCATGACGACAGACGAGAGCGCCGGTCTGCGGCGCGCATCCGGGGAGGACGGAGCCGCCTTCCGCGCCTGCTTCGGCAGCTTCGCGACCGGCGTCGCCATCGCGAGCTGTCGCGCGGCGGGGGAGGCGGGGGTCGCGGTGACGGTCAACTCGCTGACCTCCGTGTCGCTCGATCCGCCGCTTGCGCTGTTCTGTCTCGAAGCGGAATCGCGCTCGCTCGCCGCCTTCCTGCGCGCGGGGCATTTCGCGCTCAACATCCTCGCCGAGGGGCAGGAGGCGCTGTCCAACCGTTACGCGCGGGAACAGTCGATGGACGAGACCGACTTCGGAGCGGCGTGGGAGACGGGCGCGCCCATCCTGGACGGGGCGCTGGCGGTGGCCGATTGCGTGCTGCACGACGTGCATGGCGGCGGCGACCACCGCATCCTCGTCGGGCGGGTACGGGAGGCCGGGTGGCGCGAGGAGGCGCGGCCCCTCCTCTACCACCGCGGCCGCTACGGCAGCATCGGCGCCTCGGCGTCCTGATCGGGGGCGAGGACGAGGGTGCCCACCGCGCCCGATTCGATGGTCTCCCGGTCGGTGGACATCGGCACAAGCTCCCCCGCGCGCCAGAGGGGGGCGAGGTTGTCATAGTATTCCGACAGGAAATGCCCGCTCGCCCCGGTCGAGACGACGAACATCGACCGATCGAGATCGGCCAGGTCGAACACCGCCCGCAGGCCCGCCGCGTGGACGTTGGCGTACGGCTCCGGCCCGCCATGGGCCATCGCGCCGCGGTTGAGGGTGTAGTCGCCCCCGCTCGTCTCGTGCGCGATGTTGACGAGGGTGCCGAGCGACAGGTCGACGCCCATCACGGTCGTTCCCACATCCCCCAGCGTGCTGTGCCGGTGGACCGCGTGATGCGCTTCGCCCCAGCGCCAGTCGCCCATGTCGTCGCCGTACCGCTCGGCCAGACCCGTCAGCGCGTCGTCGAGCGCGGCGGCGGCCATGGCGGCGCAGGTCTCGGCGGTGTCCTCGGTGCGGATGTCGTCGCACCAGCGCCCGGCCTCGTCGATGTCGCGGTAGACCCTCTCCAGGAACAGGGGGCGCGGGCCGCGGTAATGTTCGATGAGCGCGCCCAGCTCGTCGCCGGCCACGCGCGGCACCAGCGCGTCGAGCCAGGCCACGAAGATCAGCGGCTCGCCCCGGCGCTCGCTCATCTCCCCGTTCCAGTCGCGCAGGGCGAGAAGCGCATCCGTGCGCAGGGGGTGCGCCTCCGGACCGGGCGCGGCGTCCCACAGCCCCTCCCCGACGAGCGGCGCGAGGGCGCGCGCCATCTCCGAGACCGAATCCATCTGAAGCGCGCGAAAGCTCTCGACGCTGTGCGTGTCCCGTGCGTCGAGCTGCTTGAGGATTCGGTTCAGGCGATAGGGCGCGTCCCAGTCGAAGGAGAGGTGGCGCGGAAAGGCGGCGTTGCCGACCCGGTTGTTCGCATTCGCCACCGCGCCGCTCGCCGGGTTGATGGTGCGCGGCAGCGACGAGGGCGCGACCCAGCCGACCCAGTCGTCGTCGTCCTTCCAGCCGGGCGCGGGCACCCGCCCCTGTATGCGGCTCGTCAGGCGGCGCAGGGGCACCCGGCCCACGACCCCCATCCCGACGCCGCGCGCGTCCGCCACGACGAGGTTGAGCGCGGGGGCGATGTAGCCGTCGGCGGCGCGCAGGGCCTCGGCCACCGTCCCCGCGCTGTTGAGCGCCCGCAGCGCGTCGAAGCTGGTGTCGTCGTCGGTCAGCGCGGTCCAGGACAGGGCCGGCACGTGATCGCGCGGGGTGACGGCGGCCAGCCCCGCGACGGTGATCGGCATGACGGGACCGTGGCGCGTGGCGCGGAGGGTCATCTCGACGGGAGCCGCCCCGCTCACGCGGATCGTCTCCTCCCGCGTCTCGAACGCCGCCCAGCCGTCGGGGGTGCGGTAGCGGGTCGGGTCGTCGGGGTCGACCTCCTCGATGAACACGTCGGTATCGTCGATCTCGGCGGCGGTGATGCCCCAGGCGATGCGGTCGTTGCGGCCGATGACCACCGCCGGCAGGCCGGGCAGGCTGCCGCCGATCAGCGTGATGCCCGGTCCGCTGACCTGCACGGGATGCCAGATGCCCGGCGCGGTCAGAGGCAGGTGCGGGTCGGAGGCGAGGAGCGGGGCACGGCTCGCCGTATGCCGCCCGTCCACGGCCCAGGCGTTCGAGGCCCAGGCGGCGGCCTCGTCCGACAGGTCGCCCAGCGCGAACAGGGGATCGGCGGGCGCGTCTCGCCCCTCGGTCCGGATGAGCGGCAGGGCACCGACGCCCTGCCCCGGATAGTCGGGAAAGAGATCGTGCACCTGCTGCGGCTCCAGCCCCAGCAGCATCCGCCCGCGCTTCACCTCCTTGGCCAGCGCCCCGCGCGACAGCTGAAAGGCCATGCCCTTGAGGATCGACAGCGAGTCGGCGGGGGTCCAGGAGTCGATATCCCCGCCGAAGACGTAGAATTCCGGCGCGCCGCGCCCCTGCCCCTCCGCCTCGTTCCGCGCGATCCGTGCGTTCACCCCGGCGGCGTAGATGGCAAGCACCTCGCGCGACTCCGGCGACAGGGCGTCGAGCGAACGGGCGGCGTGACCGTCGAGGTCGAGCGCGCGCATCAGCCGGTCGGTCGGCAGGGCCACGGCCCCGAACCGCTCCGACAGGCGGCCCTGGGCGAGGCGGCGACCGACATCCATCTGCCACAGCCGGTCCATCGCATGGACGTAGCCGAGGGCGAACCAGGCATCGTGGGGCGTCTTGGCGAAGATGCGGGGGATGCCATGGGCATCGCGCACGATCTCGATCCGCGCGTCGAGGCCCGCGAGGCGTTCGGTCCCGGACAGGCGCGGCATGGAGAACGACGCGATCATCGCCACGACCAGCACCGCGCACAGCGCCAGAAGCGCGATGCCCGCCGCCACCCGCGTGAAGAGACGCCACAACCCGCCCACGGCTTCCCTCCCCTCCCTCCGTCCGCCCGGGGGCCGGACCGTCTTGACCTCGCCCGTCGCCGGGCCATCGTGACCCCCGCGCGGCACTGCCGGTTCCATGCGCCAGGACGGGGGCCGGTTCAAGGACATAAACTGACGGGAGTACGGAAAATATGGCGACGGTATCCTTCATCGGCCTCGGCGTGATGGGCTATCCCATGGCGGGCTACCTGGCGAGGAACGGGCACGACGTGACCGTCTACAACCGCACGGGCGAAAAGGCCGAGCGGTGGGTCGGCGAATACGGGGGCGCGAAGGCCGACACCCCCGCCGAGGCCGCCCGGAACTGCGATTTCGTCATGGCCTGCGTCGGCAACGACGACGACCTGCGTTCCGTCACGACCGGCGAGGGCGGGGCCTTCGGGGGCATGAAGGAAGGCGCGATCTTCGTCGATCATACCACCGCCTCAGCGACGGTGGCCCGCGAACTGCACGCGGCAGCCGGGGAGGCGGGGTTCGGCTTCGTCGATGCGCCGGTCTCCGGCGGGCAGGCGGGGGCCGAGAACGGGCAGCTGACCGTCATGTGCGGCGGGGACGAGGCCGACTACGACGCCGCCGAACCGCTAATCGGCCATTACGCGAAATCCTGCCGCCGCCTCGGGGAGCCGGGCGCGGGGCAGCTGTGCAAGATGGTCAACCAGATCTGCATCGCCGGGCTGGTGCAGGGCCTCGCCGAGGCGCTGGAATTCGCCAACAAGTCGGGCCTCGACGGCCGCGCGGTGGTCGATGTCATCTCCAAGGGCGCGGCACAGAGCTGGCAGATGGAGAACCGCTACGAATGGGTTCTCGACGGCGCGTTCGAGGACAACAAGGGCTTCGCCGTCGACTGGATGCGCAAGGATCTGGGCATCTGCCTCGATCAGGCGAAGGAGGTCGGCGCGCGCCTGCCGGTGACGGCGCTGGTGGACCAGTTCTACGCCGACGTGCAGGCAATGGGCGGCAACCGCTGGGATACGTCGAGCCTGGTGATGCGGCTGAACAAATAGTCGAGAACTTCTGCCCCGGACTCGATCCGGGGACTATTGCAACGATGCGCCGAACTGCGAAAGGCCCCGGATCGAGTCCGGGGCAGAAGCGCTTCGAAGAAACCGTTCAACGAAAAACGGCGGCCCCGGGGGGGCCGCCGCGCATCACGTACGAATGGACCCGTGGATCAGGTCGACGCGCCGGGGTCGACGCCCAGCTCGCGCATGACCTCGATGGTCAGCTGGCCCTGGGCGATGCCCTTCGACCGCTGGTAGCGGCGAACCGCCTCCATGGTGCCCGCGCCGAGCACGCCGTCGATGGTGCCGGGGTTGTAGCCCTTTTCCTTCAGCGCGTTCTGGAGCTTCGTGATCAGCTCGACCGATGCGTTGGTGCTGCACAGGATCGGGCGCCATTCCATCATGCCGGGGCCGCCCTTCTGCACCTCGTAGACGGTCTCGTACTGGGCCGGGATCTCGATCTTGCGGACCTCGGCGGGGGTGACGAGCTTGCGGACGCTGACGGTGCGCATCTCGGCGGGGACGACGACCTTGCGGGTGGTCGGCGGCTCGATCATCACGCGCTTCTCGACCTGCTCGGTCACGGCGGGAATGACCTTCGTGATCGTGCGCGGCGGCACCTTCACGACGCGCTTGGTCACGGTCTTGTACTCGGCCGGGATGGTGACGAGGCACATGATCTCGCCGGTCGCCTCGTCGTAGCGCTGGATCGGGCCTTCGCCCTTCTTCCAGGTCGAGTACGACTCGCGAACGAGGACCTTCTCCTCGACTTCCTCGTAGACCGCGTCCACGACGACCTGCTCCTCGCGCTCCGGCTCGACGACCACGGTCTCGAACTGGGTCTCGAAGACGGCCGGGACGATTTCGAGTTCCTCGAACTCGCTCTGGACCTCGACCGTCTCCTCGCTCTCCTCGTACTCGGCGGGGATGACCTCGAGCTTCTCGGTCGCCTCCTTCACGAGGACCTTGTTCTCGACACGCTTGGTCTCGGCGGGGATGAAGACGCGGGCGTAGCATTCGCCGGGCCGCGCCTGGGGGGGCAGAAGCTCGGTGGCGGCCTTGTAGGATGCGTCGAGTTCTTCCGTGCTCTGGGCGAGCGTCGCGCCGGTCATTCCGAGCGTGAAGGCACAGGCGAGTGCAACGTGCGCGTGAGTCCGTTTATGTGTCATCGATCCTGCTACTCCGTTAGGGCGCCGTGTGTCATTGTCAAATCTTGAGTGTCGAAAGCGCCGCTTACGGCGCGTGTTTGCCAAGCGAATAAGGCGAGAGCAAGCCTGTTATATCGTCGCGGCCCCATTCGGAAAAAATCCGCGCGCTATCGCTCCGGGATGAGGAGCGACCCGTCGCCGTAGGAGTAGAACCTGTAACCCTCTGAAATCGCGTGATTGTACAATGCACGCGTTTCCTCCGTACCCATCAGGGCGCTGACCAGCATCACGAGAGTGGAGCGCGGTAGATGGAAATTGGTCACAAGTCCGTCAATTTGCCGAAATCGGTAACCGGGTGTTATGAAAATGTCCGTTGCACCGCGCCACGGAAGCAGGATTCCGTCCTCGCCCGTCGCCGTCTCAAGGACGCGCAGGGATGTCGTCCCGACGCTGACGATGCGCCCCCCCGCCGCCTTGGCCGCGTTGAGGCGCCCTGCGGTGCCCGCGTCGATCTCGCCGGTCTCGGCGTGCATCCGGTGGCCGTGGACGGTCTCGGCCTTGACCGGCAGGAAGGTTCCCGCGCCGACATGGAGCGTCACGGTCTCGATGCCGATGCGCGCCGCCGCCAGCGCATCGAGCAGTTCGGCATCGAAATGCAGGGCCGCGGTGGGCGCGGCCACCGCGCCGTCGCGCCGGGCCATGATCGTCTGGTAGTCGAGCGCGTCGCGGGCGTCGGCGGGGCGGCGCTGGGCGATGTAGGGGGGCAGCGGCATCGCGCCGATCCCGGCGATGGCGGCGTCGAGCGACTCGCCCGTCCGGTCGAAGACGAGATCGAGGGTGCCGTCCTCGTTCTTCGCCGCGACCTCGGCGGACAGGGCATCGGAGAAGACGACGCGCTCGCCCGGCTTCAATCGACGGCCCGGCTTGGCGAAGGCGCGCCAGCGCGCGGCATCGCGCCGCTCGATCAGGGTCGCCGAAACCGCGACGACGCCCTCCCCCCGTTGCCGGGTGCCCGACAGCTGGACCGGCAGGACCCGGGTATCGTTGAACACGAGCACATCGCCGGGGCGGAGGATGCGGGGCAGGTCGGCCATGGTCCGGTCCGCCAGCGTCCCGCTCTCGGCATGGAGCATCCGCGCCGACCGACGGGGCCGCACGGGTCGCAGCGCGATCAGCGACTCGGGCAGGTCGAAATCGAAGGCGGAGACCGGCAGGTCCGGCCGCCCTTCCAGTCTCGGGTCCTCAGAGATCGGCCAGCACCTTCACGGACAGCATCCTGTCGGGATTGGCGACCTTGCCGGACCCCGGCGCTCCCTTCCGGATGGCGTCGACATGATCCATGCCCTCGACCACCCGCCCGATGACGGTGTACTGGCCGTTCAGGTGCGGGGCAGGGGCAAGGCAGATGAAGAACTGGCTGTCGGCGCTGTCGGGGCTGCCCGCGCGGGCCATGCCGACGGTGCCCCGGTCGAAGGGCGCATCGCTGAACTCGGCGTCGATGTTCACCCCGGAGCCGCCCCGGCCCGTCCCCGACGGATCGCCCGTCTGGGCCATGAAGCCGTCGATCACGCGATGGAACACGACCCCGTCGTAGAAGCCCTCGCGCGTCAGCTCCTTGATGCGGGCGACGTGGTTGGGGGCGAGGTCGGGGGCCAGCGCGATGACGACCCGGCCCTCCTCCAGCTCGATGACGACGGCATTCTCCGGATCGTCGACCGTCGCCACAACGTCTTGGCCCGGGGCCGCGTCGGAGGCCGCCGCGACGACGCCGCTCTCGGCCTCGACGCGGGCGTCCTCGCGTGCCGTATCCTCGCCGCAGGCCGCCAGCGCCAGGAGGCAGGCCAGCGCGAGCGTTCCGGGTCTCGCCATCGGGATCATCCTATCGTTTCGCGCCCCGCTTCATAGCACGCCCGCAAGGAGCGTCACGCGAAATATCGACGGCTATCGGGGGGCGTCGTAGCGGGCGCGCAGCGCCGCGTTGATGGGCGGCGTGACGAAGGTGGAGACGTCCCCGCCGAGGCGCGCGATCTCCTTCACGAGGCGGGAGGCGATGGCCTGGTGCTCGACGTCGGCCATCAGGAACACGGTCTCGATCTCGTCGTCCAGCGCCCGGTTCATGCAGACCATCTGGAATTCGTACTCGAAATCCGACACGGCGCGCAGGCCGCGGAAGATGACCTGCGCCTCGATGCGCTTGGCGTAGAACATCAGCAATTCGCCGAACGGCTCGACCCGCACGGTGGCGTCGCCCGGGCGCGTGGGCAGCGCGGCGACCTCCTCGCGCATCATGGTCACCCGCTCCTCGGTCGAGAAGAGCGGTCCCTTGCCCTCGTTGGTGGCCACGCCGATGACCAGCTCGTCCACCAGCCGCCGGGCGCGCCAGATGACGTCGAGATGGCCCAGCGTCACCGGATCGAAGGTGCCGGGATACAGACCCGTCCGCATCATCGGGTCAGGCCACGCCCGACCGGATCAGGGTCTCCATCGCCTCGTTATCCTGCTGCAGTTCCTCGATCTTGGCCTTCACCATGTCCCCGATCGACACGAGCGCGACGACGCGCCCCTCGTCCATCACCGGCATGTGGCGAAAGCGCCCCTCGGTCATGCGCGACAGGATCGAGTCCGCGCCGTCGTCGGGGGTGCAGGTCATCACGTCGCGGGTCATCACGCTCTCGACGCTCTGGCCGAGGCAGGCGCTGCCCTGCTCGCCCACGGCCCGGACGATGTCGCGCTCCGAGAGGATGCCGCACAGCGCGCCCGACCCGTCGAGGACGACGAGGCACCCGATCTTCAGCGCGCCGAGCTTCTCGGCCACGTCGCCGAGCGTGGCGTCGACCGTGGTGGCGGCGACGTCGTGCATCGCCTTGCGTTCGGAAATCTGCCGGACCTTCATGGCGCTCCCCTTCCCTTGCGGTTCGGGATCAGCCTATGCGCCCCGTCCCTTGCTCGAAAAGGAAAACTTGCGCGCGGACGAGAAAAAAGGCGCCCTCTTTCGAGGACGCCTGAAGTTGGATTGAGGCAGGTTTCATACAGGCAAGAAACCTATCGAGCAGTGCATTGAACTAGGCATGTGCCTGACCGATTAGCAAGCCCAAAAAGTGCGGAACACCGCACCCCGCGACGCGCCCTTGCAAGAAGAATGAAACGGGGTAGCATCGCGGTCTACGAGAAAACCCTCCACGGCGAAGAATAAAATTACAAAGGATTCAGAAGATTGAAAAAGTTTCTTCATCTTCCCTGCCTTGCGCTGGGAATGCTGATGCTCCCTATGCGGAGCGATGCCGAACCCGCTCATGGCATTGCATTTTACGGTGAGCCGGCCCTCGCGGAGGGCTTCGAATCCCTGCCCTATGCCGACCCCGACGCGCCCCAGGGGGGGCGAATCACCTATGGGGAGAGGGGGCGATTCGACTCGCTCAACCCCTACACGACCAAGGGCCGCGCCCCCTGGGCCATCCGTACCCACGTCTTCGAATCGCTGATGGCACGAAGCTGGGACGAGCCGTTCACCGTCTACGGCCTCCTCGCCGAGAGCGTCGACGTGGCCGACGACCGGCGCTCCGTCACCTTCGCGCTCCACCCCGACGCGGCCTTCTCGAACGGCGCGCCGGTGACGCCCGACGACGTGATCTTCACGATGGAGATGCTGCGCGACGAGGGGCGGCCCAACTTCGCCACCTATTACGACAAGGTCTCCGACGTCCGGGCGACCGGCGAGCGGAGCATCACCTTCACCTTCCACGAGGAGGAGCGCGAACTGCCCCTCCTCCTCGGCCTCATGCCGATCCACGCGCGCAGCGACTGGCAGGACCGGGAGTTCGCCGAGACAACCCTGCGCCCGCCCGTGGCCAGCGGCCCCTACGCGGTGGCCGAAGTCGAGGTCGGCGACCGGCTGACGCTGCGCAAGCGGGACGACTACTGGGGCAGGGATCTGCCGGTCAATCGCGGCATCCACAACCTCGACGAGGTCACCTACCTCTACTTCCGCGACGACAACAGCCTGTGGGAAGCCTTCACCGCCGGGGTGGTGGATCAACGGCGCGAGACGAATCCGAAGCGCTGGCTCGACGAATACGACTTTCCCGCCATGCGCGACGGGCGGATCGAGCGCGATGAGATGGTGCACGGCCGGGCGACGGGCATGGAGGGGCTGGTCTTCAACACCCGCAATCCACTCTTCGCCGACCGGCGCGTGCGCGAGGCGCTGCTCCAGGCATTCGACTTCGAATGGATCAATGCCACGCTGAACCGCAGCGCCTACAAGCGCATCGAGAGCTATTATGCCAATTCCCGCCTCGCCGCGACCGGCCCGGCGGAGGGGCTGGAGCGCGACCTGCTGATACCCTTCGCGGACGACCTGCCGGAGGGCGCGCTGGAGGGCGATTTCGCCCTGCCCGTCACCGACGGCACGGGCCGCGACCGTGCGCCCCTGCGCCGGGCCGCGCGGCTCCTGCGCGACGCCGGATGGCGCGTGGTGGACGGAACGCTGGTCGACGCGGACGGCGCGCCCTTCGCCTTCGAAATCCTGCTGCGCAATACCGGCGACGACGAGAAGGTCGCCACGATCTACGCCCGCACCCTCGAACGCCTCGGCATCGACGTGAGCCTGCGCGTGGTGGAGGGGGCGCAGTACCAGACGCGGCTGAACACCTACGATTTCGACATGATCGTTCGCAAGTGGTGGCTCTCCCTCTCGCCCGGCGGCGAGCAGGAATTCTACTTCGGCTCCGAAGGCGTGACGAAGGAAGGGACGCGCAACTACATGGGCGCGGACAATCCGGCCATCGACGCGATGATCGAGGCGATGCTCGATGCCGAGGACGAGGCGTCCTACGTCGCCGCGATCCGCGCCCTCGACCGGGTACTGACCGCCGAGCGCTACGTCATTCCGCTGTGGTACGAGCCGGTCGAGCGCGTGGCCTGGTGGACGCCCCTCGACAAGCCCGACCGCACCGCGCTCTACGGCTACCGGCCGGAGGTCTGGTATTCGATGGGGGAAGAAGCGAAAAAATAATGGACAGCGTACTGACGTCGTAAGCCTTTTTTAACCGTACGCGGCCCATTGTGGTTTCAGCGATAAGTGGTCCCCCAACACACTGTATCGCGCGCTGTGGAGGTGCTTTTCTGTCCCAAAGCCCAAGCCTCGCAGCACCAGGAAAGCCCGTGCTCCCCCCGGCACGGGTTTTCCGATTCCGGAACCCTGCACACGAAAAAGGGACCGCCCGCGAAACGGACAGTCCCGATTCCCGGCCCGGTACGGCTCAGCCGTTGGCGTCGCGGATCTTCTTCGCCGCCTCGGCGTTGTAGGCGACGCCCTTCTCCCCGAGCATCGTGTCCAGCTCGCCGGACATGGTCATCTCCGTGACGATGTCGCAGCCGCCGACGAACTCGCCCTTCACGTAGAGCTGCGGCGTGGTCGGCCAGTTGGTGAAATCCTTGATTCCCTGGCGCATCTCGTCCGATTCGAGGATGTTCACATCCTGATACTCGATATCCATGTAGTTGAGGATCGACGCCACGCGGCTGGAGAAGCCGCATTGCGGAAAGGTCTTGTTGCCCTTCATGAAGAGGACCACGTCGTTGCTCTCGACGGTCTTCTTGATCTCGGCCTGGGCGGCGGTGGTATCCATGGATTTCAGTCCTCTATCGGTTGTTTCGGCACGCCGGTCTGAAGCGCGAGCGCGTGCAGCTCGCCCGCGGCCCCGTCCATCTTGCCCTTGAGCGCGGCGTAGACGGCCTGATGCTGCTGCACCCGGTTCTTGCCCGCGAAGGAGGGGTCGAGCACGGTCGCGGCGTAATGGTTCCCGTCCCCCGCCAGGTCGCGAATCTCGATATGCGCGTCGGGGAACGATTCGCGGATCAGCGTCTCGATCGCGGCGGCTTCCATGGGCATGGGCGGGGTCTCCGGGATGGTATGGTTGCCTAGGAGTTAAGGACTTGCGCGGCGCGGCGCAATGGCGGGACGCATCAATCGCGCGGCTCCGGCATGACGTCGGGATCGAGGAGCATGGCGGCGTCGTAGGGGAGCGTCTTCGGCAGGGCGTCCGAATAGAAGGGCAGATTTACGGATTCGTGATACTCGAAGCCGGCAAGGGCCTTGCGCCGTGCATCGGGATAGGCTTCCCGGGCGATCTCTTCGACGCGGGCGGCAAGGCTTGGAACGCTTCTCAGATGTCGGGCGAGGTCCGTCTTCTGCACGACGATGGTGCGCATCCATTTCCGTGCCGGATCGCGCATCACACCGAATTCGTATTTCAGCAGATGCTCCATGATGGTGACGAGACGGTTCTCCATTTCCAGGAGGTGTGACTTGCCCAAATCGCCGATTTCCTCCGCGAGATTGTCCCAGTCGAGCGCCGCCGCATCGCGTCGCGCCAAGGCGTCGCTCTGGGCGAGCGCCCAGACGTAGAAATCCGCGTCGTATTGCGAAGGCGGTTCCCCGGTCGCCCGGGCGATGGGGTTCTGGATGTTCATGGCGATGATGATAGCCGGATCGCGGCTTCCGGCCAAGCGTCAGCCGTCCATGTACGCTGGGAACCATCCCTCATGCGCCTCGCGCAGGGCGTCGAGCGCCACCGCGCCCGCGCCGATGGCGACGAAGCTGCCGCCCGTCTCGCCGATCCACACCGCCGGGACGCCGGCGGCGTCGGCCACGGCGAAGAGCTGCTCGACCGACTCGCTCGGGGTCGTCACGAGGTATCGCCCCTGATCCTCGCCGAAGAAGGTCGCATCGTCGCGCCCGCCCGGCGTGCGGACGGTACAGCCGATGTTCCCCGCCAGCGCCATCTCGGCCAGCGCGACGGCGATGCCGCCGTCGCCCACGTCATGGGCCGCTGTCAGCGCGCCCTCCTTCGCGAGCTGCTGCACCAGCTCGCCCGCCGCCCGCTCGGCATCCAGATCGACGGGGGGCGGCAGGCCCGCCTCCTGCCCGTGGATCTCGCGCAGGTAGAGCGAACGGCCCAGCCAGCCCTCCGTCCGGCCCAGCAGGAGAATGGCTTCGCCGCCGGACTTGAAGCCCATCGTGAGCATCGAATCGAGGTTTTCCAGCAGCCCCACCCCGCCGATGGTCGGCGTGGGCAGGATCGCGGTGCCCTCGGTCTCGTTGTAGAGGCTGACATTGCCGCTGACGATGGGCATGTCGAGCGCGGCGCAGGCCTCGCCGATGCCCTGGATGCACCCGACGAGCTGACCCATGATCGCGGGCTTCTCGGGATTGCCGAAATTGAGATTATCCGTCGCCGCCAAGGGCCTGGCCCCGACGGCGCAGAGATTGCGGTAGGCTTCGGCCACCGCCTGCCGCCCGCCCTGCACCGGGTCGGCGACGCAGTAGCGCGGCGTCACGTCCGTCGTCATGGCGAGGCCCTTCGCGGTGCCGTGCACCCGCACGACCGCCGCATCGCCGCCGGGGCGCTGCACGGTATCAGCCATGACCATATGGTCGTACTGCTCCCACACCCAGCGGCGCGAGGCGAGGTCGGGGGAGGCCATCAGCCGCAGAAGCGCTTCGTCCACAGCCACTTCCGGCACGTCGTTCAGCGGCGCGGGGGGCGGGGTCGGCACCCACGGTCGGTCGTATTCCGGGGCCTCGCCCGACAGCGCCTTGAGCGGCAGGTCGGCCTTCACCTCCCCGTCGAGTCGCACGAGGAAGCGGTCCTCGGATATCGTCTCGCCCACGACCGCGAAGTCCAGGTCCCACTTAGCGAAGATGGCCCGCGCCTCGTCCTCCTTCTCGGGGCGCAGGACCATGAGCATCCGTTCCTGCGATTCCGACAGCATCATCTCGTAGGCGCTCATATCCGTCTCGCGGGTCGGGACCTTCTCCAGATCGAGCACCACGCCGAGGTTCCCCTTATCCCCCATCTCGACCGCCGAGCAGGTCAGCCCCGCCGCTCCCATATCCTGAATCGAGATCACCGCGCCGGAGGCCATCAGCTCCAGCGTCGCCTCCAGCAGGCGCTTCTCGGTGAAGGGGTCGCCGACCTGCACGGTCGGGCGCTTGTCCTCCGCATCCGCGCCGAACTCGTCGGAGGCCATGGTTGCCCCGCCGACGCCGTCGCGGCCCGTCTTCGCGCCGAGATAGACGATGGGCATCCCGACGCCCGAGGCCGCCGAATAGAAGATCGCATCCGCATCGGCGAGGCCCACGGCCATGGCGTTGACCAGCGGATTGCCGTTATAGGCGGGGTGGAACTCCACCTCGCCCCCCACGGTCGGCACGCCGAAGCAGTTGCCGTAGCCACCGATACCCGCCACCACGCCGCTGACGATGCCGCGCGTCCTCGGGTGGTCCGGGTCGCCGAAGCGCAGGGCGTTGAGCGCCGCCACGGGCCGCGCACCCATGGTGAAGACATCGCGCAGGATGCCGCCCACCCCCGTCGCCGCGCCCTGGTACGGCTCGATGAAGCTGGGGTGGTTGTGGCTCTCCATCTTGAAAATGCAGGCTTGCCCGTCGCCGATGTCGATCACGCCCGCATTCTCGCCGGGGCCGCAGATGACCTGCGGGCCGGTGGTCGGCAGGGTGCGCAGCCATTTCTTCGAGGACTTGTAGGAGCAATGCTCGTTCCACATCGCCGAGAAGATGCCGAGTTCCGTGAAGGACGGCTCCCGGCCCAGAAGGTCGAGGATGCGGGCGTATTCGTCGGGCTTCAGCCCGTGATCGGCGATTAGGGCGTCGGTGATGGCAGGTTCGGACACGCGCATTCCCCCGGCTTGCGATGCTGGAAAGGCTTGTAGCGGGGCGCGGGGCGAAGCGAAAGGCGGTTTCGGGTCTCAGGCCCAGCGATTCATCGCGTCGAGCAGGGCCAGGCCGCCGGGTTCGGCATCCAGCCCCTTGCGCACGCCCGCGCGATCCGCCGCACCCTTGTTCTGGCTCAGCTTCGCCTGACCGGACAGGGCACCGATTTCCATACGAAACGCGACCACGCCGCGCATCATCGCCTCGATGAAACGGCCCGGTGCGTCGGCGGTCGACCATGGCACGGGGCGGGTCGCCTCCATCGCATCGGTCAAGCGCTCGATGATGGCGCGGGCGTCCTCCGGCTCGTGGATCGGGTCGAGGCGGCCCCGGGCCTGCACGGTCACGTAGTTCCAGGTCGGCACCACCTGCCCGGTCTCGCGCTTGGTAGCGTACCATTCGGGGGCGACGTAGCCTTGCGGCCCGCGAAAGACCGCGAGGGCAGGCTGGCCTTGCGCATCGCGCCATTGCGGGTTGCCACGGGCGAAATGGCCGATGATCCGGTCGATGCCGTCCTCGCCCGTCTCGATCATCAGCGGCAGTTGCGTGGCGACGGGACCATCCGGTCCGTTCGTCGCCAGCAGGGCCAGCGGGTGGGCGGCGATGATGTCGTGCAGGATGGCACGGTCGGTGATGGCGAAGGCGGCGGGCGTGTACATGACGATCAGTGCCGGAAATGGCGCATGCCGGTGAAGACCATCGCCAACCCCGCCTCGTCGGCGGCGGCGACGACCTCCTCGTCGCGCATCGACCCGCCCGGCTGGATCACCGCCGTCGCCCCGGCCTCCGCCGCCGTCAGCAGGCCGTCGGAGAAGGGGAAGAACGCATCCGACGCCACGACCGACCCGCGCGCGGGCGAGGCGTCCAGCCCTTCGGCCTCCCGGATGTCGTCCGCCTTGCGCGCGGCGATGCGGGTGCTGTCGACGCGGCTCATCTGTCCGGCCCCGATGCCCACCGTCGCGCGGTCCTTCGCGTAGACGATGGCGTTGGATTTGACGTGTTTCGCCACGCGCCACGCGAACAGCAGGTCCGCCATCTCGCCCTCGGTCGGGGCGCGCTTCGTCACGCAGCGCAGGTCGTCCGCCCCGATGCGCCCCGAATCGCGGTCCTGCACCAGCAGCCCCCCCGCCACGGGACGCAGCACGCGCCCGCCCGCGCCGGGATCGGCGAGGCCGCCCGTCAGCATCAGGCGCAGGTTCTTCCTGCCCGCGAAGACCGCGCGGGCGTCCGCGTCGGCATCGGGGGCGATGACGACCTCGGTAAAGATCTTCACGACCTCCTCCGCCGTCTCCCCGTCCAGCGTGCCGTTCAGGGCGACGATGCCGCCGAAGGCGCTGGTGGTATCGGTGCGGTAGGCGTGGCGATACGCCTCCGCCAGCGAGCCGCGCGTGGCGACGCCGCAGGGGTTGGCGTGCTTGACGATGGCGCAGGTCGGCCCCGCGCCCGCATCGAACTCGGAGACCAGCTCGAAGGCGGCATCGGCGTCGTTGATGTTGTTGTAGCTCAGCGCCTTGCCCTGCACGAGGGTCGCGGTGGCGACGCCGGGGCGCGCGTCGCCGGTGGTGTAGAAGGCCGCCGCCTGGTGCGGGTTCTCGCCGTAGCGCAGGGACTGGCGCAGGGTGCCGGCCCGGGCGACGCGCCGGGGCGTGGCATCGCCCACCTGCCCGGCATACCAGTCGGAGATGGCGGCATCGTAGGCCGCCGTGCGCGCATAGGCCCGCGCGGCCAGCGCCTTGCGCCCGTCCGCGTCGAAGCCCCCCGCCGCGACGGCCTCCAGCACGTCGGCATAGTCGTCGGTATCGACCACGACCGCCGTATGCTGCCAGTTCTTCGCCCCCGCCCGGATCATCGCCGGGCCGCCGATGTCGATATTCTCGACGCAGTCGCCAAAATCGCCCCCCTTCGCCAGCGTCTCCTCGAACGGGTAGAGCGTGACGACCAGCAGGTCGATGGGCGCGATGCCATGCTCCTCCATCGCCGCCGCGTGGGATGGCTCGCCCCGCAGGGCGAGGAGACCGCCATGCACCGCCGGGTGCAGCGTCTTGACCCGCCCATCCATCATCTCCGGATAGCCGGTCAGCTCGGCCACGTCGCGCACGGGCAGGCCCGCCGCGGCGATGGCGCGGGCGGTGCCGCCGGTGGAGACCAGCTCGACGCCGCGGTCATGGAGCGCGCGGGCGAAATCGGTCAGGCCGTCCTTGTCGGAGACCGACAGGAGCGCGCGGCGCACGGGGGTTCGGGTCATTCGGAATCGGTCTCCATGGGGTCGTCGACGGCGATGGCGGGGCCGCCCATGCGCTTCAAGGCCCAGCGCACCTGTCCCTCGGTATCGCGCAGGGAGGCCTCGATCACGATCTGCTTGCAGGCGATGGGCGGAACGGGGCCGGGGATGTAGACGCTATCCTCGACCACCAGCTTGCCGCCCGACTGGATCATCTGCCACGTCTCGCCCGAGGCGAGCGTGAGCCGGGCCTTGCCGTCCTCGATGGCGACCGCGACGTCGGGGTGCAGGTGGAAGCGGATGGCGAAATGGGGGCCGTCGGGGCTTTTCCGGCGCGCGCGGGAACGCTCCAGCACTCGCGCGCCGCCCTTCGAGAGGGTCAGCGTATCCTCGCCGCGCAGGTCGCCCCCGTCCGCGTCGAGGAACAGGCGGCGGTAGTGGATGAGGCCGTGGCGCGCGGCGTAGCCGTCATGGGCGGCGAGCGCCCAGATGCCGCTGTCGTCGCGCTGACTCTGCACGTCCACGATGCGCGCGCAGCGGCCGAGACGGCGATAGCGCGCGCCGGCCCGGTCCTCGAACTCGCAGGGAGAGCGCTCCGCGACCGTCAGGGTGGAATGGGCCGCCGAAGCCCGGCACGGCCCCTCCCATTCCGCGCCCAGATGCACGCCGGAGCCGCAGTTGACCACGATGGGCCGGTCGCCCGACGCGAAGCTCAGGGCGAGCGGGGCGGCGTGAGCGTAGAGGGCGTACGGTCCCTCCGCCGGAGCGCCCGCATCGAGCACCGCCGAGATGCCCCCGGCGGCGAGTCGCAGGTAGCCGCCCTCGTCCGGCACCTCGGAAGGCGGCTGCCGGTCGCCGGATTCGACGAGGGCGAGGTCCAGCGCGTCCGCGCCCTCCTCCCGCCCGCCATGGAACATCGCCAGCCCTCCCCCCGTACCGAGGCGCAGGCCGCGCAGGGCCGGAGCCATGCGCTCGATGAAGGGGGTCAGCCTGCCCGCCGTCGCCCCCTCGCCCGCCGCCTTCAGATCCTCGCGCAACTGCACGAGGGATCGCAGGATGGCGAGCAGGTCGGACGGGTTGCGGCTGCGCGCATGGCCGTCGTCGTCGAGGGCCGCCCTGGCCGCCGCCGATACCGCCTCCATCCCCGGGGCGAGCAGCTCCCCCTCCCCCGCGACGCACAGCCCGACATAGGCGAGGCCCAGCGCGGCGCGCAGCCGGTCGCGGGGCAGCGCTTCCGCCGGGCCGGTCCGGCGCAGGTAACGCGCCTGAGCGGCGAGGGATCGGAAGAAGTCGCTGCGATAGACAAGCTCGGCATTCTCGGTCAGGAGGCTGGCATTCATGCACCAGGCGACCGCCCGGTCGCCGACCACGGGCGGATGCCAGGGCAGCCCCCCGCTCTCGCCGTGCCGGTGCAGCCATGCGTCCGTCGTCTTGCGCGCGGCCTTGCGGGCGGCCTCGCCGTCGCTGGCGCGGAAGTGATCGAGCCAGCCGAAGCCGTGCAGCGCCTCGGCCCAGGCGGTCGAGGGCGCGTCGACCCGCCAGGGGTCGCCCCGCTCGATCCGCGCCGATGCCCCCGCGAGCGCGAACTGCCCGCGCAGGAGCGCGGCGGCGGTCTCGGGGGAGCCGACGTTCAGGCCCCGCGGCTTGAAGGAGAAACTGTCCGGCACGCGCCCACGCCGGACCATGCGCCGGGTGACGGTCGTCTTCCACCCGTCGCGCAATCGCGAGACGGCGCGGCGGGGTAGGCCGCCGGCGCGTCTGGGATCATCCTTCGGATTTCCCTGCGGCATCGTTGGCCGCCTCTCTGCTCTGTTTGCCCTGGCGGGGAAAATACGGCCTGTCGGCGCGCTTGTCACCCGCCACGTGCACGGCGGTGCGTTTTCGCCCCGTCAGGCGGCGAAGATCTCGCAGGCGACGGCGGAATCGTCGCTGTCGCTGGAGACGAGGCGGTCGCGCCCGCCCTCCTTCGCGCGGTAGAGCAACTCGTCGACACGGGCGAGCATGGACTCGGCGTTCTCGCCCTCCGCGAGCGTCTCGTAGATGCCGAAGCTCGCCGTGAAGCGCAACTCGCCCGGGTTCAGCGCGATGCGGTGACGGCGCGTGGCGTCGATCAGGCGCCCGCACACGACCTCGGCTCCGGCGAGGCGCGTGTTGGGACACAGGATCGCGTATTCCTCGCCGCCCAGCCGTCCGACCACGTCGTAGATGCGGCAATGCGCCTTCATCAGGTCCCCGAGGGCGCAGATGACGCGGTCGCCGACGGCATGGCCGTGGGTGTCGTTGATCGACTTGAATCGGTCGATGTCCACCATGATGATCGAGAGCGGCGTGCCGAAGCGGGCGCGCCGGTTGATCTCCTGTTCCAGCAAATCCATGAAGTGGCGGCGGTTGGCCAGTCCGGTCATGTAATCGGTGAGGGCGAACTGCTGAAGCCGCCGATAGGCCATGTTGAAGTCCCGGATGCTCAGGATCGAGACGAGCTGCCCTTCGTCGAAGACGGGTACGTGGCGGATGCCGCGCTTGTTCATCGTGTCGAGGGTGTCGACCAAATCGTCGCTGGCATCGCAGCCGATCACGTCGCGGCTCATGACGTCGCGGACGCGAAGGCGCGTGACGGTAGCGGGAGCGGCGACGAACCGGCGCACGATATCGCGTTCCGAGATGACGCCGAGGATGACGTCCGCGTCGCCTCCCTCCTCCTGGACGATCAGGGCACCGATATTGTGGGACTCCAGCATCCGCGCCACGTCCATCAGGTCGGCATCCGCCGAAATCGTCATGATCTCGTTCGATGCCTTCTGGGACAGCAATTCCGATATGATCATCCCGCTCCCCTCCTGTGCGGCCTCTACAGCGTAAGCAGCCGACGTTAAGAGAATGCGAAACCGGGCGACTTATCGCCTGGTCGACAGGATCGCCTCCGGTCGCAGCGCCGCGCCGACGGCCCCTCGCGCGGCGCATTCCGCCGCGCCGAACGCCCGCGCGGCGGCGGGCAGGACCGAATCGTAGCGCCCGCCCCCGGCGAGCTGGGCCGCCCGGCGGTCTCCCCCTGCGGCGGTGTCGCGGTCGAGGATCTCGAAGACGAATCCGTCGTAGTATTCGAGGTTGCGCCCGAAATCCCCGTCGAAGGGCAGCATCGCCGCGTCGATCCCCTGCCGCTCCAGCGCCGCCATGCGCGCCTCGAACCGCGACAGCGCCGGGCCGAGGGCGAGGCCCGTTTCGCGGGCGATGGCGTGCAGGCTCTCCAGCGCGTCGGCGCAGGGCGCCTTCAGCGCCGCCGCCGCCTCGATGGCGGCCACGATCTCGCACGGGAGGGGGTGGGCCTGGGCGTCCTCGGCCTGTTCCAGGAACCGTTCGGAAATCTCGTCATGGGTGCGCAGGCCCACATGCACCGTGCCCGACAGGTCGAGCATGTGCGCCACCGCCCCGCGCGCCTGCTCCGGCGCGAGGCCGCCGAGCGCCTTCAGGAAGGCCAGCCGCCCCGCCTCGTCCGCGCGCCCCTCGGACAGTTCGTGCAACAGCGCCCTGAACCGATGGGGCCGCCAGACATGGCGCTTTAGTCGCGCCCGCCAGCGGTCGGGGATGGGGGCCGCGTCGATGAGGGAGAAGAGGATGCCCAGATCCCCGGTCGTCACCTCGACGGTGCAGCCCGCCTCCAGCAGCGCCCCTTGCGTCCGCGCGAAGATATCCGCGTCGATGGCCGCCGCGTCCGCCCCGCCGAACCACTCGCAGCCGATCTGCCGGAACTGCCCAGCCTGAACCGGCTCTCTCGTCACCCCCGGGCCTGACCCGGGGGTCCATGGTTCCGCGCCGCCGGATACCCGGGTCAAGCCCGGGTGTGACGGCTTTCCGGCGCCGTCGAAGGACGCGGTGGGACGGCGGAAGACCGGCCCGGCGGCGAGGTAGCGCGCCTCGCCCTCCGCCGCGGCATGGGTGACGTGATACCGGCAGATGGACAGCGTCAGGTCGGGGCGCAGGCACAGGTCGCCCGACGGTCCGTCGAACACGAAGGCCCGCCCGCGCACGTCCTCGCCGTAGAGGTCGAGCAGCGTCTCGGCGTCGAGGATCTGCCCCGGCTCCACATGCGCCCACCCCGCCCCGCCGAGCCGCGCCAGCAGGGTCGCGTCGAGCGCGTCGAGGGCGGCGCGGGTGCCGGGATCGAGGTCGGGCGACATCATGCGTCCGGCCGGTCCAGCATCGCGCGGACGGTGGCCAGCACCCTGCCGCGCGGCACTTCCCGCTGGGCGGGCTGGGCCTTCCACTCCTCATTCGAGTCGATCTCGCCGGCCAGCTTCGCGCCAAGGACGAGGTCCTTGATCTGCACCGTTCCCGCCTCGCGCTCCTGCGAGCCGACGATGACGGCGAGGGGCGCGCGGCGCTTGTCGGCGTATTTCAACTGCTTGCCCATGTTCGTTCCGCCGCCCATGAAGACTTCCGACCGGATGCCCGCGCCGCGCAGTTCCGCGACGATGGCCTGATAGTCGCCCATCCGGTCCCGCTCCGGGGCGAGCACGACGACGGGGCCACGCGCCGCCTTCGCCTCCTGCCCTCCCCGCGCGCGCAGGGCGGCGAGCAGGCGGTCGACGCCGATGGAGACGCCGGTCGCCGGGGTGCGCTGGCCGGTGAAGCGCATCACGAGGTCATCGTAGCGCCCGCCCCCCGCGACCGACCCGAACTGCCGCCGCTCGCCCTTCTCGTCGACGATCTCGAAGGCCAGCTCGGCCTCGTAGACAGGGCCGGTGTAATAGGCGAGGCCGCGCACGATCGAAGGGTCGATCCTGGCGAGCGGCGCGCGGTAGCCCTGCCCCTCCAGCAGTTCCGCGATGGTCTCCAGCTCATCCACCCCTTCGCGGCCCTGCCCGGACGCGCCGACCAGCTCGCGCAGGCGCGCGCAGGTCGCGGCCCCGTCCGCGCGCTCGGCGGCAACGAAATTCATGATGAGATCAGCCTGTTCGGCGGACAGGTTCGCGCCCTTCGTGAAGTCGCCGCTCTCGTCCCTGCGGCCCTCCCCGAGCAGCGCACGCACGCCGTCCTCGCCGAGCCGGTCGAGCTTGTCGATGGCGCGGAGCGCAATGCCGCGCTGGGCTTCCTCCTCCTCGGACGCGATGCCCGCTTCCTCCAGTATCCCGTTGAGAACCTTGCGGTTGTTGATGCGGATCACGAAATCCTCGCGCGCGATCCCCGCCGCCTGCAACGCATCGGCCAGCATCGCGCAGATCTCGGCATCCGCCGCCACGGTCGAGGTGCCGACCGTATCGGCGTCGCATTGCCAGAACTGCCGGAAGCGCCCCGGCCCCGGCTTCTCGTTCCGCCAGATCGGCCCCATGGCGTAGCGGCGATAGGGGGAGGGCAGGTCGTTGCGGTACTGCGCGGCCACCCGGGCGAGCGGGGCCGTCATGTCGTAGCGCAGGGCCAGCCACGATTCGTCCTCGTCCTGGAAGCCGAACACGCCGCCCATCGGCCGGTCCACGTCGGGCAGGAACTTGCCCAGCGCCTCGACCGTCTCGATGGCGGGGGTCTCCAGCGGATCGAAGCCGTGCAGGTGGTACACCTCCGCGATGCGGGACAGCATCCGCTGCCGCACCAGCACGTCCTCGCCGAACGAATCGTCGAAGCCGCGGGGCAATTGTGCCTTGGGCCGCTGGGGTTTGCCGGTCTTCCTTGCCATGTCGTATCGCTCTTTCCGCGTCACGCTCCCGAGAGCGCCGCCTTCACCTTCTTGCCCGCCGCGCCGAAATCCATGCGGCCCAGATGGTTCGCGCGCAGATGCGCCATGACCGCGCCCATGTCCTTCAGCGAGGACGCCCCCGTTCCGGCCACAGCCGCCGCGACCGCCGCGTCCGTCTCGGCGTCGTCCATGGGCTTGGGCAGGAAGTCGCGGATGATGGCGATCTCGTCGCGCTCGCGCTCGCACAGCTCGACCCGGCCCCCGCTCTCGTAGAGCGCCGCCGAATCCTCGCGCTGCTTGATCATCTTCTGCAGCAGGGCCATGATCGCGGCATCGTCCACGCCGCCGCCATCCTCGGCCCCGCGCCCGGCGATGTCCGCCTGGGTGATGGCCGCCTTGATCAGCCGCAGCGTGGACAGGCGCACCTCGTCGCGCGCCTTCATGGCCGTCTTGAAATCCTCGTCGATCCGCTCGCGCAGCATGATGATCCCTCCCCCGTTCCGGGGCCTCCTACAGGGTTTCGCCGCCGGTTTGAAGCGCCAAGCGCACGGGAGCGCGAAACCGGGGCTTTGCAAACCGCGCGCGCTTGGACTAGAGAACGCGCGACCCCCGCGACCGATCCTTCGAAGGAGCCGCCCGATGTCCGCCGCCTCCCCCGCCGCGACGCCCGCCTTCCTGCGCGAGAAGGAGACGCCCACCGCCTGCCTCGCCCTCGCCGACGGGCAGGTCTTCTGGGGGCGCGGCTTCGGCGCGACGGGGCGCACGGTCGGCGAGCTGTGCTTCAACACGGCGATGACCGGCTATCAGGAGGTGATGACCGACCCCTCCTACGCCGACCAGATCGTCGCCTTCACCTTCCCGCATATCGGCAATACCGGCGTGAACGGCGAGGACATGGAGACCGGCGCGCCGGTGGCGCTGGGCATGGTGACGCGGATGGACCCGACCGATCCGTCGAGCTGGCGCGCGATGGGGCCGCTGAGCGACTGGCTGGCGGAGATCGGACGCATCGGCATCGCGGGCATCGACACCCGCCGCCTGACCCGCCTCATCCGCGACGCCGGTATGCCCCACGCGGCGCTGTGCCACGATCCGGCGGGCGATATCGACGCCGATGCGCTGATAGCGATGGCGCGGGGGTGGAACGGGATCGAGGATGCGGACCTCGCCGCCGAGGTGACCTGCGACGCCCCCTACGCGTGGGAGGCGGGCCGCTGGTCCTGGCCCGGCGGCTATGCGCCGGACCCCGAGACGCGGCACCGGGTGGTCGCCATCGACTACGGCGCGAAGCGCAACATCCTGCGCTGCCTGACCGATGCGGGATGCGACGTGACGGTCGTACCCGCCAGGACGAGCGCCGAGGATATCCTCGCCCTGCGGCCCGACGGCATCTTCCTGACCAACGGTCCCGGCGATCCGGCGGCGACGGGCGACCACGCGGTCCCGACCATCCGCGCGCTGATCGACGCGGACCTGCCCGTCTTCGGCGTCTGCCTCGGGCATCAGCTCCTCGCCACGGCGCTGGGCGGGCGGACGAAGAAGATGAAGTTCGGCCATCACGGCGCGAACCATCCCGTCCGCGACAACGAGACCGGCAAGGTCGAGATCACCTCGATGAACCACGGCTTCACCGTGGACGAGGACTCGCTGCCCGAGACGGTGGTCCAGACGCATGTCTCGCTGTTCGACGGCTCCAACTGCGGTCTCCGCGATGCGAATCGCCCGCTCTTCTCGGTGCAGTACCACCCCGAAGCCAGCCCCGGTCCGAAGGACAGTTTCTACCTGTTCGAACGCTTCGCCAGGAACATCGAACGGGTGAAATCGGAGGGAAAGTAACGGGCGACTAGAACTCTCCCTATCCTGAGTTGTATTCTTCCGAATTACCCCGATTGACTTCCCCGTCGCCTCGCCTTCCGGTTGCCGGATGGTTACGACACCCGAAGACGATACAACCGAAAAGAGCGTTCCCGTGCGGGGGGCGATCCTTCGGGCGTCGTCCGACGATACCGTACCGCTGTTCTCCGACGCGCGGGCCGTACCGCCCCGCGTCACGCCGTTCGAGCCGGACCTCGCCCTGTCGCCCGATGACTGGCAGACCATCCTGTGTCGCCACACCGTCATTCCCTATGCTCGGCGCAACGGCGTTCTCGTTCTGGCGGCAAGCACTTACGCGGATGCGCTCAGGGTCGTGAAGGCGTTGCGCAACCGGACGGGGCCGGTATCCGTGACGCTCGCATCCCGGAGCGATATCCTGGACGCCCTCGTCCGGCGCTACGCGGCACCGCTGACGAGGCAGGCGACGGATGCCCTGCGGGACGATGCGCCGGACATGTCCGTGGCGACCGGATTCCCGTCATGGATGAAATTTGTATTACTTGCAACTTTACTTGCCTTCGTCTCGTGCCTGGCGATGGCCCCCGTGACGACCCTCGCGACGCTCTGGATCGTCTTCGTACCCTATCTCCTCGCCACGACCGCGCTGCGCGCCATCCTGATCGTCCGCGCCAGCCGGCGGCGGGAGGACCAGACGCCCCCGAGGCGGACGACGCCGGTGGTGTCGATCCTCGTGCCCGTCTACCGCGAGGCCGACAGCCTGCCCGCCCTGGTGGACGCCCTGACGGCCTTCGATTATCCGGTACGCGCGCTCGACATCAAGATCCTGCTCGAAGAGGACGACGCCGAGACCGTCGCGGAGGCGCGGCGCCTGACGGCGAGGAGCCACATCGACTGCCTCGTCGTCCCGCCGAGTGCGCCGCGCACGAAGCCCAAGAGCATGAACGTCGCCCTGCCCTTCGCCCGGGGCGAGATCGTCGGCATCTTCGACGCGGAGGACGCCCCCGCCCCGGATCAGGTGTCGAAGGCGGTGGCCACGCTGGAGGCGGCGGAGCCGGACGTGGTCTGCGCGCAGGCGCGGCTCAGCTACTACAACCCGCAGGACAACCTGCTGACCCGCTGCGTCGCCATGGAATACGCCCTGTGGTTCGACATGCTGCTGACCGGCATGAGCCGCACGCGCTGGCCCATCCCGCTCGGGGGTACGTCGCTCTACTTTCGCACCGATGCGCTGCGAACCCTGGGCGCGTGGGACCCCTACAATGTGACGGAGGATGCGGATCTGGGTCTGCGGCTGGCCCGGGCGGGCAAGCGTGCGGTGGTCTTCGATTCGACCACCCTGGAGGAGGCGACGGGAAGCGTGCCGGCCTGGATTCGCCAGCGGTCGCGCTGGATCAAGGGGTTCATGCTCACCTGGGCCGTGCACATGCGCGCCCCCCGGCGGCTCGCGCAGGAACTGGGCATCATGCCGATGGTCGCCATCAACATCCTGCTGCTGGACGGGTTTCTCTCGTTCCTGCTGCAACCCGTCCTCGTTCTCTCCGGTATCGTCGCGCTGGCCGCGGGGATGGCGGCGTGGCCCGCGGCGCTGGATCATCCGGCGACGGGCGGGGTCGCGGCGGTCCTGCTGGCGGGGCAGGCGATGCTGATCGGGGCGGCCTTCGTCGCGGGGCGGCGGCGGTTCGGCTGGCGGATGGCGCTGGGTGCGCCGCTGCTGCTGCCCTACTGGATGATGGGCGGGGTCGCGGCGCTGCGGGCGCTGTGGCAGGTGCCCACCCGTCCGCAGTTCTGGGAGAAGACGGTCCATTGCGTCAGCCCGGTCGCCAAGGCCCGGCGCGCGACGGTGCTGGGGCAGGCGGGGGACGATTAGACCTTGCGCCCCCGCCCCGCGCCCCGCATATCCCCGCCATGACAGACGCAGCCCGCCTCCGCCCCGCCCCGCCGAAGATCGGCATGGTCAGCCTCGGCTGCCCCAAGGCCCTCGTGGATTCCGAACGCATCCTGACACGCCTGCGCGCCGAGGGGTACGCCTTCTCGCCCGATTACGACGGCGCGGACGCCGTGATCGTGAATACCTGCGGCTTCCTCGACAGCGCGAAGGCAGAGAGCCTCGATGCCATCGGCGAGGCGCTGGAGGAGAACGGGCGCGTCATCGTCACCGGCTGCCTCGGCGCGGAGGCCGAGACCATCGAGAAGGCGCATCCGAAGGTGCTGGCCATCACCGGGCCGCAGCAATACGAGCAGGTGATGGACGCGGTCCATGCCGCCGTCCCGCCCCGGCCCGACGCCTTCACCGACCTCATCCCCGCCCCGCGCGACGGCGAGGGCGTACGCCTGACCCCGCGCCATTACGCTTATCTGAAGATATCGGAGGGCTGCAACCACGCCTGCCGATTCTGCATCATCCCGGACATGCGCGGCAAGCTGGTCTCGCGCCCGGTGAATGCCGTGCTGCGGGAGGCGGAGCGACTGGTGGAATCGGGGGTCAAGGAACTGCTGGTGATCTCGCAGGATACCTCGGCCTACGGCATGGATATCCGCTACCGGGAGACCGTGTGGCAGGATGGCATCTACCGCACCGACCTGCACGATCTCTGCGCGGGGCTGGGGAGCCTGGGCGCGTGGGTGCGGCTGCATTACGTCTATCCGTACCCCTCGGTCGACCGGATCATCCCGCTCATGGCCGAGGGCCGGATCCTTCCGTATCTCGACATCCCGTTCCAGCATGCCTCGCCGTCGGTACTGCGCGCCATGCGGCGCCCCGCGAACCAGGAGAAGACGCTCGACAGGATCGCGGCCTGGCGCGGCATCTGCCCCGACCTGACCCTGCGCTCGACCTTCATCGTCGGCTTTCCCGGCGAGACGGAGGCGGATTTCCAGTACCTGCTCGACTGGCTCGAAGAAGCGCAGCTCGACCGGGTGGGATGCTTTCGCTACGAGGACGTGGCGGGCGCGGCGGCGAACGATCTGCCCGACCACGTACCGCAGGCGGTCAAGGACGAACGCCTCGCGCGCTTCATGGAAGCGCAGCAGCGGATCAGCACCGCGAAGCTGTCGCGCCTCGTCGGCACGCGTATGCGCGTGCTGGTTGATGCGGTGGACGAGGACGGGGCCGAGGCGCGCTCGGCGGCGGATGCGCCCGAGATCGACGGCAACGTCTTCATCGACGAGGATTTCGCCGACCTGAAGCCCGGCGACTTCGTCGAGGTCGAGGTGGACGAGACCGGCGACCACGATCTCTGGGCACGGCGGCTCCGGCCCGGCGCGGGATAGGGCGAAGAAATCCCCGTTCGGGAAAATTTGAAGAAAGTGCTGCAAGATGCGCTGCCATAAATGTGATCGCGCTTGAAGTGCCGTTATGTTCTTTCTGGCACAGTTTCGTAAGGAACTTCATTAACGCCCTGTTTACAGGGAAAAGGCCTAATGGGGGCGTTGGCGGTACGACAATGTGGCTGGACGAGGCCCCCAGAACGAGGCGATGGACATGACGAAGACGGTTTGCGGGTGCATGATGCCCGGGGAAGACACGGTCATCCTGTAATCTGTCCGCCGTGGCGTTGCTGGGCGGATCGTGACACGAAAAGGCCCCCGCCTTCGAGCGGGGGCCTTTCTTCGTCATGGACCGTGGCGCGGCGGAGGCGGGCGGCTCAGCCCTTGCCGCGCCACGGGACGAGCCAGCGTTCCAGCAGGCGCATGATCATCTCGATGCCGTAGCCGATGATCCCGATGATGATGATGCCGATGACCACCGTGTCGGTCTGGAGGAAGTTCTTCGCGATCATGATCATCGAGCCGACGCCCTTCTCGGCGGCGACCAGTTCGGCGGCGACCACCGTGCCCCAGCACACGCCCATCGCCGTGCGAATGCCCGTGAAGATCTCCGGCAGGGCGTTAGGCAGGATGACGTTCTTCAGCACCTGGAGCTTGGACGCGCCCAGGGAATAGGCCGCGTGGACCTTGGAGATCTTGACCCCCGACACGCCCGACCGCGCCGCGATGATCATGATGAACAGCGCGGCGAGGAACAGGAGCGAGATCTTCGCCGTCTCGTCGATGCCGAGCCAGAGGATGAAGAGCGGGATGAGCGCGAGCGGCGGGATGGGGCGCATGAACTCCACGATGGGGTCGAACAGGCCCTTCGCGACAGAGCTGAGTCCCATGGCGAAGCCCAGCGGGATGCCGATGAGCGCGCCGAAGAACACGCCCGCCAGCACGCGATACACGCTGATGGCGACGTGCTCCAGCAGGGGCACATTGCGGAACCCCTCGTTCCACAGCTTCGTCAGGCGGGTGCCCACCGCCTCGTAGGACGGCCAGTAGATCGGCTTGATCCAGCCGTTCGCGCCCGCCACCCACCAGAGCAGCAGCAGGAACGCCACGGTGATGATGCCGTAGAGGCGGCCGGAATTGACCGCCGTCGCGTCGCCGAACTTCACCGTCTTCTGCCGGGTGAAGCTGTTGTCGGCGATGCCGAGCCACATGGCGAGGGACGAGGGCTGCTTCTGCTTCGCGGCGGTCGGGCGCAGGGGGCGCTTGGGGGTCATGTCGGTCATTGGGTCGCTCCTCCCATGATCTCCTCCTCCATCTCCCAGATCATCGAGAGGATTTCCTCCCTCTTTTCAATGAACTCGGGGCTGGCCTTGATCTCGCGCGGGCTGATTGTCAGGCCCTGCTCGGCGAAGGGCAGGTGGTATTCGCGATGGATGCGCCCCGGACGCGGAGCCATGACGATCAGCCGCTCGCCGAGGAACAGCGCCTCCTCGACCGAATGGGTGATGAGGACGATGGTCTTGCCCGTCTCCTTCCAGAGCTGGAGCACCAGCCCCTGCATCTTCTCGCGGGTCAGGGCGTCGAGCGCGCCGAGGGGTTCGTCCATCAGGATCACGTCAGGGTCGTTGGCGAGGCAGCGGGCGAGGGCCACGCGCTGCTGCATCCCGCCCGAGAGCTGGTAGACCGGCTTGTCGCCGAAATCCTTGAGGCCGACGATCTCCAGCAGGTGATCGACCTTC
Source organism: Paracoccaceae bacterium (assembly GCA_020629115.1). Lineage (GTDB taxonomy): Bacteria > Pseudomonadota > Alphaproteobacteria > Rhodobacterales > Rhodobacteraceae > JAHDDY01. The sequence goes on along the minus strand of JAHDDY010000002.1, from coordinate 63,692 downwards.
GGTCCCCATTCGCGCTTGGACTTGCCCATCATGCGCGGGCCGAAGGAGATGTTCTTGCGCACGTCGAGCCATTCGAACAGCGCGCCCTGCTGGAAGACCATGCCCCGCTCGGCGGCCGGGCCGGTCACCTGATGCCCGTTGAGGAAGACCGCCCCCTCGGTGGGGGCGAGGAAACCCGCGATGATGTTCAGCAGCGTGGTCTTGCCGCAACCCGACGGGCCAAGCACGGACAGAAGCTCGCCCGAGGCGAGATTCATGGTGACGTTCTTGAGGGCATGGACCGACCCGCCCCCCGGCAGCGTGAAGACCATCGACACGTCATCGACGAGCAGGCCGCTTCGATCGGCTCCGTCCATCCTGTTTCCCCGCGTGTTATTCGTTTCGTCCCAGACGTTTGTTAGGCCGCTCCCGGACGGAAGGAAAGGAAGAACCGCAGGGAAGTCGCCCCGGCCGGCGCACGGCGGCGCGTCTGCCCCGCCCTTTCGCTTGGACTGGCACCATCCGGGGGACTGTCCAACGGAAAGCCGCGGCGCGGGATTTACAGGACCGTGTACGAGGCTCACTACCGCGATGCGCGGGTCGGTGCCAGCGTTCCGGTAATGGCGCCGGAGAGCGCGAATCGGCGGGGGCACGCGATTCACGGCGGATCGGCGACTTGATTTTGCGGTTCATCGGGGATGAGGTGCCGACGCCGCCGCGATGGGCCGGCGAACCGCGGGAGAGGCGTATCATGCAGATCGGTTTCATCGGCCTGGGCAATGTCGGGGCGAAGCTGGCGGGGTCGCTCCTGCGCAACGGGCACGACGTGACGGTGCGCGATCTGGACCGGGCGGCGGCGCAGCCGTTCCTCGACCGGGGCGCAGCCTGGGGCGACAGCCCGCGTGCGATGATGGAGGCTTGCGAGGCCGTCGTCACCTGCCTGCCCTCCCCCGCCGCGAGCGCCGCCGTGATGGAGGCGGAGGACGGTCTGCTCGCCGGGATGGGGCTGGGCAAGGTCTGGCTGGAGATGTCGACCACGGACGAGGCGGAGGTAAAGCGCCTCGGCGCGATGGTCGAGGCAGCGGGGGGTGCGGCGGTGGATTGCCCGGTCTCGGGCGGGTGCCACCGGGCCGATACCGGCAACATCTCCATCTTCGCGGGCTGCGAGCGCGAGACCTTCGAGCGGGTCTTCCCGGTGCTGCAATCGCTGGGCCGGCGCATCCTGCATACCGGGCCGCTGGGCAGCGCGTCGGTGCTGAAGGTCATCACCAACTATCTAGCGACCGCCAACCTCCTCACCTGCTGCGAGGCGCTGGTGACCGCGAAGGCCGCCGGGATGGACCTTGCCACCGCCTACGAGGCGCTGCGCATCTCGTCCGGCACGTCCTTCGTGCACGAGACGGAGAGCCAGGTGATTCTCAACGGCTCGCGCGATATCAGTTTCACGCTCGACCTGGTGAGGAAGGATATCGGCCTCTTCCAGGCCGTCGCCGACCGGGCGGGCGTGCCGCTGGAGATGAATCCGCTGATAATGCGAATCATCGACGACGGGATCGCGCGCTACGGGGAGCGGGAACTGTCGCCCAACATCATCCGCCGACTGGAGGACGCGACGGGCCTGTCGATCCTCGCGGACGGCTTCCCGGCGGAGATGGTGGACGACGAGCCGGAGGAAGCGGGCTACGAGGTGGTGCGCGGGGGGCGGGCCTGACGGCTCAGGCCTTCCAGAAGACGAACGCCCCCCACAGGATCGAGAGCGCCAATCCGCCCCACAGCGGCGTGCCCATCGTGCCGAGCCAGCCGAGCATGATGAAGGCAGAGCCGAGCAGCGAGATGAAGAGGCGGTCGCCCCGGGTGGTGCGCAGGCCCAGGATGCCGTCGCGCGGGTTGCCCCCCGGCGAGCGGTATTCGAGGAACCCCATGAAGGCGATGGACGCGAAGATAAAGACGAAGAAGGCCGCCGTCGGCCAGGTCCAAGCCATCCACTCGATCATCGCCGTCCCTCCCCGTCGCTCGCCACGAGGCTAGGGCCGGAGGGTGGCTGCGGCAAGGGGAAAGGGCTACATCCGAAGCCGCGCGCGCAGGGCGCTGCCGGAGACCGCGCCGGTCTCGTTGCGGCCCAGATCGTCGGCGGCGGTCGAGCCGACGCGGTATTGCTCGGCTTCCTCGACCTCGTAGACGCGCAGGTTGCTGCGGAAGGCGTAGCCCGCCTGATCCTCGCGCCGCCAGGCGACGATTGCCGGGGATTTCCGCACGCAGCGCCCGTTGCGATAGACCTCGATCAGGGCGACGCGGCGCGTCTGGTGGCGCGACGAGACGCGGACTCCGCCGTCGGAATAGTCATGCAGGGTGCATTCCTCGCCGTCGATCACGACGCTCATGTTCTCCGCGCTGTACCGCTCGTGAGCGCGATAATTCGCCGGATTGACCTTCTTGCCGAACATACTTCGTATCTCCCGGGCTCTGCCCCGCGAACGGCGTCCTGCCTGTACCGCTTAGGCAGAATGTAGAATGACGACATTGAGGAATTGCTAATCCTGTCGGTTCCGTCGGATAAGTCCCCGGCATTCAATCGAGGTAGACCGCCCATGATCGTCCTTCATCGCAGCATCGTCTCGCTGGTCGCGATCCTCTTCATCGGACTCGGGATCTGGCTGATGCTCTACCCGCGCGCGGTCGAGGACCTCTACCCGATGCGGCTGGAGGCCCCCATGGCGGTGTCGGAGATCCGGGCCGTTTTCGGCGGGCTGATGCTGGGGATCGGGGCGGCGGTGATGTGGCAGGTCTGGCGGTTGCGGCGGGCGGTCGACGGCGGCGTGATTCTCCTGTTCGTCTTTCTCGCGCTGCTGGTGGCGCGGGTGGTGGGATACGTCGCCGAGGGGGTGCCGAGCGGGGCCGTTCTGAACGAGACGATCTTCGAGACGGCGGTCTTCGTCATCGTACTCTATACAACCTGGAAGGTACGCGGCGCGGATTGAGGGAACACGTTTCCGCGATTGCCATTCCGCGCCCGGTTTCGTAACGCTCGCCCCCGGAACCGGCCGAGCCGGAACGCAGCGAACGGGACGAGGGCGGACGACATGAGCGGACGGGCGACACGACACGGGATCGACATCGACAGCGGGCTGGCCGCCTTCGTGGAGGGCGAGGTCCTGCCGGGCACGGGGATCGAGGCGGAGGCCTTCTGGCAGGCGATGGCCGCCCTGATGCGCGACTTCACCCCGCGCAACCGCGCCCTGCTCGACACGCGAACCGAGATGCAGCGCAAGATCGACGAATGGCACAAGGCGCGCCGCAACCAGCCGCACGACCACGCCGCCTACAAGGCGTTCCTGTCCGAGATCGGCTACCTCCTGCCCGAGGGGGACGATTTCGAGATCGACACCGCGAAGATCGACCCCGAGATCGCCACCGTGCCGGGGCCGCAACTCGTGGTGCCGATCACGAACGCGCGCTATGCCCTGAACGCCGCGAATGCCCGTTGGGGCAGTCTCTACGACGCCTTCTACGGCACGGACGCCATGGGCACGCCGCCTCCCGCCGGCCCCTACGACCGGGGCCGCGGCGCGCGGGTGGTGGCGCGGGTGCGCGTCTTCCTCGACGAGGCGTTCCCGCTGAAGGGCACCAGCCATGCCGACGTGCGCCGCTATCACGTCAGCAAGGGCGCGCTGCTGGCCGACGACATGCCGCTCGCGGACCCGGGCCAGTTCGTCGGCTATCGCGGCCCGGCCATGGCACCCGACGCCGTGGTCCTGCGCAACCATGGCTTGCACGTGGAGCTGGTCTTCGACCGCGCCCATCCCATCGGCAGCCGGGACCAGGCCGATCTCGCCGACGTGCAGATCGAATCGGCCATCTCCGCGATCATGGACTGCGAGGATTCGGTCGCCTGCGTCGATGCGGAGGACAAGGTCCTCGCCTATCGCAACTGGCTCGGCCTGATGAAGGGCGACCTGGAAGAGACGTTCGAGAAGGGCGGGCGCAGCGTCACCCGCCGCCTTAACCCCGAGCGTACCTACACCGCCCCCGACGGCGGGGAGCTGAGGCTCAAGAGCCAGGTCCTCATGCTGGTCCGCAACGTCGGCCACCTGATGACCAACCCCGCCATGACGATGGACGGCGAGGAGGTGTTCGAGGGGCTGATGGACGCGATGATCACCACCGCCATCGCGATGCACGACCTCGACCGCGAGGGCGGCAACTCGCCCGCCGGGTCGATCTACGTCGTGAAGCCCAAGATGCACGGGCCGGACGAGGTCGCCTTCGCCGACGAGACCTTCTCGGCGGTGGAGGCCGCGCTCGGGCTGGAGCGCTACACCGTGAAACTGGGCATCATGGACGAGGAGCGCCGCACGAGCGTCAACCTCAAGGAATGCATCCGCGCCGCGAAGCACCGCGTCGCCTTCATCAACACCGGCTTCCTCGACCGGACGGGCGACGAGATCCACACCTCGATGGAGGCCGGGCCGTTCAGCCGCAAGGACTTCATCAAGCGCAAGGCCTGGATCGGGGCCTACGAGAACCAGAACGTCGATATCGGCCTCGAATGCGGCCTGCGGGGGCGGGCGCAGATCGGCAAGGGCATGTGGGCCATGCCCGACAGGATGGCCGCCATGCTGGAGCAGAAGATCGAGCATCCGAAGGCCGGCGCGAACTGCGCCTGGGTGCCCAGCCCTACGGCGGCGACCCTGCACGCGCTGCACTATCACAAGGTCGACGTGATGGCCGTGCAGGAGGCGCTCGCGAAGGGGGGCCGCCGGGCCTATGTCGACACCGTTCTCGACATTCCGCTCGCCGCATACCGCCAGTGGAGCGCCGAGCAGATCGTCCGCGAGGTGGAGAACAACGCCCAGGGCATCCTCGGCTACGTCGTACGCTGGATCGACCAGGGCGTCGGCTGCTCGAAGGTGCCAGACATCAACGATATCGGCCTGATGGAGGACCGCGCCACCTGCCGCATCTCCTCCCAGCACATCGCCAACTGGCTGCACCACGGCATCGTCTCGGAGGCCGACGCGATGGACGCCATGAAGCGCATGGCCGAGGTGGTGGACCGCCAGAACGAGGGCGACCCGGCCTACACCCCCATGGCCCCTGATTTCGACGGGCTGGCCTTCAAGGCGGCCTGCGAACTGGTCTTCGAAGGTACGGAACAGCCGTCAGGCTATACCGAGCCGGTACTGCACGCGCGGCGGCTGGAACTGAAGAACGCCTGACGATCCCGGCGGGGTGCGCGGTCCGCGCATCCCGCCGGACGCAGGTGTAACCTCTCTCTTCGCATGAATTCGCGGCGAAGTTTCACGTAGAAATTATATTTTTTGCTAAACCGATTAGCATCAATATTTACGTTGATACGGTTTGTGCCGCTTGGTGGTGTCGAGCTTCCATGAATCAGGAGCTGTCCCCATGTTCGATATACCGAGATACGGTCTGAAGACCTCGCTTCTCGCAGGTGCCGCCCTCGTCGCCCTGGCCGCGACCCCGACGATGGTGCGGGCGCAGACCGCAACGCCGGCCTGTGCCGTTGGAGCGGGCACCAACAGCACCGAGTGCGGTGTCAATGCGACGGCGAACGCGGCCGGTTCGACGGCGGTGGGCTTTCAGGCGCAGGCGACCGGCGTGGACGCGGTAGCCATCGGTTCGGACGATGCCGGAACGGCACCTGCCACGGCGAGCGCGGCCTCCACCGTCGCCCTCGGCGGTGAGAGCGTCGCCACCACGCCCGGCGCCACCGCCCTCGGCTGGCAGGCGCGCGCGACCGGCGCGATGGGTACGGCGGTCGGCCACCAGACTACCGCTTCGGGCGCGCAGTCCTTCGCGGGCGCGGAAGATGCCATCGCCTCGGGCGACAACGCCGTCGCCATCGGCAACACGGCCCTCGCCTCGGGCGGCGACGCCATCGCCATCGGCGGCAACCGTGGCGGCGCGACGGGTCAGCAGACCATTGCCTCCGGTCCCTCGACCACGGTCGTCGGGGGCCAGTCCACCGCCACCGCCGCCGGTACCAGCGTCTTTGGCTGGCAGAGCAACGCGACGGCCAATTTCGCGACGGCGCTGGGCCATCAGGCCAATGCGGCCGCCAACCAGTCCATCGCCCTGGGCGAGGATTCCACGACGGCCGGATACGGCTCCATCGCCATCGGCGGCAACAACGATTCGGACGGCGACGGCACCGGCGACCAGGGCGCGGGCGCGCGCACCGACGGCATCGACGCGGTCGCCATCGGTGCGGGCGCGAGCGCGACCGGCAACTCCACCACCGTGCTCGGCGGCGAGGCCGTCGCCACGGGTGCGGGCACCACGGCCATCGGCTGGCAGTCCCAGGCGACCGCCGAGCGCGCCCAGGCCCTCGGTCACCTCGCCACCGCCCAGGGCGTACGGTCGCTGGCGGTCGGCGAGAATGCCGATGCGCAGTCGGATTTCTCCATCGCGATCGGCAACGAGACCATCGCGAACGATCTCGATTCCATCGCCCTCGGCAACGGGGCGCAGGCGCTGGGCGGCGACGCCATCGCCATCGGCGGCAACCGGGCGGGGACGGGCGGCCGCGCCACGGTCGCGACCGGCCCGTCGACGACCGTCGTCGGCGGCCAGTCCCTCGCCACCGGCCCCGGCGCGACCGCCTATGGCTGGCGTTCGGAGGCGACCGCCGAGCGGGCCACGGCGCTGGGGCATCTCGCCCGCGCGGAAGGGGTGCGCTCCATCGCTGTCGGCGAGGAGGCCGTCGCCACGGGCGACGGGGCCGTCGCCATGGGCAACCAGTCCGTCGCCTCCGGCGCCAACTCCGTCGCCATCGGCAATGGCGCGCAGGCGACGGCGGACAATCAGGTCGTCCTCGGCACCGCCGCCAGCACCTACACCCTGCCCGGCCTCGCGCCCGGCGCGGCGTCCATCGACGCGAACGGCAACCTCGTGTCGGATAACGGGGCACTCGACCGCCGCCTGTCCGGCTTCGAGGACGATATCGCCGAGAACCGCGAGGGCATCGCGATGGCGCTGGCGCTCCAGACGCCGTCCGTGCCCCAGGGGCAGAGCTTCGCCCTGTCGGGCGGCTTCGGCTTCTTCGAGTCCGAGCAGGCGGTCGCCCTCTCGTTCTCCGCGCGGGTGAATCCGAACGTGCAGGTCAGCGCGGGCATCGGCAGCGGGTTCAGCGAGAACACGGTCGGCGGCCGGGTCGGCGCGACCTACAGCTGGTAGTCCTCCGTCGCACCCGGCGACCGCATCGACGGACCCCGCCTCGGCAGGGTCCGCCATAGGGCGGCGTCACGCCGGAGAATTGACTTGCACGGCCCGTGCAATCCGGTAGGGGTAGCTCCGTTTCCAAATCCTGCACACCGGAGTATGCGCGATGGGCTACCGCGTCGCCGTCGTCGGGGCCACGGGCAACGTGGGCCGCGAACTGCTGAACATCCTCGCCGAGCGGGAGTTTCCCGCCACGGAGGTCGCCGCGCTGGCGTCGCGCCGGTCGGCGGGGACGGAGGTGACGTTCGGGGACGACACGCTGACGGTGAAGGACCTTGAGCAGTTCGACTTCACCGGCTGGGACATCGCCCTCTTCGCCATCGGCTCGGACGGATCGAAGACCTACGCGCCCAAGGCCGCGAAGGCCGGCTGCGTCGTGATCGACAATTCCTCGCTCTACCGCTACGACCCGGACGTGCCGCTGATCGTGCCGGAGGTGAATCCGGACGCGATCGAAGGCTATTCGAAGAAGAACATCATCGCGAACCCCAACTGCTCGACCGCGCAGATGGTGGTGGCGCTGAAGCCCCTCCACGACCGCGCGACCGTCACCCGCGTCGTCGTCTCGACCTACCAGTCCGTCTCCGGAAGCGGCAAGTCCGCCATGGACGAGCTGTGGAACCAGACGAAGGGCGTCTACGTGCCGGGGCAGGAGGTCGAGCCGAAGGTCTACCCCAAGCAGATCGCCTTCAACGTCATCCCCCATATCGACGTCTTCATGGATGACGGCTCCACCAAGGAAGAGTGGAAGATGGTCGCCGAGACGAAGAAGATCGTCGATCCGAAGATCAAAGTCACGGCGACCTGCGTGCGCGTGCCCGTCTTCGTCGGTCATTCCGAGGCGATCAACGTCGAGTTCGAGCAGCCGCTCGACGCCGACGAGGCGCGCGACATCCTGCGCCAGTCGCCCGGCATCGTCGTGGTCGACAAGCGCGAGGATGGCGGCTACGTGACGCCCATCGAATGCGTCGGCGAATACGCCACCTATGTCAGCCGCATCCGCGACGACCAGACCCGCGACAACGCCCTCAACCTGTGGTGCGTCAGCGACAACCTGCGCAAGGGCGCGGCCCTCAACGCGGTGCAGATCGCGGAGCTTCTGGGGCGGCGGGTGCTGAAGAAGGGGTGATTTGCCCCCCCGGTATTCCGTGCTAGCATCATCGCATGGAATACCGCTCCCAATTCGTGAAGCCGAACGCGACGTATCAGGACGTGCTCGACGCGCCGGAGATGCTGCGTGCCGAGATCATTGAGGGCGACCTGTACATGCAGCCGCGCCCCGCCTCGCCGCACGGGTTCGCGTCCGATATCGTCGGCGCGGAATTGATCTATCAGTTTCAGATGAACCGGGGCGGTCCCGGCGGCTGGTGGATCAAGGTCGAGCCGGAGATCCATTTCGAGGGCGAGAAGCCGAACGTGCTCGACCCCGACATCGCGGGGTGGCGCAAGGAGAGGCTGCCGGTCTATCCGAACGTGAAGTACATGACGCTCGTGCCCGACTGGGTCTGCGAGATCGCCTCGCCCTCGACCGCCAGGCGCGACCGGGGTCTCAAGAGCGATATCTACCTGCGACACGGCGTCCGCCACTACTGGATTCTCGACCCTCTGGGCCGCACGCTCGAAGCGTTCGAGCGGTCGGAGGCCGGGCAATGGGTGCGCATCGGGGCCTGGGGCGAGGAGGACAGGGTCGCGGTCGTGCCGTTCGACGCCGTCACGCTCGATCTGGGCGAGCTGTGGCTGCCGGAATAAAGCGAATTGCGTTTAACGTGAACCACGGAGTATCAACATTCGCACACGTCTTGGTGCGAATGCTGATCCGAGTTGAACGCAAATCGCTTGGCGCTACAGCAGGTCGCGCAGCATCGGGATGAGCGGAATGTCCGCCTCCGGCATCGGATAGTCGCGCAGGCGGTTCGGCCGCGCCCATTCCAGCGTCTGCCCCTCGCGCGGCCGGGGCACGCCCTGCCACTTGCGGCAGACGTAGAGCGGCATCAGGAGGTGGAAGTCGGCATAGGCATGGCTCGCGAAGGTCAGCGGGGCGAGGCAGCTTTCCTCGGTGTCGATGCCCAGTTCCTCGCGCAGTTCGCGGATGAGCGCGGCCTCGGGCGTCTCCCCCGGCTCGACCTTGCCGCCCGGAAACTCCCACAGCCCCGCCATCGCCTTCCCCTCGGGCCGCCGCGCCAGCAGGACCCGCCCGTCCGGGTCCACGAGGGCGACCGCCGAGACGAGGACGGTCCTCACGAGCGATAGTCCGCGTTGATCTCGATGTAGCGGTGGGTCAGGTCGCAGGTCCAGACGGTCGCGCGCCCCCCGCCGACGCCGACATCGACCGTCACCGCCAGCTCGTCGCCCGTCATGTAGGCCGCGCCGTCCTCCTCGCGGTAGCTCTGCGCGACCCAGCCGTGCTCGGCGACCAGGATATCGCCGAAGCGGATGGACAGGCGGTCGCGGTCGGCGGCCTCGCCCGCCTTACCCACCGCCATGACGATGCGGCCCCAGTTCGGGTCCTCGCCCGCGAAGGCGGTCTTCACGAGGGGGGAGTTGGCGATGGCCAGCGCGATGGCGTGGGCCGCCCGGTCGCTCTCGGCCCCGGTCACGCCGATCTCGATGAACTTGGTCGCCCCCTCCCCGTCGCGCACGATCTGATGCGCCAGATCGCGCATCACGGCGTGGAGCGCGTCGCGGAACCCCGCCGCTGCGGGGTCGGCGGCCTCCGTCACCGGCGCGTTGCCTGCCTGCCCCGTCGCGGCGAGCAGCACGGTGTCGGAGGTGGAGGTATCGCTGTCGACCGTGATGGCGTTGAAGCTGCGCCCGGTATCCTCGTGCAGCATGGTCTGGAGCGCATCCGGCGCGATGGCGGCATCGGTGAAGACGAAGCCCAGCATCGTCGCCATGTCCGGCGCGATCATGCCAGACCCCTTCGCGAAGCCGGAGACCGTGACCGTCTTCCCGGCCAGCGTGGCGGTGGCGCTCGCAAGCTTGGGGAAGGTATCCGTCGTCATGATCGCCGCTGCCGCCGCCTGCCAGGCATCGGGCGAGAGGGATGCGGCGAGGGCATCCAGCACCCCTTCGATCCTCGCATGGGGCAGGCGCTCGCCGATGACGCCGGTGGAGGCCTGGTAGACCGCGCCTTCGTCGGTATCCAGCGCGCGGGCGGCGGCCTTCGACAGGGCGGCGACGCTCTCCTCCCCCGCCCGGCCCGTGAAGGCATTGGCGTTGCCGGAATTGACGACGACGACCAGCGGCTTGCCCTCCGGCCCCGACCCGCCGGACGCGGCCAGCGCCTGCTGGCACCACAGCACCGGCGCGGAGCGGGTGGCGGAGCGGGTGAACACCCCGGCGATGGCCGAACCGGGCGCGATGCGCGCGAGCATCACGTCCGCGCGGTCCCTGTAGCGCACCCCGGCCGCGCCGGCGGCGAGGGTTACGCCCGCGACCGGGGCGATGACGGGGATCGTCTTCGGGGCGAGAGAGGAGACGGTCATGGCGGGGATCCGTGGTGGCGTGTAGAAAGGGGCGGGCCGGAGCGATGACCGATCCATCCCGCACCCGTCATAATCGGACTCGTTCCGATTATCCATCTCTCCGCTCGACGGATCGCTCGGGCCATCACGTGGACCCTCGGGACAGGCCCGAGGGTAACGGCGACGCGGCGAGCCTTACTTGAACATCTCCTCCCGGCGGACGAGGAAGGCGGGGGGCATCTCCTCGGCCTCGCTCACCTCGGTCGCGGCGCGGATCTCGGCGATGATCTCCTGCGCCATGCCCTGGGAGGCCTGCTGGCGCATCTGGGGGGCGAGGGCCTCGTAGGGGGGCGGGGCCTGGGTGCGGATGTCCTCGACCTTGATGACGTGCCAGCCGAACTGCGTCTTGACCGGCTCGGAGACGGTACCGGCCTCCATCGCGAAGGCGGCCTCGGCGAAGGGCGCGACCATGGCGTCCTTCGTGAACCAGCCCAGCGACCCGCCGTTCGGGCCGGAGGGGCCGGTGGATTCCTCGGCCGCCAGCGTCGCGAAGTCGGCGCCGTCGTTCAGCCGCTCGACCAGCGCCTGCGCCTCCTCCTCGGTCTCGACGAGGATGTGGCGCGCGTTGACCTCCTTCTCGCCCTCGAAATCCGCGGTCATCGCGTCGTAGCGGGCGCGCAGGCTCTCGTCGGTGATGCGCTTCTCCAGCTCCCGCGTCAGATAGGCTTCGGCCAGGGCGGAGCGGCGGATGGCGGCGAGGCGGTTCTGCATCTCCTTGCTCTCATCCAGGCCCTCCTCCAGCGCCTTCGCGTAGAGCGCCGTCTCGCTGATGAGCTGCTCCGCGATCCCGCCCAGGAGCTGATCCGCGGGCACCCCCTCCACCTCGGGGGGCAGCGTGGTGTAGATCATAGCGGCGTCGGCCAGGGTCACCGTCTCGTCGCCGACCGTGGCAAGCACTTCCGAGCCGTCGTACTGCGCGAGCGCGGCGTCGAGATCTTCCTGCGAGACCTCCTGCGCCGAGAGGACCGGCGGCAGGAGGAGGGTCAGCGCGAGGGCCGCGCCGAGGGTAGAACGGATGGTCATGGGACGAGATCCTCGAATCACTGTTTTCGTGTCCCGCGAAAGCTAGAGCGAAAGACGGCGAAGGTGAATCGCAATCCGCGCGAAGGGGGCCGCTTCGTGGCGGGATCGTGATCGGGGCGCATGCGGAACGTGTTCCTGACGGTGGTCAACCCGTTCGGCATCCACCGCCGGCTGATCCGCAAGGGCGACGCGTGGCGGCGCGGGCCGTGGCGGCGGGCGACATTGACATCCCCCCGACCCCTCCTTAAGTCTCCGGCAACCCCGACCATGCCCTGTACGACGGTGCCCCTGGCCCGCATGGAGGCTGGACCGGGCACGGTACGACATCTCGCGTCCGGCGTCCCCTTTCGGACAGTCCCGGCGCGCAATGCAATGCAAGGACGCGGCAGGCCCCGGGGCCGGGCCGCGGAAAGGTCTGTTCGACGATGCTTGGCTTGGATACGCTCGCGAAGAAGGTGTTCGGCACCGCCAATGACCGCAAGGTCAAGGCCGCGAACAAGGTCGCGCTGGGGGCCAACGCGCTGGAAGGCGAGTACAAGGCCCTGTCCGACGAGGCCCTGCGCGCCAAGACCGACGAGTTCAGGGGCCGGCTGGCCAAGGGCGAGGCTCTGGACGCGCTGATGCCCGAGGCCTTCGCCGCCGTGCGCGAGGCCGCCGACCGGGCCATCGGCCTGCGCCCGTTCAACGTGCAGCTCCTGGGCGGCTACATCCTGCATGACGGCCGGATCGCGGAGATGAAGACCGGCGAGGGCAAGACGCTGGTGGCCACCCTGCCCGCCTATCTCAACGCGCTCGAAGGCAAGGGCGTGCACGTGGTCACGGTCAACGACTACCTCGCCCGGCGCGACGCCGAATGGATGGCCCCGGTCTACGAGCAGCTCGGCATGACCGTCGCCTCGATCCTGGCGGGCATGGACGACGAGGCCCGCCGCGCCGCCTACGCCGCCGACATCACCTACGGCACCAACAACGAGATGGGCTTCGACTACCTGCGCGACAACATGAAGTATTCGGTCGAGCAGATGGTCCAGCGCGGCCACCACTACGCCATCGTGGACGAGGTGGACTCGATCCTCGTGGACGAGGCGCGCACCCCGCTCATCATCTCCGGCCCGGCCGAGGATTCGAGCCAGCTCTACATGGCCATCGACCAGATCATCCCGCGCCTCGCCGACGACCACTACGAGATCGACGAGAAGACGCGCCAGGCGACCCTGACCGAGGACGGCACCGAGGCGGTGGAGAGGATGGTCACCGAGGCCGGTCTCCTGCCCGAGGGCACGACGCTTTACGACAGCCAGAACGTGTCGGTCGTCCATCACGTCAACCAGGGCCTGCGCGCGCACAAGCTGTTCCTGAAGGATCGCGACTACATGATCCAGAACAACCAGGTCATGCTGATCGACGAGTTCACGGGCCGCGCCATGGAGGGCCGCCGCCTGTCCGAGGGCCTGCACCAGGCCATCGAGGCCAAGGAAGGCGTGCAGATCCAGCCCGAGAACCAGACCCTCGCCTCGATCACCTACCAGAACTACTTCCGCCTCTACGGCAAGCTGTCGGGCATGACCGGCACGGCGCTGACCGAGGCCGACGAGTTCATGGAGATCTACGGCCTCGACGTGGTGGCCATTCCGACGAACGTGCCGGTCGCCCGCGTGGACGAGGACGATGAGGTCTACCGCTCGGCCCGCGAGAAATACGAGGCCATCGTCGACGAGCTGGAGGCATCGCGGGCCAAGGGCCAGCCGGTACTGGTGGGCACGACCTCGATCGAGAAATCCGAACTTCTGGCCAACATCCTGATCCAGCGCGGCTATCGCATCAAGGACTACTCCGACGCGGACGCCTTCAAGCCCCTCTACGACGGCGACGACGGCACCGCCGCCGAGAAGGTCTTCGCGGTGCTGAACGCACGCTACCACGAGCAGGAGGCGCAGATCGTGGCGCAGGCGGGCGTGCCCGGCGCGATCACCATCGCGACGAACATGGCCGGGCGCGGCACCGACATCAAGCTGGGCGGCAACGCGGAGATGCGCATCGAGCACGAGCTGGGCGACATGCCCGCCGGCCCGGAGCGCGACGCGAAGGAAGCCGAGATCCGCGGCCAGGTCGAGGAACTGAGACAGAAGGCGATGAAGGCGGGCGGCCTCTACATCGTCGGCACCGAGCGCCACGAGAGCCGGCGCATCGACAACCAGCTCCGCGGCCGGTCGGGCCGTCAGGGCGACCCGGGCCGCTCGAAGTTCTACCTCTCGCTCGAAGACGACCTGATGCGCATCTTCGGGTCGGAGCGCATGGACACCATGCTCCGTCGCCTCGGCCTCAAGGACGGCGAATCGATCATCCATCCGTGGGTCAACAAGGCCATCGAGCGCGCGCAGGGCAAGGTCGAGGCTCGCAACTTCGACCTGCGCAAGAACGTCCTCAAGTACGACGACGTGATGAACGACCAGCGCAAGGCCATCTTCGAGCAGCGCCGCGAGGTGATGCAGGCCGAGAACGTCGCCGAGACGGCGCAGGACATGCGCCACCAGATGATCGACGACCTCGTCGCGACCCACATCCCGCCCCGCTCCTACGCCGAGCAGTGGGACGTGGAGGGCCTGTCGAGGGAGCTGTCGACCGTCTTCGGCCAGCAATTGCCCGTGGCGGAGCAGGCCGAGCGCGAGGGCGTGGCCGACGAGGAGATCCGCGACTGGCTCTACGCCGAATCCGACCGCATCGCCGAGGAGAAGACCAAGGCCATCGGCGAGGAGCGGATGCGCGCCGCCGAGAAGGAACTGATCCTGCGCGCCATCGACGACGAATGGCGCTCGCACCTGTTGCAGCTCGAACAGCTTCGGCAGGTCGTCGGCCTGCGCGGCTACGCGCAGAAGGACCCGCTCAACGAGTACAAGACCGAGGCGTTCACCCTCTTCGACGGCCTGCTGACGCGCCTGCGCAGCGCCGTGACCCAGCGCCTGATGCGCATCGACGAGATCTTCGAGCGGCAGCGCCAGCAATACGTGATGATGTTCCTGCAATCGAACGAGGGACAGCAGGCGGTGCAGAAGGCGGTCATCGAATCGGGCGTCCGGCCCGAGAACGGCGATACCGAGATCACCGTCGAGACCCCCTTCGGCCCGACCGTCATCCGCCTGACCACCCAGCCGCCCGCGCAGCCGGATGGCGGACAGGCGCCGCAGGGACAGGGCGTGGCGTGACGCTGCGCTTCGCGACCTGCGACGTCTTCACCGGGTCGCGCTACGGCGGCAACCCGCTGGCGGTGGTGCATGGCGCTGACGGGCTGTCCGATGCGGCCATGCAGACCGTCGCGGCGGAGTTCAACCTGTCCGAGACGATCTTTGTCCAGACGCCGGACGATGCCGCCCATACCGCGAAAGTGCGCATCTTCACGCCGAAGAGCGAGATGCCCTTCGCCGGGCATCCGACCATCGGATGCGCGATCCTGCTGGCCGAGGATGCGGCGGGGGGCGGGGATTTCGAAACCCGCGTGACGCTGGAGGAGGGGGCCGGGCCGGTCCCCGTCACCGTCCGGCGCGAGGGGGCGACGGTCGAGGCGACGCTGACCGCACCGGTGATCCCCTCCCCCGTCGCGGTTGACCTCGACGCGGGGACCGCCGCTGCGGCGCTGGGCCTCGATCCGGGCGATATCGGTCCCCATGCCCCCGGCGCGGCCGAGGGCGGACCGCGCTTCGCCTACGTCCCCGTGCGCACCCTCGACGCACTGGCCCGCGCGACCCCGACCGGGGCGGCCTTCGACGCGGCCACGGCGCGGTGCGGGACGGGCAGTCTCTACGTCTACGCCCCCGGCGACGGCGGGGCGGATTACCGCGCCCGCATGTTCGCCCCCGCCGACGGCATCCCCGAGGACCCGGCCACAGGTTCGGCCACCGCCCTCCTCGCCGCGCATCTGGACGCGAACGGCGCTCTGGCGGACGGGACGACCGACCTGATCCTGCACCAGGGCGTCGAGATGGGCCGCCCCTCCCGCCTGACTCTCGGCATCGACCGAAAGGACGGCGCGCTGACGGCGGTGCGGGTCGGCGGGTCGATGGTGCGGGTGATGGCGGGGACATTGGAGCCGCCCGGCGCATGACCGGCGCGGTGCTCGTGACCGGCGCGGGCGCGCGGCTGGGTGCGGCGATGGCCCGGCGCTTCGCCGGCGAGGGGCACGATATCGTGCTGCATTACAACACCTCCCTCGACGGCGCGCGGGCGGTGGCGGCGGATGTGGAGGCGGCGGGACGGCGGGCCGTGATGCTGCAGGCCGACCTGTCCTCGCCCGACGCCTGCGCCGATCTCGTGGCGCGCGCGCGCGATGCCCTCCCCGGCCTGAACGGCCTCGTCAACTCGGCCTCGGTCTTCGAGCGCGACACGCTGGCGACGATGACGCCCGATTTCCTGCGCCGCCAGATGCGCGTCAACGCGGAGGCCCCGCTCCACCTGACGCAGGCGTTGTGGAGAAGCGCGGAAAACGCGACGCCGTCACCCCCGGGCTTGAC
>JAHDDY010000002.1:22567-47319 GCA_020629115.1 Paracoccaceae bacterium | reverse complement strand
AACATGATCGATTCGAAGGTGCGTCAGCTCACCCCCGAATTCTTCTCCTACACCCTCTCCAAGCTCGCGCTGGAGGATGCCACGCGGATGCTCGCCATGGCCTGCGCGCCGCGCCTGCGCATCAACGCCATCGCGCCGGGGCTGATCCTGCGCTCGGGCGCGCAGACGGATGCGCAGTTCGAGGCGGTGCACGACCGCAACCCGCTGCAACGCGGCCCCACGGTCGAGGATATCTGCGATATGGCGGTCATGCTCGCCGGGGCGCGGGGCACGACGGGGCAGGTGGTGACGGTGGACGGGGGCCGGCATTTCTACTCCCCCGGTCATCCGCAGAACACGTGAGCCAAGCATGAGCACCACCATCCGCATCGACCGCCTGACCCTGCCGATCCGCATCGGCGTGCTGGACCGCGAGCGCGAGGGGCCGCAGACGGTGGTGTTCGACATTGCCATGCGCATCGGCCCGCTCGACGCGGGCGACTACGTCTCCTACGCCCCCATCGTCGAGCATCTGATCGCCCTGTCCGAATCGGGGCGCCATATCGACCTCGTGGAGGAGGTGGCCGAGGAGATCTTTGCCTTCCTCTTCGCCGACGACCGTATCGAGGGGGCGACGGTGACGGTGACGAAGCCCGATATCTTCCCGCAGGCCGCGGGCGTCGGCATCACCGTCGAGCGGCTCAACACCACGTCCCGCACAGCGTCCTGACCCGCGCGCCGGAACCGAGCTTGAAGCGGGCGATGCCGGGCAGGTCGACCGTGTCGATCCCCCCCAGGTCCAGCCGCTCGACCCCCCGGCGGCGCAGGAACCGCATCCCCTCCCACAGAAGCAGCGTATGCGCGTTGGCCGCCCGCCCCGCCGCGCTCGTGGTGCCGAACTGGTAGAGCGCGCCCGCCCCGTGGCGCAGGAACAGCATCGCGCCGAGCCGCTCGCCCGCGCGGGTGGCGGTGGCGAGCAGCACCCCGTCCCCGCGCCCCGCCCGCCCCTGCCATGCCGCGACGAAGGCGGGGGGCGAGCCGTGGTAGCGGCGGCGGCGCTGCTGCTCCGCTTCCTCCATGAGCAGCCAGGCGTATTCGCCCGGCGTCGCGGGGGCGACGGCGATGGCGATGCCCGCCTCCTCGGCCCGGCACAGGCGGTTGCGCCACTTGCCCCGCATGGCGCAGCGCAGCGCATCCTCGGGGGCGGTCAGGTCGAGGAAGGCGGTCGAGTAGGGGGACATGACCTGTCGCAGCCGCGCCGCGCGCAGGGTCGCGCCCTCCTCCGCCCCGGCCTCGGGAGTGAAGAAGACCCCCCGTACGCGCGACAGCGGGACCGTCGCGTGCAACAGGCGATAGGCCTCGCGCCGCATCGCCGCGTCGACCCCGCCGGCCCAGACAGGCCCGCGCGTGCAGGTCGCGACGTCGATCCACCGCAGGAAACGCCGCCCGGTCACCTGCGCCCGTCCCACCACCTCTCCCCCGTCGAGGACGACCGCGCGGTGCACGGGCCTGCCCATCGCGGCGAGGGCCGCGCCGTAGGCCCAGTTCTGCTGCCACGCCGCATGGCGCATGGCGGTATCCCAGACATGCCGGGGCGTATCGTTCCAGCGGACTTCCATCGGGCCGATTAACGGCGCGATAACCTAAGGGGTGGTTAACCGGACCGGAAGGAGACCGCGATGGCGAAACCGCCCCCCCGCCCCGTCTACGGACACACCGTCCCCGCCCCCCGGATCACGCGCGGCGGGCTGCGGGTGGCGCTGGTGCGGGTGGCGCTGCCGTTCCTCGGAGTCCTGACGCTGCTCGATATCGTGCTCTGGGCAATCGCCCGCGCGTTCGGTGCCTGCTACGGCGTCTGGTGCTGGCTGTAGAGGCGTGGCGGCTTAGCCGTGGAGGGACACCGCAGGTGCCGCGACCCGGGGTAGCGGGAACAACTCGGCACGCATGCGCACCTCCTCCGCCGCCAGCGGGTCCGTCTCCAGATCGCCGAACGGTTCGTAGACCGAGACCGAATTGAGAAGATCGGCCTCGATGGGCGAGACCCAGACGAGGAACTGTCCCGGCACGCCCGGCTCGTCGGTCGAACAGGGCAGGATCAGGCGGTCCAGTCCCTTGCTCATCCGCTCGCCCAGGGTGCGGCGCTGAACGGAATAATGCGGCATGCCGGTCGCCAGCGCGCAGCGATACGGTTCCAGCGCCTCGTCGTGCAGGTCGGCGGGAATCGCGTCTTCGAGGTAGTGCTTGTTAAAGCCGGGGCCGAGGTGGCGGGCGACGTTGGCCCCGTGCAGGGACACAAAGAACCGCTTCTCGCCGTCATGCACCTGCACCACGCTGAGATCGTTGACCCAGCGGCGCAGGGCCAGCGGATCGACGAACCCCTTCGACGGGATGCTCCCATCCTCCCACGCGCCGTACCACAGGGCCAACAGGTCGAGGGCGTCGGATGGAAGGACGGGATTCGTCATGCGAGGACCGATTCGTAACCGTACACGGGGAGCGAGACCGGAAGTCCCGCCCGGCAACGATACGGAGCGGCGATTGCGAGGTCGTTAACGATCACCGATCCGCCGCCCCGTCTCCCGGTCCAGATGGATGGGAAAGGCTGCGCGGATGGCCGCGTCCACGTCCTCCGGCAGCAGCGCGCGCGACGGCTGCGCCAGGATCGCGCGCTTGCGGGCGATGGCCGTCTCGACGAGGACGGGCTTGTTCCGCTCCAGCCACTCCTTGGGCGAGGAGCGGTCGCCGATCTCGGGATAGAAGTAATCCGTCTGCATCAGGTCGAGGGTCTGGTCGGAGCCGAGATAGTGCCCCGGCCCGCCGAGGCAGGCGGTCTTCATCTCGGCGATGGACAGCTTCTCGTCCGTCACCTCGATCCCGCGCACGCAGCGCAGGCATTGCCCCAGCACGTCGTTGTCGATGACGAGACCCTCCAGCGAGAAGCCGAGGAGCGAGGCGTACATCCCGGCGGCCTCGTAGACCATGTTCAGGCCCGCCAGTCCCGCCATCACGTTCGTCACGCCATGCTCGGCTCCCGCCTGCTGGTCGGGGTACTTCGCGTCCGACATGCCCCCCGCGCTGCCCGTGGGCAGGTCGTAGAAGCGGCCCATCTGCGCGCAGGCCGCCGTGAGCAGCGCCTGTTCGCCCGACCCGGCGCACATCGCCCCGGTGCGCAGGTCCGACACGAAGGGCCAGGTGCCGAAGATGGCCGGGTGGCCCGGGCGGATCGACTGGACGTAGACGAGACCGGCGAGGCATTCGGCCACCGCCTGCGCCACCGTCCCGGCCAGTGCCGCCGGTGCCGTCGCCCCCGCCTGCCCGGCGGAAAGCAACAGCACCGGCATCCCGCCCCGGATGCACGCCTCCATCACCTCGCAGCTTTCGGTGGCGAATTTCAGCGGGGGCACGACGAAGCAGTTGGAGTTCGACAGGAAGGGCCGCTCGCGCCAGGCCGCCTCGCCCCCCGCCATCAGGTGCAGCATCCGCAGCGCGTCCGGCACGAAGGACGGCTCGGTGAAGGACGTGCCGATATGCTTCGTCGTGCCGTTCACGCTGGCGTAGATGGTGTTGAGATCCATCTCGCGGTTGTCGGGAACGTCCCGCGCGACCATGCACCGCTGGAAGAAATGCACGTTGTCGAGCGCGTCCGTCAGGCGCGCGGCGGCGTAGAGGTCGGCCAGCGTGCTCTCGTCGTAGGCGCCGGTCTCGATGTTCGCGACGTGCACGGCGGCCCCGGCGGTGCCGTAATGGACCCGGGTTCCGGAGAGGTGCAGGTCGTGGCGCGGGTCGCGGCCGTGCAGCGTGATGTTGCGTGCCGCCTGGCCCAGCGCCTTGTCGATCACCGCCGCCGGAAAGCGGATGCGCCCGTCCTCGGGGGAATGCACCGCGCCATAGGCCGTCATCGCGGCGATGCCGCTCTCGGGGGCGAGGGACAGGCCGATCTCGTCGAGGATCTGGTAGGCGGCCGAATGGATGCGCTGCACCTGATCGTCGGTCAGCGGCTTGTAGCGCCCGCCCTCCATGCCCGCGCGCACGGGGCGCTGCGCCTCGGCGAGCGGGGCGGCGCGGGCGGCCTTGCGCGCGGCGCGGCCTCCCGAGCGGCGGGCGGCGGGGGCGGGGATGGCGGGGGTGTCGAGGGTATCGGTCATGGGTCGGGGTCTCCGTCGGCTGAAGGCGGCGCATGCACGAAACCCTGCATGCGGATCGGTAGGCGAAGCGTTCAGGGACGGGGCGGGGCCTGCCGGGGATGGGAGGGGGCGAGCGCCGACAGGCTGGGGCGCGGCTCGGCGACGGCGGTCAACCGCCCCAGCCCCATCGCCCTGATCGACCGCCTGCGCATGGGTCCAGCGTGGCAGGATGCCGCGCCCCGGCCCGTCCGAAAACGACATGGAGAGACGTTTGCGACATCTCGCCGATCCCGATAGTCGCGGTGCGATTGCACCTCGACCTTCCCCCGCTTTGTTAATACGATGTAGATGCAACCACATGGGGCAGGGGAAGAACATCATGGACACGATCAAAAGGGTCATCGCGGCAACCCTCTTCGCAGCGCTCCTGCCACAGGGGACGGTCCGGGCGCAGTCGGCGGCCGGCACGACCGGGGTCACCTCGTCGACCTTCTACAGCATGGTCCCCTCCACCGGCGACACGACGGCGGAGGAGCGCGCGGCGAATGCCGAGAAGACGGTCGTCGTCAACTTCACCAGCTTCATCAGCTCGGCGTCGAGCCTTCAGCTCGTGGTGCTGGTGCAGGATCACTACCGCCGCGGATACCGCAAGTTCCTGATCCCGATGCAGACCGCCGGCGGCAGCGTCTACGGGGCGATGTACGCCTACGAGGCCCTGTCGGCCATGCCGATCGAGATCGCGACGGTCGCCATGGGCAACGTGGACAGCGCCGGCATCTATCTCTACTGCCTCGGCGACCGGCGCTACGCGACGCCCGGCTCGTCGTTCCTGTTCCACCCGATCCAGGGCGCGATGACGCCGAACCGGCGCGAGCAGGAGGCGACGGAGCGCATGATCGAGGCCATGGTCGACTGGACGCACAAGGTCAACCGCGACTGCTTCGGCGACACGCCCGAGGAATGGGATCTCGACCGCCGCGACTACCGCGTGATGATGGACGAGGCGACCGAGGTCGGCCTCGTCAATGCCGGGTCGGACTATTTCGAGGCGGTGAGCGATCTGGGAAGCGTGACCTACACCTTCCCCACCTACTATTCCGCGCCGCAGTGATCAGGCCGCGGCGATGCCCTTGAGCGGGGTGGCCGCGTCCGCGACCGCCGCCGCATCCGGCGAGACCCCCGCCTCGATCCACCGCTTGCCGGTCATGTAGGCGCGGGGGTCGTTCATCGCCTCGACGCAGGCGAGCCGCCCGTCCGCGTAGAGCCAGCAGGAGCCGGAGCGCGGCTTCTCGCCCGCCCGCCAGACGGCGCGGTCGTAGCCCTGGGGCAGGCCCGCCGATTGCAGCTTCACGTCGTACTGATCCGACCAGAACCACGGCGTCGCGTCGTAGGGAACGGGGTCGCCCAGCATGGCGGCGGCGCAGGCCTTGGCCTGATCGAGCGCGTTCTGGACCGATTCGAGGCGTACGTCGCCCCAGCGCCCGTGCGGATGCCACGCCACGTCCCCGGCGGCGAAGATGGCCGGGTCGGCGGTGCGGCACGCCTCGTCCACCGCGATTCCGTCCTCCGTGGGCAGGCCCGCCTCCACGGCGAGGGACTGGTTCGGCAGCACGCCGATGCCCGCGACCACCAGGTCGGCGGACAGCGCCTCGTACGCGTCCGAGGCGACGTGGTCGGCGTCGCGGCGCTCGATCTCGACCCGCTCGACCCGGCCTGCCCCCTCGATGGACCGGATGGTAGTGCCGAGGCGGATGTCGACACCCTTCTCCCGGTGCAGCGCCTCGAAGAACCGCGCCGTCTCGACGCTGGCCACGCGCGACAGCAGGCGCGGGGAACGGTGTAGGAGCGTGACCGCCAGGCCCCGCTTGCGCAGCACCGCCGCCGCCTCCAGCCCGATATAGCCGCCCCCCACGACGACCGCGCGCCGCGCCGCGTCCACGGCGGGCATCAACGCGTCGATATCGTCGATGCCGCGCACGTAATGCACGCCCTCCAGCGACGCGCCGGGGCAGTCGAGGGGCCGCACCCGTGCCCCGGTCAGCAGGGCGAGGGCGTCGTAAGGCAGCGACTCGCCATCCGACAGCAGCACCCGCTTCGCCGCCCGGTCCACCGCCAGCGCCCGTACGCCGAGACGCAGGTCGACCCCCGCCTCGTCGTAGAAGGAGCGCGGCTTCACGAAGAGGCGCTCGCGCTCGAAATCGCCCAAGAGATACGCCTTCGACAGCGGCGGGCGCTGGTAGGGCAGCCACGTCTCCTCCCCGACCAGCGCAATCGGGCCTTCATGTCCGCCCTTGCGCAGGCTCTCGCAAAGCTGGGCCGAGGCGTGGCCCGCGCCGACGATGACGATGCGCTGCGGCGTTTCCGTCGGGGCGGCCATGGCTTCAATCCTCTCGCATTCTCTCGCGGTTCCGCTATTTCATGCAGCGCATGTCGCAGCAACCCGTAAAACGAGGGACACAATCCATGACGATCCAGACCGGAGACCGCCTCCCCGACGCCACCTTCGCCACCATGACCGCCGACGGGCCGAAGCCCGTGACGACGGCCGAGGCGTTCGAGGGCAAGACGGTGGCGGTCTTCGCCGTGCCGGGCGCCTTCACCCCCACCTGCCACCTGAACCACCTGCCGAGCTTCATGGACAAGGCGGACGAGCTGCGCGCGCGCGGGGCGGAGAAGACCTACTGCATCGCCGTGAACGACCCGTTCGTGCTGGGCGCGTGGTCGGATGCCACCATGTCGGGCGACGACATCACCATGCTGGCCGACGGCTCGGCGGCCTTCACCAAAGCCATCGGCATGGAACTGGACGCCACCGGCCACGGCCTCGGCATCCGCTCGAAGCGCTACGCCATGCTGGTCGAGGACGGCGTGGTCAGGACGCTGCTGGTCGAGGACAATCCCGGCGAGGCCGACAAGAGCACCGCCGGCGCGCTCCTCGCCGCCATGGCGTAGGACGGTAGCGGTGCGGCGCGGTCAGAAATCCGTCGGCGCACCGCCCTCGCGCTTGCGGCGGGCGACGAAATCGTCGAGGGCGGCGCGGGCATCGGCGTCCATGGGCGGGGCCTCGAACTCGGCGAGGACGCTCTTCCAGACCCCGTGCGCGCGCCTCTCGGTCGTCACCGACCCGTTGTCGCGCCAGTTCTCGAAATTCGACCAGTCGGACAGGAACGGCTGGTAGAAGGCCGTCTCGTAGCGTTCCTGCGTGTGCGGCGTGCCGAAGAAATGCCCGCCCGCGCCGACCTCGCGGATGGCCTCGACGGCGATATCGTCCTCCGTGACGGGGACGGGGGCGATGTAGTGCTGCATCTGCTGGAGCATCTCGCAGTCGATGACGAACTTCTCGTAGGAGGCGCACAGCCCCCCTTCGAGCCATCCTGCCCCGTGGTAGAGCATGTTCGTCTGCCCCGTCACCGCGCCCCAGAGCGAGAACGCGCTCTCCCAGGCCGCCTGCGCATCGGGGGCGTTGGCCGCGCAGGTGTTCGAGGCGCGCAGCGGCAGGCCGTAGAAGCGCGCCATCTGCCCCGACATCTGCGTCGCGCGCATGTATTCGGGCGTGCCGAAGGCGGGCGAGCCGGTCTTCATGTCCACGTTCGAGGTGAAGGAGCCGTAGACCATCGGGCAGCCGGGCCGGATGCATTGCAGCAGCGCGAGCGCGGCCAGCCCCTCGGCGGTCTGCTGCGCCACCGCCCCGGCCAGCGTCACCGGGGCCATCGCGCCCGATAGGGTGAAGGGCGAGACGACCACCACCTGCCCGCGCTCGGCCAGGCGCATGGCCCCGTCGAGCATCGGCCAGTCGTGCTTGAGGGGCGAGGTGGAGTTGATGTTGGTGAACATCCGCGGCGTCGCCTCGAAGTCCTCGTGGCTGAGACCCGCGGCGAGGCGCACCATCTCCATGTTGTCCTCGATCCGCTCGGTGCCCAGCGAATAGGCGTGCATCGCCTTGTCCGACAGCGTCAGCTTGTCGTGCAGCGCGTCGAGGTGGCGGACGGAGGCGTGCACGTCGACCGGCTCGACCGGATAGCCGGAAATGTAGTGCAGGCAGTTGAAATACTGCGTCATCTTCACGAGGTCGCGGAAGGCGCGGCGGGTGCCGGTCTGCCTGCCCTCGTCGAGGTTCGAGTAGTTGGGCGGGGAGCCGACCTGACCGAACACCGCCCGCCGCCCGCCGACCTCGATGGTCCGCTCCGGGTTGCGCGGGGTGATGGTGAAGGCGGACGGCGCGAGCGCGATCCTCTCCATCACGAAATCGCGGCCCATCAGCACCGTGACCCCGTCCTCCAGCACCGTGCAGCCCTGACCGCGCAGGATGTCGACGGCGCGGGGATGCAGGAACTGGATGCCGATCTCCTCCAGCACGCGCATCGCGCCGTCGTGGACCGCACGCACGCTCTCCTCGGACAGCGGCTCGATGGGCGGGTCGGTGTATTCGGGCAGGACCCAGGGCGACTGCACCACCGCCGGCCCCTTGCCCCGCGTGTTGCCCGCGCGGCCCCCGGCCCGGCGGCGGCGGGGGGCTTCGCGGGCGGGGGCGGCGGTCGGGACGGTCATGGGTCGCATCCTTTCGAGCGGGGTGTCGCCGTCAAGTGCCGCATACCCGCCCCCGCCATGCAAGAGCGTTTGCGACCCGGCGCGGTCGTTTTCGGCGCCTCCTTGCCCCTCGCCACCACGGCCCGAAACGGTTATAGCGAGCCGGACGAGGCCGAGGGGGGCGAGACCGTGAGCGATGGACGACCGACGCGCGAGGAGGCCGAGGCCGCCGTGCGCACGCTGATCGAATGGGCGGGGGACGACCCGTCCCGGGAGGGCCTGCGCGACACGCCCTCCCGGGTGGCCCGCGCCTACCGCGAATGGTTCGCGGGATACGAGAGCGACCCACATGCCTATCTCGCCCGCACCTTCGAGGAGGTGGAGGGCTACGACGAGATGGTCGTCCTGCGCGACATCCGGTTCGAGAGCTACTGCGAGCATCACATGTGCCCGATCATCGGCAAGGCGCATGTCGGCTACATCCCCGCCGGGCGGGTCGTGGGCATCTCCAAGCTGGCGCGGGTGGTCGAGGGCTACGCCAAGCGGATGCAGGTGCAGGAGAAGATGACCGCGCAGATCGCCTCGGCCATAGAGACCGTGCTCCAGCCGCGCGGCGTGGCCGTGGTGCTGGAGGCCGAGCACCAGTGCATGACGACGCGCGGCATCCACAAGCACGGAGTCAGCATGGTCACCAGCCGCATGATGGGCCTCTTCCGCAAGGACCCGCGCACCCGGCAGGAATTCATGACCGTCATCGGCAACCCGGTGAACCGGGGGTAGGCAGGATGCGCCGGACCCTTTCCGCGGCCCTCGCCGCTGCGATGGCGCTCTGCGCGGCCCCCGCCGTCACGGCCGGGGACGGTGCGTCCCGGCTCCGGGACATGGAGAAGCACGCTAAGCGAGGACGGTTCAACTCCCGCACCACCCTGCCCTGCGCCCAGGAGCGGGGCGAGCCGCCCGGCACCTGCGAGGCCGGGGTGGCGCGGGGGGCGGACGGGACGGCGGTGGTCGCCGTGCGCTTCCCGAACGGCTTCGCCCGCCACCTGCGCTTCGCGGGCGGGCGCTTCCTCTCTGCCGATACCACCATGTCGGGCACGGGGCGGGATACGGACTGGGCGCTGCGGGAAGGTGTCCACGTGATCCGCGTGGACGACCAGCGATACGAGATTCCCGACGCCTTCGTCTTCGGCCCGGACGCCGCGCCGGACTGATCCGCGCGCCGGAACCGTCCGCACCCCGCGCATGATTCCTTTGACCCGACCCGAGGATACCGTATCCTGTGCCCTGTCCGGGGAACCCTTCGGACGCTTTCGCCCGAAGGGCTTCCCGGCAAGAACAACGACAACCCGGGAGGATACGATGATCGGACGACTTTACGCGGGCGCGCTCTCGCTCGCCGCCGCCGCCGCGCTCTGCACGGCGCCGGCCTTCGCGGCCAACACGTCGAGCCTGACCCATTCCATCGTCATGGACGGCCTCGACAGCCCGTGGGACATGGCGTTCCTGGACGACGGAACGATGTTCTACACCGAGAAATGCGACGGCCTCTCCGTGCGGATGCCGGACGGGACGGTCAACGCCCTGCTCGGCATGGAGGAGACGGAGGGATACGCCGCGACCGCCGACGACCTGTTCTGCAACGGGCAGGCCGGCATGATGGGCGTCGCCGTCGACCCAGACTTCGGCGAGAACCGCCGCATCTACGTCTACTCGACCTCCAGCATGTCCAGCCCGCATACCAACCGGCTCATGCGGCTGGTGGTGAACGAGGATTTCACGGGCGTCTCGGACCGCACGGACATCGTGGACGACGTGCCCTACAAGATGACGGATTCGGCCCATCCCTTCGGCGGGCCGGGCGCGCATAACGGCGGGCGCGTGCGCTTCGACGCGGACGGCGCGCTGTGGCTGACCACCGGGGACAACCACAACGAGGACATCCCGCAAAGCCCGACCCTGATGGGATCGAAGATCCTGCGCATGGACACGGACGGCAACGCCCACCCGGACAACGCCCCGCCCGAGGGCTTCGACAAGCGCACCTACACCTACGGCCACCGCAACGTGCAGGGCATCGCCTTCCACCCCGGCACCGGCACGGCCATCGCCGCCGAGCACGGCCCATGGCATTCGGACGAGATCACGGTGCTGGTCAATGGCGGGAATGCCGGGTGGGACCCGCGCGGCAACATGGCCGGGCGCGGCGACTGCCCGGACGGGTACTGCGGCTACATGCCCAACCAGAACGAGGGCATGAACCGCTTCGAGCGCGCCTCCTTCATGCCGATGACCGATTTCGAGACCTACCCGGACGCCATGCCGCCCATCTGGGAGAATAACGGCTGGTCGCAGGGCACCTCCTCGGCGGCCTTCCTCGAAGGCGAGGCCTGGGGCGACTGGGACGGGGCCATGGTCGTCGGCATCATGGGCATCGGCTTCGGCGGCACGCCCATCGGCCAGCGCATCGACGTGATCCAGTTGGACGAGGACCTGGGCCTCTTCGACGTGACGGAGATGACCCTGCCCGAGGGCATGGAGGCGGGGCGCTTCCGCTCCGTGGTGATGGGACCGGACGGCAGCCTCTACGCCGCCGTGGACGAGGGCGTCATCCACAAGATGACGCCGTAGGGGGCTGCTCGGACGCCGTCTGCAACTGTCCTCCGCTCCCGGCGAAGACCGGGAGCCTCGCAGAGCGGCGCGCTGACCGTCGAGGTCCCCGGTCTTCGCCGGGGACGGGGTGCATTATAACGGAGTGCGCCGATTTTCCGCCCCCGCTCTACCCCATTTCCCGCTATGATCCGAGTCGCCCCGACCCGGAGAGCCGACCATGCCCCCCTTCGTCCACCTGTCCCTCCACACCGCCTACTCCGTGCTCGAAGGCGCCAACGGGATCAAGGGGTTGCCCACGATGTGCGCCGAGCGCGGGATGCCCGCGCTCGCCATCACCGACACGGACAACATGTTCGGCGCGCTGGAATTCTCCGAGACGATGGCCAAGGCCGGGGTGCAGCCCATCGTGGGGTGCCAGCTCTCGCTCGCCTACGCCCCCGCCGCCTCGCTCCACGACAAGGCCCCGCCGCCCGCGCGGCTGACCCTGCTGGCGCAGGACGAGGCGGGGTACATGAACCTCATGGCCCTCGTCTCGGCGGCCTATCTGGAGACGGGCGCGGGCGAGCCGGTGCAGGTGACGCGCGAGGCGCTGGCGGCGCGGACCGCGGGTCTCATCTGCCTCACCGGCGGCCCGGACGGCCCGGCGGGGCGCCTCATCCGCGCCAAGCACGTGCCGGAGGCGCGGGCGCATCTGGACTGGCTGCGCGGCCTCTTCCCGGATCGCCTCTATGTCGAATTGCAGCGCCACGGCGCGGGCGAGAACCGCCACCTGCCCGCCGAGCGGGAGACGGAGCCGGTGCTGCTCGACTGGGCCTACGAACGCGGCCTGCCGGTCGTGGCGACGAACGACGTGTTCTTTCCGCACCGCGAGATGCACGCGGCGCACGACGCGCTCATCTGCATCGCCGAGAGCCGTTACATCTCGGAGGAGGACCGCCGCCGCCTGACGCCGGAGCATCATTTCAAGAGCGCGGAGGAGATGGTCGCCCTGTTCGACGACCTGCCCGAGGCGGTCGAGGCGACGGTCGAGATCGCCCGCCGCTGCGCCTACCGCCCCCGCCTGCGCGACCCCATCCTGCCCCGCTTCGCCGAGGACGAGGTGGAGGAACTGCGCCGCCAGTCGAAGGAGGGCCTCGCCGCCCGCCTCGACGCCGAGCCGCCCGCCGCCGAGCGCGCGGTCTACGAGGAGCGGCTGGATTACGAGCTGGGCGTCATCGAGGGGATGGGCTTTCCGGGCTACTTCCTCATCGTCGCGGACTTCATCAAGTGGGCGAAGGATCACGACATCCCCGTGGGGCCGGGGCGCGGGTCGGGGGCCGGGTCGGTCGTCGCCTGGGCGCTGACCATCACGGACCTCGACCCGCTGCGCTACGGCCTGCTGTTCGAGCGGTTCCTGAACCCCGAGCGCGTGTCGATGCCCGACTTCGACATCGACTTCTGCCAGGACCGGCGCGAGGAGGTGATCCAGTACGTCCAGCGCAAGTACGGCGCCGACCGGGTCGCGCAGATCATCACCTTCGGCACGCTGCAATCGAAGGCCACCGTGCGCGACGTGGGCCGCGTGCTCCAGCTTCCCTACGGACAGGTGGACCGCCTCGCCAAGATGATCCCGATGGAGGGGGTGAAACCCGTCTCCATCGCGAAATCCATCGTGCAGGAACCGCGCCTGAAGGAGGAGATGGACAAGGAGGAGGCGGTCGAGACGCTGATGACCATCGGCACGCAGATCGAGGGCCTGCTGCGCAACGCCTCGACCCATGCCGCCGGGGTCGTCATCGGCGACCGGCCCCTCGATCAGCTCGTGCCGCTCTACCGCGACCCGCGCTCGGACATGCCGGTCACGCAGTTCAACATGAAGTGGGTCGAGAATGCGGGGCTGGTGAAGTTCGACTTCCTCGGACTCAAGACCCTTACGGTCATCCAGGGCGCGCTCGACATTCTCGCCGCGCGCGGCACCGATATCGACATCTCGCGCATCGACCTCGAAGACGAGAGGACCTACGCGCTGTATTCCCGCGCCGATACCGTCGGCGTGTTCCAGGTGGAAAGTTCCGGGATGCGCGACGCGCTGCGACAGCTCAGGCCGACTTGCATCGAGGATATCATCGCGCTGGTGGCGCTCTACCGCCCCGGCCCGATGGAGAACATCCCCAAATACTGCAACGTCAAGAACGGGCGCGAGAAGCGCGACACGCTGCACCCCCTGATCGACAGCATCCTCGACGAGACCCAGGGCATCATCGTCTACCAGGAACAGGTGATGGAAATCGCCCGGAAGATGGCCGGGTACAGCTTGGGCGGCGCGGACCTCCTGCGCCGGGCCATGGGCAAGAAGATCCAGGAGGCGATGGACGCGGAACGGCCCAAGTTTCTCGCCGGGGCCAAGGAGAACGGGGTCGACAAGGAGAAGGCGCTCGAAGTCTGGAACCTGCTCGACAAGTTCGCGAATTACGGCTTCAACAAGTCGCACGCCGCCGCCTATGGCCTCGTCAGCTACCAGACGGGCTGGCTCAAGGCGAACTACCCGGTCGAGTTCATGGCCTCGGTGATGAACCTCGATATCCAGATCACCGACAAGCTCGCCGTCTACAAGCAGGAGGCCGAGCGCAGCGGCATCGCGATCCTGCCCCCCGACATCAACCGCTCCGGCGCGCGCTTCACGGTGGAGGAGACGACCGGCGAGGACGGCGAGGCGGCGTTCGCCATCCGCTACGGCCTCGGCGCGCTCAAGAACGTCGGGATCGAGGCGATGGCTTCCATCGTGCGCGAGCGCGAGAAAAATGGGGAGTTCCGCGATATCTTCGACGCGATGGCCCGGGTCGACCCGCGCATGGTCAACAAGCGCGCACTGGAGAACCTGATCCGCGCAGGGGCGTTCGACGCGATGGAGCCGAACCGTCAGCGCCTCTTCCTCTCGGTCGACACCCTCCTCGCCTACGCCCAGGCCCGGGCGGCGGACCGGGACAGCACGCAGGTGTCGCTGTTCGGCGACGACCCCGACGCCGTGCCCCCGCCCCGCCTGTCGGTCAGCGCGGACTGGCCGAGCATCGACCGGCTGGCGCAGGAGCATGCGGCGGTGGGCTTCTACCTGTCGGGTCATCCGCTCGACGAGCACATGCCCGCCCTGGTGCGCAAGAAGTTCGTCACCATCGACCGGCTGGAGCGGATGGTCGGCGCGAAGGCGCTGACGATGCGCATCGCCGGGACGGTGCTGGGGAAGCAGGAGCGGAAATCCGCGCGCGGCAACCGTTTCGCCTTCATCCAGCTGTCGGACCCGACGGGACTGTACGAGGTCTCCGCCTTCTCGGAGGTGCTGATCGCCACGCGCGACCGGCTGGAGGTCGGCGCGGCGCTGGCGCTGACGGTGGAGGCGAGCAAGGAGGGCGAGCAGATGCGCCTGCGCCTCCTCGGCGCGCAGCCCGTACTCGACGCCATCGCGGACGCCTCGGCGCTCTCGCTGAAGGTACACGTCTCGGAGCCGACCGCCTTCGAGGCGATGAAGCGCCGCCTCGCGCGCAGCGACCGGCGGCGCGGCGCGGGGCCGATCACGGTCGTGATGCATCTGGAGGACGAGGATTGCGAGGTCGAGTTCACCCTGCCCGGCGAATACGACTTGTCCTCGAAGGTGCAGGCGGCCCTGCGCGACGCCTCGGGCGTGTCGATGGTCGAGCAGGTCTGACCCCGGCGGCCGTCGTCAGGCGACGTCGCGGTGGTCGGGCCGGATCGTCGCCCCGCCTTCGTCGGTGCCGAACACCTTGAGGAGCGGCACCATCGCCGCGCCGCGCATCTGGGGGTAGGGGCCGACCGTATCGGTGGAGATTTCCGAAGCGAAGCGGCGCGGGGCGCGGGACGCATCGAGCGACCGACGGAGGTGCGCCGCGAAAGCGTCGAGGGTGGAGCGCGACAGGATGCCCGCAAGCAGCACCCGATCCACGATCAGGGTCGCCGCCGCCGCGCCTATCGCCGTCGCGAGCGCCTCGACCGCCTCGGTCTGCCACGTCTCGAACAGGGACCGCGTGTCCGCGAAGCCGATCTCGATCTGGTCGGCGAAATCGAAGCCCGCCGCCTCGACAGCCTCCGCGAGCGGATACAGCGACACGCGATCCCCGACGCTGGCCGCTCCGGAGCCGGGCAGGACAAGGCCGTGCAAGCGGCTGGACAGCTTCGCCTCCGGCCCGATCAGCCGCCCCTCCAGGATCAGCCCCGCGCCGAAGGACAGGCCGATGTCGAGATAGAGGACGGTCCCCTGCACGATCTCGGCCCCCATCGTCATCTCGGCGATGCAGGCCGCGCGGATATCGTTGATGCCATGGACCGGCAGCCCGAAACGATCCGTCATGCGCGTGGCGAGGGAGGGACGGGCGGGCCGCCCCGACGCCCCGCGCGGGTCCAGATGCCCCAGAAGCGCCTCCCCCGCCGACAGGCCGATGCCGACGCAGCGCCGCCACAGCGGGCTGGAAATTCCCTGCGGCAGGCCGGCGGCGGTATCGAGCACGGTCTGGATCAGGGACGGGTGGCGGGGATCGTCGTGGGGCAGGGTCGTCTCAGCCCGGATCGCACCGTGAAAGTCGATCAGGGCGAAGCGCGCTTCGCCCGGCGTG
Organism: Paracoccaceae bacterium; assembly: GCA_020629115.1. Taxonomy (GTDB): domain Bacteria; phylum Pseudomonadota; class Alphaproteobacteria; order Rhodobacterales; family Rhodobacteraceae; genus JAHDDY01. The sequence continues at coordinate 31,478 of JAHDDY010000002.1, read as the reverse complement.
ACGAGGACGCCCATCGAGACCGCGCCTTCCGGGTTGAGCGCGATGGGGGTCGATGGCTGTCCCACACGCCCGCGCGTCTTCTCGCCCTTCTGTACGAGATCGAGATCGAGCAGGCGCTCCACGATGATGGACACGCCCTGGGCACTCATGTTCGACAGGCGCGCCAGTTCCGCCTTGGACAAGGCCCCGCGCAGACGCAAAAGATGGAGCAACACCTTTTCGCTCGTCCTCAGAACCGGCGGACGTACCGGCTTATCCATCTCGAACTCGATCACGACACGACACCCATTACCAGTTAAGCTCAGGAGCACACGTTATGCTTGCACTCCTTCATAAATAACCAACACGGTCCCGAGGTCAAAGACGGACGCGACTTAGTCAAAACTATGAGCTATCGTCGCGATGTCCCCTTCCGGCTTGGCCATGGCGTAGCGCGTGACCCAGAACAGGCGCTCCTGCGCCCGGGTGATGGCGACGTAGGCGAGGCGCTTCCACAGCGGGATGCCGTTCTCGGAGCGGCCCGAGCGGACGGCGGCGTAGAGGTCGGGGGCGAAGACCTGCACCTGGGGCCATTGCGACCCCTGGGCCTTGTGGATGGTGCAGGCGGCCCCGTGCAGGAAGACGGCGCCCATGCGCGCGGCGAGCGGGATGATCGGCTCCTGCCCGTCGCCCCGCTCGATCTGGATGATGGAGGCGACCGAGATCTGCGGGTCGTCCGCGCCCGCGACGTGGAGGCGGGCGAAACCCGGCTTGCGGCCCGGTCCCTGGTAGAAGACCTGCGCGCCCTTCACGAGGCCCGCCTGCTCCAGCGCGATGCGCTTCTTGCGGTGCTTGAGCGGGATCTCGGCCCCGTCGCAGATGAGCGGCTCGCCCTTCTCCAGCGCGGTATCGGGAATGCCGTAGGCGGTGCGGAAGGCGTGGATGAGGCGGATGCGGGTCGCGTTGCGCCACACCAGCATCGGCGCGGTGGCCATCAGCGCGGGATCGGCCCGGCCCGCGACCACGACCCGGTCGTCGCGCTCGGCGGTCTCGCGCAAGGCCCGCTCGAAGCCCTCGAAATCCATCTCCGGGTCGGCGAGGGCATAGGCCAGCGCGACGATGGGGTTGCCCTCGGCCTGGCGATGCACCTGCTCCAGCAGGGCGATGCTGTCCTCGGGGAGGGAATCGAAGGCCATGGCGTCGGACTGGCCCACGGGGGCGAGCTGGGCCGGGTCGCCGAAGAGGATGAGCGTGTCGAACACCCGGCGCAGGTCTTCGAGCTGCTTGTCGTCGAGCATCGAGGCCTCGTCCACCAGGCCGATGTCGATGGAATCGTCGCGCCGGGTCCAGCCGGTGATGAACTCCGACCCGCGCAGCCCCACGGCGGCCAACGCGGCGGGGATGGAGCCGGTCTCCCGGTAGAAGGCGAGCGCGCGGTCGAGCATCTCCTCGGGCAGCGAATCGTGCTCGGGCTTCTCGCCCTCCCCGTTCCCCTCCAGCCATTCGGCGAGCTTCTCGTACTGGGGGTCGTAGACGGGGGTGTAGATGATGCGGTGGATCGTCGTCGCCTCGACGCCGCGATTGCGCAGGACGCTGGCGGCCTTGTTGGTGGGCGCGACGATGGAGAAGGTGCGCCTGCCGGAGCGCTTGAGATCGTGGTCGGCGGTGACCTGCTCGACATCGGCCTCCGTCAGCATCCGGCCCAGATCGGCGAGGAGGCGCGTCTTGCCGGAGCCGGCCTTGCCGAGGATGGCGAAGACGCGGCCCAGCCCGTCGCCGGACGTCTCGCGCGCCCCGGCGGCGGCGGGAAACCCCTCCAGCGTCAGGCCGCTCTCGGCGACGAAGGCGAGAACGCGCTCGAAGGCGTCCTGCTGATCGCCCGAATAGGCCCCGGCTTCCTCGCGGCGCGGCTCCGGTGTCAGGAGGCTCATGCGGCCTTCCCCCGATTCTGGTGATGTTCCATCGACGTTCTTGGGGGAGTTTTCGGCGATGCGCAAGGTTTTCGAGAGAACGAGTCGATCCAAGTACCGCCACGGAACGTAAAGCTTCAAGCGGTGTCATTGCCCGGCTTGACCGGGCAATCCAGAGTGGCGAACGCCGACGCCCGTGGCCCTGGATCACCCGGTCGAGCGCCGCGCGCCGCGCCGGGTGATGACAGTTCTTCCGGGCAATATAGAGTCTTGTCATGCGCAGCCGCGCGATGCCTTGCGCTATCGGATCGACCGGCGCAGTCTGGAGCACCGCATCCCTGCACGAGATACCCCTCCCCATGCCCAACTTTCCCGATCTCGGCCTGCGCCGTGCCGCCGGTTCCAGCGATGGCGAGAACCTGACGGGGGCGGGGTGGATGATCGTGTCGTGCCTCGGGGCGACGGCGATGAGCGTGATGGTGCGCCTGCTGGGGGACGCGCAGATGGAGGCGGTGCAGATGGCCTTCCTGCGCTCGGCGCTGGGGGTCGTGGTTCTCGCGCCCATCTTCGTGCGGGCTGCGGCGCGGCACGAGGCGATGCCGGTGCGCTTCTCGCGGCCGTGGATGCACCTGGTCCGGGGCACGCTCTTCGCGGTGGCCACGACGACGGGCTTCTACGCGCTCGCCCACCTGCCCCTGGCGACGGCGACGACGCTGTTCTTCCTCGCCCCGGTCTTCGCGACCGTCTTCGCGGCCCTGTTCGCGGGGGAGCGGGTGGGGCCGCGGCGGTGGAGCGCCGTGGGGGCCGCGTTCCTCGGGGCGCTGGTGATCCTGCAACCGGGGGTGCTGCCGCTCGACCTGGCGATGGTCGCGGCGGTGGCGAGCGCGCTGATGTTCGCGCTGGCGCTGCTGATCACGCGCCCCCTGTCCAGCGCGGACGGGGCGACGAGCATCATGCTGTCCTCGGCGGTGGTGGCGGCGGCGGTGCTGATCGTGCCGACGGCGCTGGCCTGGGTGCCGGTGCCGGTCTGGGCGTGGGGGCTGGTCGCCGTGCTGGTGCTGGCCTCGCAACTGCGCATGATCGCGGACGTGCGGGCCTATTCGCTGGCCGATGCGGGGTTCCTCGCGCCCTTCGCCTTCATCCGCCTCCTGTTCGTCGCCGCGGCGGGGTGGCTGTTCTTCCGGGAGGGGATCGACGCGCCGACGCTGCTGGGCGCGGCCATCATCGTGGGGTCGAGCGTGTTCATCGCCTGGCGCGAGGCGCGGCTGAAGCGGACCGGGGGGTCCTGACAAAGTTTTACGCGCGCAACGTACTTTCTCTATTGCGGCGGGGGGCGGACTTCCCTAAGTGCCCTTCACACCACGCATTCATGCAAAATCCACTGGTTGGGGAGGGTCGCGCCCATGGCGACGCAACATCTCTTGCAATCGGGGACGGATCTGGAGACAGGCACCGCCCGAGCGGAAGAACTCGTCTACGAGAGCAACGTCATTTCGCTGGAGGACCGTCTGACCGACGAATCCCGCGAGGATCACTTCATCCGCCGCGAGGGCAAGGTCTACGCGGGCACCCATCTCATCATCGAGGTACTCGGCGGCACGGGCCTCGATTGCATCGAGACGGTCGAGGCCGCCTTCCGCCGGTGCGTCGAGGCCTGCGGCGCGACCCTGCTGCACATCCACCTGCACAAGTTCCAGCCCCAGGGCGTGAGCGGGGTGGCGGTCCTGGCCGAGAGCCATATCAGCGTGCACACCTGGCCCGAGGCGGGCTACGGCGCGTTCGACGTGTTCATGTGCGGCGACGCCGAGCCGTGGCGCGCGGTCGAGATCCTGCGCGAGGCGTTCGGCGCGGAGGAGGTCCGCACGAAGGAGCTGCTGCGCGGCGACGGGATCGTCTGATGGCGGCCCCCGCCCGCGACGGCTGGACCGTCGAGACGCTGCACGACGACTACGCCCAGGCCCTGCGCGAGGATCGCGTCCTCTACGACAGCGAGACGGATCACCAGCGCCTGCGCGTCTTCGAGAACGCGCGCTTCGGGCGGGTGCTGACCCTCGACGGGGTGGTGCAGACGACCGAAGGGGACGAGTTCATCTATCACGAGATGCTGTCCCACGTGCCGATCCTCGCCCATGGCGCGGCGAAGCGCGTGCTGATCGTCGGCGGCGGCGACGGGGGCATGGCGCGGGAGGTGCTGCGGCACGCATCCGTCGAACATTGCACCATGGTCGAGATCGACGCGGGCGTGGTGGCTTTCTCGAAGGAATACCTGCCCGCCCTCTCGGACGGGGCCTTCGACGACCCGCGCCTCGATCTGGTCATCGCGGACGGGGCGGACTTCATGGCGGGCGGCCACGAACCGTACGACGTCATCATCATCGATTCGACCGATCCCATCGGGCCGGGCGAGGTGCTGTTCACCGATACGTTCTACGACCACGCCCGCAAGCTGCTGACGCCCGAGGGCATCCTGGTGACGCAGAACGGCGTGCCCTTCATGCAGCCGGACGAGCTGCGCGGGACGATGCGGGCCTTCCGGGCGCTGTTCAACGACTGGGGCTGCTACCTCGCCCATGTGCCGAGCTACGCGGGCGGGCCGATGGCGCTGGGCTGGGGGTCGATGTCCGGCGCGGGACGGGCGGTGGACCCGACGGTCCTGCAGGGGCGCTACGCCTCGGCGGGGATCGAGACGCGCTATTATACGCCGGAGGTCCACAAGGCGGCCTTCGCCCTGCCCGGCTATATCGCGCGGTTGTTGACTTAATGTCTTAAGGACTTGTTATCCCGGGAAGGCTCTAATCCGTACATCGAACGCATGAATACGGAGAGCTTTCCCATGACATCGACGATCAAGGCCGCCTCCCTCGCCGCAACGTTCGCCCTGCTCGCCGGATGTGGCGGGGGGACGGGCGGCGCGCCTGTCCTGACCGCCGAATCCCCCTCGCCTTCCGGTGGATGCAAGCAGGGGGCCATCGACGCCGAACGCGTCTTCATCCTGTGCCCCGAAGGATCGGGGACCGCGCTCGACGCGATGCAGGCGATGAACCGGCCCGCCGACCCCGACCTCGACATCAACCGCATCGCCGCCGAATACGGCATCGCGGCGCGGGCGATGACGACCGGCATCGAGGCGGCAACCTATTCCCGGATCGTGGGGCCGGGGCCGGATGCCGCGTCCCGTGGCGACCGATGGGAGACCCCCGCCCATATCGTCACCATCAACGGGCGGGATTTCAAGCGCGTGACGCTGAAGAACGAAGGGCGTCCATCCGCGACCCTCTACGTCGAGGCGTAGGGGCGGTCAGCTTCCGACGACGACGGGCTTCTTGACCACGGTCTCTTCCTCGGCCGTCCCGTGCCCGCCGAAGGGGCAGGCGCTGGCGGCGGAGGCGAGGAAGAGGGTCGTGGCGATGGCGGCGATCATGGTACGCATGGCGTCTCTCCTGTTGCGGTGAACCGTCAGCCTGACACGTCCGCTCCCGCGCCGTAAAGCCGCCCGCTACCATCGGTCTCCCAGCCTTGCGAAACCGTGATCGCGTCGGGCGGGCAAAGCGGCGCGCGCGGGCTATGTCGGCGGGAACGCTTCCCGCCGGATGACCGCCCAGCATGTTCAGACCGCTCGCCCCCCTCTGCCTCGTTCTCGCCCTCGCGGGATGCGGCACCGCCAGCATCTCCCAATCGCTGATCGCGGAGAACGAGCTGATCTACCTGGCGGGCGGCGTCGCGGAATATCCCATCGTCATCGACGGGGCGGAGGAGATCGGGCTGACCCCGGCGGCCGTCGCGCAGGGGCTGCGCTTTCCGAACTCGCACGGCGGCGCGGCGGATTTCGAGGCGGTCGCGGGGCTGGGGAGGCTGTCGAGCTACGCGACCCTGCGCATCGAGGGCGGCGCGCGGCTGGCGAAATCGACTCTCGCCTTCTTCCGCGACGGCGAGCGCATCGGCCTAGGCACTTTCTCGATCCCGCAGGACGCCTATGCCGAGCCGGAGGCGCTGGGCCGGGTCTCCGCGCGGCTGATCGTCGACATGTTCAACGAGGCCAACCGCCGGTCGAGCGACGAACGTCGCTGGCGCTGGCATTTCTGAGGGGGAGGAGCGTCAATGTACGCCATCGAGGTCCGCGACCACATCATGATCGCGCACAGCTTTCGCGGCGCGGTCTTCGGCCCGGCGCAGGCGCTGCACGGGGCGACCTTCGTCGTCGATGTCGCCTTCTTCCGCCCCGACCTGACCGAGGACGGGATCGTGATGGATATCGGCCGCGCGCACGAGGCACTCAAGGCGACGCTGGGACCGCTCAACTACGCCAATCTCGACGAGCACCCGGCCTTCGCGGGGCGCAACTCGACGACCGAGGTTGTCGCGAAGCACATCTTCGACGCGATGGCCGAGGCCGCGCGGTCGGGCGCATTGGGGCCGGGCGGCGACGGGATCGAGCGCATCCGCGTCACGCTGGGCGAGAGCCACGTCGCGCGGGCCTGGTTCGAGGGGGCGGTCGCGTCCGCATGATCGGCTTCGCGATTCCGGGCGATCTCGATGCGCCGACGGGCGGGTACGTCTACGCCCGCCGGGTGATGGCGGCATGGCGGGAACGGGGCGTCGCGCATCGCGTCGTGCCGTTGCCGGGCAGCTTTCCGGACCCCGATGCGGCGGCGCTGGACGAGACGGCGGCCCTCCTGCGCGCGGCGCCCCGGCCCCTGCTGATCGACGGGCTGGCCTATGGCGCCTTTCCCGAGGCACTGGCGCGCGCGGCGGGTGCGAGCGTGCTGCTGCATCATCCGCTCTGCGACGAGACGGGGTTGGCGGAGGATGCGGCGGCGCGGGCCTTCGAGACGGAGCGGACGGCGCTGGCCCATGCGCGGCATGTCATCGTCACCAGCCCGCTGACGGCGCGCGACCTGACGGCGCGGTTCGGGGTGGCGGCGGCGCGGATCACGGTGGCGATACCCGGTCTCGACCGAGCCGACCCGGCCCCGCTGACCGGCGAACCGCCCCTGCTACTGGCCGTCGGGTCGGTAACGCCGCGCAAGGGGTATCACCATCTGGTCGCGGCGCTCTCGGCCTGCGCCGACCTGCCCTGGTCCTGCGCGATATACGGCGCGATGGATCGGGACGGAGCGGAGGCCGCCCGGGTGCGGGCCGCGATCGACGGCGCGGGGCTGGCGGAGCGCATCGCACTGCACGGCGCGTCCTCGGCGGCGGCGCTCGATGCAGCCTATCGCGGGGCCGACCTGTTCGTCGCGCCCTCGCTGCACGAGGGATACGGCATGGCGGTGACGGAGGCGATGGCGCGGGGATTGCCGCTCCTCGTCACCCGTGCCGGTGCCCTGCCGGAGACCGCGCCGGTCGCGCGGCTCGTTCCGCCGGGGGACGAGGCGGCGCTGGCCGGGGCGCTGCGCGACCTGCTCGGCGATGCGGCCCTGCGGCGGCGGATGGGGGAGGAAAGCCTGTCCTTCGCGCGCGCCCTGCCGGGATGGGGCGAGACGGCACGGCGGGTGGCGGCGGCGGTGGAGGCTGCGCCATGAGCGGCTTCTCCGCCGACTGGCTGGCCCTGCGCGTGGATGCCGACGACCGGGCGCGCGATGCGGGGCTGAAGCGCGCCTTTCTGGATGCCTTGCCGGACGGGCCGCGCCTCCTCGACCTCGGGTCGGGCACCGGATCGACGGCGCGGGCGCTGAGTGCGGCGCAGGCGCGGTGGACGCTGGTGGACAACGATCCCGCCCTTCTCGCCGTCGCAGCGCGCGCGGTGCCGGGGGCGCGGGTCGTGGAGGCGGACCTGGCCGCCGATCTCGACGCCATCCTCGCCCATGACGCGGACGCCATCACGGCCTCGGCCCTGTTCGATCTGGTATCGGAGGACTGGATCGCGCGGTTCGCACGGGGCGCGCGGGGGCGGATCGTCTATGCCGCGCTCAGCTACGACGGGACAGAACGGTGGATGCCGGATCACCCCGCCGACGAGGCGGTCGCGCGGGCCTTCGGCGCGCATCAGCGCCGGGACAAGGGCTTCGGCCCCGCCGCCGGAGCGCGCGGAGCGGCGATGCTCGCGAAGGCGCTGGAGGCGGAAGGGTACGCCGTTCAGCTCGCCCCCTCGCCGTGGCGGCTGGAGCGCGGACGGGACGGGGCGCTGATGGATCGACTGGCAGAGGGCATCGCGGAAGCGGCGGTCGAGGCCGGGTGCGGGGCGGACACGACGCAGGGCTGGCTGGCGGCGCGGCGGCGGGCGGACGGGTGCGTCACCGGCCATATCGACCTGCTGGCGATACGGGAGCGATAGCCCGCCCCCCGCATCGACAGGGTCTGGGGCAGAGCAAGCTTGTTCCCCGCCCCCCGGCATTGCGCGTGCCACGGAGACCGGGGGCCTCGCCGAGCGGGCCGTGATCGAGAAGCATGTCCTCTGCTCCATCGAGGTTCCCGGTCTTCGCCGGGAATGGAGGGACCTATACGTTCGAGCGGTTACCCCGCTACATCCCCTCCGGTCCCCGGCTGATGGCGGCGACGCCGGTGCGTACGACGTCGACGAGACCGAGGGGGCGCATGAGGTCGACGAAGGCGTCGATCTTCTCGGGGCTGCCCGTCACCTCGAAGACGAAGCTCTCCAGCGACGCATCGACCACATGCGCGCGGAAGGCATCCTTCACGCGGAGCGATTCGACCCGGAAATCGCCGGTATTGGCGACCTTGACCAGCGCCAGTTCCCGCTCGACGCTCGGTCCCTCGCTCGTCAGGTCGCGGACGCGGTGGACCGGGACGATGCGGTCGAGCTGCGCCTTGATCTGCTCCAGCACCATGGGCGTGCCGGTGGTGACGACGGTGATGCGCGAGCGCTTGCCGGTATGGTCGGTCTCGGCCACCGTCAGGCTCTCGATATTGTAGCCCCGGCCCGAGAACAGGCCGATGACCCGCGCCAGGACGCCCGCCTCGTTGTCCACGAGGACCGACAGCGTGCGCCGCTCCTCGCCTTCCTTGAGCGAGGGGCGCAGGTGATAGGCGCTGTGGCTGGAGGAGCCGCGTTTCAAGTCCAT
>JAHDDY010000002.1:0-22467 GCA_020629115.1 Paracoccaceae bacterium | reverse complement strand
GCGAGGGGCGCAGGTGATAGGCGCTGTGGCTGGAGGAGCCGCGTTTCAAGTCCATAGTCGGTTACTCCGCTGGAACAGCTTTTTGTTTACATTCTATTTTCATACACCTTGCGGGTCGAGCAGGCGCGATTGTTTCGTGCCCTTGCAACATATCGACACATGCATCCTCGTTATCGGCATAGCCAAAAACCAACATCGTTTTTTCCCATTCTTTAAATACATTTCTTATTTCAAACCAGTAAGGAAGCGATGATCCTCCGTAATTGCAGAATGCAATGTTTATACTCTCGTCATCATCTGTTTTTTGCGCGCGCACTTCATAAGAACATACAATCGTCAAACCTATAGATAACGCTGCATATACAAAGTATCTATTCATCACTCACTCGGCCCGAAGAGGGCGGCATCGGCGCAGGCGGGCAGCCCGGCCAGGGGGAAGAACACGGCCACGTCCTCGCCGCAGGCCCCCGACGCCTGCACCGGCGCGGGCGCGACCCGGCCCGCGAGGCCGTCCAGCGTCTCGGGGACGGTCGTGGAGAGAGGGGTCAGGGCCTCGGCCGGCAGGGAGACGGGCGTGGCCGCGTCGATCTTGATGGACATGAGGCCGGAGACGAAGAACTGTTCCCCCTCCCACACGCCGTTCGGGTCGAGGAGATTGGGGAGGAGGAGGCCCGTCTCGGGCTGGTACGAGATCGGCACCGGGATCTCGCCCTCGCAGGCATAGGCCCCCTCGAAGGCGGCGGTCAGTTCGGACGGCGCGAGGCCGCCCTCGCAGGGCAGCGCCTCGAAGCCTTCGGGGCCGGTGCGGGTGCGCACGGCGCGGATGGCGTAGCCATCGCCGGCCTCCTGAAGGAAGCCGAAATCGCTGGCGACGGGAATCGTCTCGCCGCCAACGAGGGCCTCGAAGCCGATGAGATCGGTCGCGGGGCCGGCGTCGCCGGGGCGGACGAGGACGAGGGTGGCTGGGTCGGCGGATTCCTGAGCGGCGGCGGGGGGCGGAGCGGTCGAAACTGCCATTGCCGTCAGGGCGGCAACCGTCAAACTCACACCGTCATTGCCCGGCCTGACCGGGCAATCCAGAGCCACAGGTGCGGTTCCTTCCCCCCTGGACCACCGGGTCAAGCCCGGTGGTGACGTAAACCATGATCGAAGCATCACACCAGCACCGCGCCGCTGCTCTCGATGGCCTGGGCGATGTCGTCCGCGCCCGAGCGGCTGCCGAGGAGCATCTCGTTATGCGCCTTGCCCGAGGGGATCATCGGGAAGCAGTTCTCGTGCTTCTCGACTAGGCAGTCGAAGATCACCGGCCCGTCATAGGCGATCATCTCCGCGATGGCGTCGTCCAGCTCGCCCGGCTTCTCGCAGCGCATCCCGCCGCAGCCGAACGCCTCGGCCATCTTCACGAAATCGGGCAGGGCCTCGGAATAGCTGCTCGAATAGCGCTCGCCGTGCAGGAGCTGCTGCCACTGGCGGACCATGCCGAGGCGCTCGTTGTTGAGGATGAAGATCTTGATGGGCAGGCGGTACTGCACGGCGGTGCTCATCTCCTGCATGGTCATCAGGAAGCTCGCCTCGCCCGCCACGTCCACGACGAGGCTGTCGCGATGGGCCATCTGCACGCCGACCGCCGCCGGGACGCCGTAGCCCATCGTCCCGAGGCCGCCCGAGGTCATCCAGCGGTTCGGGGCGTCGAAGGGGATGTACTGCGCGGCCCACATCTGATGCTGGCCGACCTCGGTGGTGACGTAGTAGTCGCCGTGCCTCTTCATCGCCTCGGCGAGGCGCTGGACGGCATACTGGGGCTTGATCAGCTCGTCGGAATTGTCATAGGCGAAGCAGTCGACGGCCCGCCATTCCTCGATCTTCTCCCACCATTTCGCGACCCCTGCCTTGTTGGTCTTGGCCCCGCGGGAGCGGAAGATGCGGGTCATGTCCTCCAGCACGTGCGCGACGTCGCCGACGATGGGCACGTCGGCGCGGACGTTCTTGTTGATGGAGGAGGGGTCGATGTCGATGTGGATCTTCTTGGATTTCGGCGCGAAGGCGTCGAGCCGCCCGGTGATGCGGTCGTCGAAGCGCGCGCCGACGCAGATCATCACGTCGCAGTCGTGCATCGCCCAGTTCGCCTCGTAGGAGCCGTGCATCCCCAGCATCCCGAGCCACTTGTCGCCCGAGGCCGGATACGACCCCAGGCCCATCAGCGTCGAGGTGATCGGGAAGCCTGTCGCCTCGACGAGGTCCGTCAGCAGCTGCGAGGCGTGGGGACCGGAGTTGATGACGCCGCCGCCGGTGTAGAACAGCGGACGCTTGGCCCCCTCGATCAGCTCGACGGCCGCCTGGATCGCGGCCTGGTCGCCCTTGACCTTGGGCTGATAGGCGTTGGGCTTGACGTTGCGCGGGCCGACATACTGGCCGGTCGCGAACTGCACATCCTTGGGGATGTCGATCAGGACCGGGCCGGGGCGGCCGTTGGTCGCGACGTAGAACGCCTCGTGCATCGTCTCGGCCAACTCGTCCGTGTCCTTGACCAGCCAGTTGTGCTTGGTGCAGGGGCGCGTGATGCCGATGGTGTCGGCCTCCTGGAAGGCGTCGTTGCCGATCATGAAGGTCGGCACCTGCCCGGTCAGGCAGACCAGCGGGATCGAATCCATCAGCGCGTCCTGCAAACCGGTGACCGCGTTGGTCGCGCCGGGGCCGGAAGTGACGAGGACGACGCCGGGCTTGCCGGTCGAGCGCGCGTAGCCCTCGGCGGCATGGGCCGCGCCCTGCTCGTGGCGGACGAGGACGTGCTCGATCTGGTGCTGCTTGAACAGCTCGTCGTAGATGGGAAGCACCGCGCCGCCCGGATAGCCGAATACCACCTCGACGCCCTGGTCGATCAGGGCCTTGATGACGATCTCTGCGCCGGTCATGGTGCTGGCTTTCGAGGAGGTGGGCATCGGTTTCTTCCTTGTGCTTCGTCGTGGCTCGCGCGGGGGCGGATCGGGCATAAAAAAAGGCCCCTTCGGGACCTGATGGACGCGCATCGTGCTGCGGAGCGGCTATGCCGTCCGGGCCTCGATGCGCCACCCTACTACAAGAATCGTCATGCCGTATCCCGATCTGCTTTGCGGAAGTTGCGTATCGGGGGAGCGGCGGCGGGTCAAGGGGGAAATGCACGAACACGCATGAAGGCTATCCGATGCCGAAAAACTGTCCTAGCGTGGGAGCGCCCGATACCGATTCCGCTGGAGCGCTACCGATGAAGAAGACCGTCCTCGCCGCCCTCGCCCTGTTCCTGTTCGCCGCGCCCGCGATGGCGCAGACCGTGCGCGACAAGAAGACCTGCATGCAAGCCATCGAGGACGTGAAGAGCGGGCGCGAGGATGCGGCGGTCGTGGCCAAGACGCTGGCCGAGGCCGACGATCTGATCCGCATCGCCGAGCACCTGTGCACCCAGGGCAACTTCGTCTATGCCGATACCCTGCTCCAGCTCGCGCGCGGGATGCTGGCGAACGAATGACATGAGCGCCGCCACCCGCTTCACCCACGCCATCGTGCGCGCCCCGGCGCGGAGCGTGACGGACGGCCTGCGCGCCGTCGATGCCGGCTCGCCCGACGCCGACCGGCTCGCGGCCGACCATGCCTCCTACGTCGCGGCGCTGCGGGAGGCGGGGGCGACGGTGGTCGTCCTGCCCGCGCTGGAGGATTTTCCCGATTCCGTCTTCGTCGAGGATGCGGCGCTGTGCCTGCCGCAGGGGGCGGTCGCGATGCGCCCCGGTGCGCCGTCGCGACTCGGCGAGGCGGCGGCGATGGTCCCGACCCTGCGCGATCTGTACACGCGAGTCGAAGCGGTCGGGGAAGGCCATGTCGAGGGGGGCGACATCCTCGTGACCGACCGGGAAATCCTCGTGGGCCTCTCGGCGCGCACCGATGCGGCGGGCGTCGCGGCCCTGCGCGCCATCGTGGAGCCGTGGGGGCATTCGGTGCGCGTGCTGGAGACGCCGCCCGAGGTGCTGCATTTCAAGACCGATTGCGGGCTGCTCGACGGGGAGACGATCCTCGCCACCGCCCGCCTCGCCGCGACGGGCTGCTTCGACGGCTACCGCTTGATCGAAGTGGTGCCGGGGGAGGAGCCGTGCGCGAACTGCGTGCGCGTCAACGACGTGGTGCTCTTCCCGGCGGGCTTTCCGCGCACGGCGGACCGGCTGCGCGAGGCAGGGTACGCGCTGGCGGAACTGCCCAACGCCCAGGCCGCGCTGATCGACGGGGGCATGTCGTGCCTGTCGCTGCGGTTTACGCCGTCGTGAGGGTGGGATAAGCCCGCGGGAGAAACCGGAGAACCCGCCATGCTGCCCCCCATCGCCAACGACGCCCCCCTGACCCTCATCGCCGGGCCGTGCCAGATGGAGGACCGGGATCATGCGCTGATGATGGCGTCTGGTCTCAAGGATATCTGCGAGGGTCTCGGCCTGCCGCTGATCTTCAAGGCGAGCTATGACAAGGCGAACCGGACGTCGCTGTCGGGCAAGCGCGGCATCGGGCTGGAGGGGGCCTTGCCGGTCTTCGCGGAGATCCGGGAGACCCTCGGCCTGCCCTGCGTGACCGACGTGCACGAGGTCGGCCATTGCGCGCCGGTGGCCGAGGTCTGCGACGTGCTGCAGATTCCCGCCTTCCTGTGCCGCCAGACGGACCTGCTGATCGCGGCGGCGAGGACGGGGCGGGCGGTGAACGTGAAGAAGGGGCAGTTCCTCGCCCCGTGGGACATGCGCAACGTGGTCGCCAAGGTGCGCGAGGCGGGCAATCCGAATGTCTGGGCGACCGAGCGGGGGGTCAGCTTCGGCTACAACACCCTCGTCGCGGACATGCGCTCGATCCCGACGATGAAGGCGCAATGCGCCTGCCCGGTCGTGTTCGACGCCACCCATTCGGTGCAGCAGCCCGGGGGCCTCGGCGGCGCCTCGGGGGGTGACCGGACGATGGCCCCGCTGCTCGCCCGCTGCGCGGTGTCGCTCGGCATCGCGGCGGTGTTCATCGAGACGCATCAGGACCCGGACACCGCCCCGTCCGACGGCCCGAACATGATCCCGCTCGACGGGATGCGCGGCGTGCTGGAAACGCTGATGGCCTTCGACGCGCTGGCGAAGGGGTCAGCGGACGGGTAACGCCCGCTCCGCCAGCGCGGACCAGTAGCTCGCGCCCCAGACCGTGCCCGCATCGTCGAAATCGTAGCGCGGGTGGTGCAGGCCCGCCGACTCGCCGTTGCCGATCAGCATGAAGCAGGCGGGCTTCTCCAGCGCGTAATACGAGAAATCCTCGCTGCCCATGGTCGGGGGCACGCCGTCATGCACCGCGCCATCCCCCGCCACGGCGCGCGCCACGTCGAGGCAGAAGGCGGTCTCGCCCGCATCGTTGACGGTCTCGGGGTAGAAGGTCTTCGAGCGCGTCACCTCCGCCTCGACCCCGTGGGCGCGCGCGACCTCGCGGACGATGCGCTCGATATGCCCGTATATCTCCGTATGGAGCGCGGAATCGAAGGTGCGCACGGTGCCGCCGAGCGTCGCGGTATCGGGAATGACGTTGAAGGCATCCCCCGCCTGGAAGGTCGTCACCGTCACCACCGCCGATGCCAGCGGGTCGACCCGGCGGGCGACGACGGTCTGGAGCGCCTGCACGATGGCCGCGCCGCAGGGGACGGGGTCGATGCATTCGTGCGGCTTGGCCGCATGGCCGCCCCGGCCGGTGAGCCGGATCGTGAACTCGTCGGAGGCGGCCATCAGCGGCCCGGCCCGGCAGTGGAAGCTGCCCACCGGCTGCCCCGGCCAGTTGTGCATCCCGTAGACGGCGCGGCAGGGGAAGCGGTCGAACAGGCCGTCCTCGATCATCGCCCTGGCCCCCGCGCCGCCCTCCTCGGCGGGCTGGAAGCAGACATACACCGTGCCCTCGAAAGCGCGCGTCCGGGCGAGGTGCTGCGCCCCGCCGAGCAGCATGGTCATGTGCCCGTCATGGCCGCAGGCGTGCATGGTGCCGGGCGTTTGCGAGGCATGGGCCGCGCCGGTCGCCTCCTCGATGGGCAGGGCGTCCATGTCCGCGCGCAGCATGATCGAGCGGGCCTCGTCGCCCGGTCCCGTCCTCCCGTGCAGCACGCCGACGACCCCCGTGCCGCCGATGCCGGTCTCCACCGCGTCGAAGCCCATCTCCCGCAGGCGATCCGCGACCGCCCGCGCCGTGCGGTGCTCCGCGTATCCCAGCTCCGGATGACGGTGGAAGTCGTGCCTCCATTCCCGCAGCGTATCGGCGGCATCGGCGATGGAGTTGACGACGGGCATGGCATCCTCGGGGGCAGGTGGGGTACGGAGGCATGAAACAGCGCTTCGCCCCCACTGGCCAGAGGATTCCGCCATGACCGCGACCATCGCCCTCACCCCCTTCGCCCGCCGCAACTGGGAGCCGGGGACGAGCGGGACGCGGATCGAGGGGATCACGCCGGAGACGCTGGTCGCGCGGTGCAATGCGGCGATGGCCGACGGGGCCGGGCTGGTGGACGGCTATGCGCCCTTCTGCAAGCACCTTTTCGTGCCCAACGACACGCCCACCCGCTGCGGCTTCGCGCCGGTCACCGAGGCGAACCGCGCGCGTCTCGTATCCGGCTACGAGGCGCGGCGGGAAGGCGAGTTGGCGGTGCTGGGGCGGTGGTTCGAGGGGGTGGAGGCACCGCGCGCGGCATGGCTCGACGTGATCCTCTACAGCCACGCGCAATTGCTGCGCGAGGCGGCGGACTTTCCCGACGACGTGCCGGACTGCGACTGGGGCATCGTCAGCATCCTCGGCACGCTGGAACCAAGCGAGCCGCCCATGCCGCCCATCACGCAGCTGCGCAACGCCCTCGGCCCGGCGGAGGGCGGATCGGGCGTGCCCATCGACCGCGCCGCCTACGACCGCGCGGTCGCGTTCTGGCAGGCGCATGCGGCAGTGCGGTAAAATAGTGATAAGAGTAAACATCGAATACAGCATGATATAATTGCATATCGCGAATTATAAAACATACTCATGACTTTATTCGAGATAAATCACGCCAAGTCATACTCTCATCAAACAAGAAGAGAGAGAATATCATGATCGGGCTTATCGGCTCCGGAACGCCACTCGGCGCTTCCCAGACGCAGAACAAGAACACCACGCAGGACACCCTCCCCGCCCGGACCGCGGAGAAGACCCCGGAAAAGACCACCACCGCTCCGCCGCAATCGGCACGGTCGGCCGAGGAGAAGGCACCGGCCCCCGCCGCATCCTCCTCGGAAGCCAAGGCATCACCCGCCTCCCCGCCGCAGTCCCGCCTGGCTCCGGAATCGGCGATCCGCGTTCAGGTGGAGGAGAAAGGCGCGCAACGGCTCGACTCAGAGGCCGCCCCCGCTCCCGCCTCCAGCGAGAAACTCGATTCCATGCGCAAGGCCCTGGCGGTCGTGACCGCGCTCGCCGAGCAGCCGGCGGACAGCCGCATCGCCGGCCTGTTCGAAAGCAAGGCTCCGGAGAAGGCGGACGGCGCCGACGCGGCGGAGGATGCCTTCTCCGCCAAGGCGGATGCAGCGGATACCGCGTCGGAGCCGCAGGAAAGCGTCGACCGCTACCTGTAGCGCCGCGCGCGTACCACTCCCCTCCCCCCGGTCGTCGGGTCGTGGTCTCCTCGCCGGAGGGGGCCACGGCCCGGCGCGCGGGACGGTCTCATTCGCACCCGAACTCCAGCGCCTCGCCCCCGCGCAGCACCCGTTCCGCCGCGCCGGACAGCGGCGCGCCATCGCGCTCGTGCCGGTCGCCATCGTGCAGCACGAAGGGCGGGTGCAGGGTCAGGGGGGCCTTGGCACCCTTTCGCGCGCGCAGGATCACCCGGTCCGCCGGTCGCCCCGCCCGCGCGGCCAGGGGCAGGACGGCGACCGACCCCGCCCGCTCCTCCAGGGCGGCGAGCATGGCCGGCAGATGCGCGGTCGGGTAGACGACGGTCAACCACCCCCCCGGCACAAGCCGCTTCAGCCCGGCTTCGATCCAGACGGATACCGGCCCGGCGGCGCGAAAAGCGCGGTCCTTGCCGGCATCGCGCGTGGCGCTGCTGGCCTGCGCGGCATGATAGGGCGGGTTGGCGATGACGTGATCGACCTGCACGGCACGCAGCGCGGGGGGCGGGTCGGCCACGTCGCCCTCGTGCACCGTCAGCGCCGCCCCGAGCGCCGCCGCGTTGCGCCGGGCCAGATCGGCATAGGCGGGCTGCAGCTCCAGCCCGTGCAGCGTCAGCCCCTGGACCCGCGCGGCGAGACAGAATGACGCGACCCCCGCGCCGCAGCCGAGATCGAGCACCCGCTGCCCCGCCCTCGCCGGGCAGGCGGCGGCGAGCAGCACCGTGTCGGTGCCCGACCGATAGCCCCCGCGCGGCTGCCCGACGGAAAGCCGCCCGTCCAGAAATCCATGGCGATCAAGCTCTTGCGGCTCGAACGGCGCGATTCGCGTCACCGTTCCTCGACGGTGTCGATCTCGACGAGGCGCATGATCTCCCGCGCCCGGGCGGCATCGTCGTCGGCCACCATGATCCGCCGGGGAAAGATACCGATGCTGCCTTCGAGCACGCTCATGTGGACGTCGAAAACGAACGCCTCTATACCTTCGGCCTTGAGATAGGCCGTAGCGGCGCTGACGGTCGTGGGGTCGGTCGTCTTGATGAGTTCGTGCATGATCGCCCCGGGCGCTATGTTCGGGAACGCACCTTCGGCCGCCGGAGCGGACTTGTCAAAGGGTGTGCGACAGCAGGGGGAAGATATGGACGCGATGACCCTGGCCAGGCCCCACGGCAAGCCGCTCGACCGCATCATGGATGTGGTGCGGGACGACATGGCCGCCGTCGACGCCATCCTTACCGAACAGCTCAATTCCTCGACCGATCTCATCCCGAAGGTCGCCGCCCATCTCATCGCCGCTGGGGGCAAGCGGGTGCGTCCCGTACTGACGCTCGCCAGCGCGCGGCTCTGCGGGTACGAGGGCTACGATGCCGTGCGCCTCGCCGCGGCGGTCGAGTTCATCCATACCGCGACCCTCCTGCACGACGACGTGGTGGACGGCAGCGCGACGCGCCGGGGCCGCCCGGCGGCGAACCGGCTCTGGGGCAACAAGCCGACGATCCTCGTGGGGGACTTCCTCTTCAGCCGCGCGTTCCAGCTCATGGTCGAGACCGGCTCGGTCGAGGTGCTGCGCATCCTGTCCGCCGCCTCGGCCATCATCGCCGAGGGCGAGGTGATGCAGCTCGCCACCGCCAACAACCTCGCCACGACCGAGGGCGACCACCTCGCCGTCATCCGCGCCAAGACCGCCGCCCTCTTTGCCGCCGCGACCGAGGTGGGCGGGGCGCTGGCCGGGGCCTCGCCCGCGCGGATCGAGGGTCTACGCGTCTACGGCGACTGTCTCGGTATCGCCTTCCAGCTCGCCGACGATGCGCTCGACTATGCGGGCGAGGCGGGCGCGACCGGCAAGGATGCGGGCGACGATTTCCGCGAGGGCAAGGTCACCGCGCCGGTCCTCAACGCCTTCGCGAGCGCCCGGGACGACGCGGAACGCGCCTTCTGGCGCCGGGTCATCGAGAAGAACGATCAGGAGGACGGCGACTTGGAGCGGGCCGTCGACCTGATGCGCCGGGACGGCGCGGTCGAGCGGACCCGGGAGCAGGCGCGGGCCTATGGCGCGCGGGCGAAAGCGGCGCTCGACGTCTTCGATCCCTCGTCCCTGCGCGACGACCTGCGCGACCTGGTCGCCTATGTCGTGGACCGGGACCGCTAGGCGCTAGCGCCAGTTGTAGTCGCCGAGGATCGTGTCCTTCGCCGTTCCCTTGCGCAGCAGCCACCACGGCGCGTAGATCCGCAGGGGCGCGCTGGGGATGCGGCGGAAGGGGTCGGGGAAATCGCAGACCACGGCGAGGAACCGCACCCGCCCCGTCTCGTCCATCGCGGGCAGGACGAGCTGCGAGAAGGTGATCTCCTCCTCGTCCATAGACAGGACCATGAAGGTCTTCCGGTTCGGCCGCCCCGTCATCTGCACGGTGCGGTAGAAGGATCGCAGGCGCGCGAGGTGATCCGGCGCGTAGAGCGAGCTGAACCGTTCGGCCCCGACCTTTCCGAACCAGCGCATCACCTCGCGCCCCTCGATGGCGTGACGGTAGTCGTCCCCCTCCTCCAGCACCTCCAGCAGCGCCACGAACTGAAGCGTCCGCCCGAAGAAGGAGGGGTGGAAGTCGCTGCGGCGTACCGGGCCGCGCTCCGCCACCGCGAGCCAGCTCTCCAGGGCGCCGGCCTGGCGCGCGGGAAGGGACGGGCCGAAGAGTCTCCGCGCGGCATCCATCCGGCGGTCGCTCGCTCCGGGCGACAGATCGAGGGCGTTCATCTTCAAACCGATCCAAATCCTTTAAGCATCCGGCAACCACATTCCTTCACAAGAGCACAACCAATCCCTGTCACTCATTGACCATCAGTCTGTCGTTATCCTTCATCCCCCCTAACGGAGCGTTATCCGATGACCGTCATGCCGTCCGAGAAAAGAGTGATCCCGCTTGAGGAAAAGCGTTCCGAGGACAAGCCGCCCGCCGACCTCGCCCAGCGCCTGATGGACGTGCAGAATCTCCTGTTCGGCGATGCCCAGCGCGAGATCGTCGACCGGCTGAACCACGCCGACGACCGGCACGCGGAACACGCCAAGAGCACCGCCGAGCAGATCGCGCAGCTTTCGGACGCGCTCGACAAGAAGATCGAGGCCCTGCGCCAGGAGATCCGCGCCATCGACCGCGCCCAGACGGCGAAGCGGCGCAAGCTCGTCTCCGACTTGGGCGAGGCGATCAAGGCCATGTCCTACGATGCCTGAAGCCGCCCACCGTCCCCTCGCCGGCAAGACCCTGCGCAATGCGCAGAGCCGGACCGAACGCCTGGACGAGGAGGCGGACGCCGAGACGTTCGCCGCCGTCCGCGCGCTTCTGATCGGGGACGAGCGGGCGGATATCGAATCCCTGCGCGCGCGCGTCCAGCGAATCGAGGGAATGTCCCCCGATCTGGACCGGCGGCGCGACGAGGTGGCCGAAGTGCTGGGCGAGGCGCTCCGGCAGGCGTCGCTGACCGACGGGGACAAGATCGAGGACGTGCTCAACCCCACCATCGGCGAGGGCATCCGTCACCAACTCAAGACCGAGCGCCCGGCGATGGTCGCGGCGCTGGTGCCCATGGTCGGCACATTGGTCACCGGGGCGGTGGCCGAGGCCATCGGCAAGCTGTCCAGCTCGATCAATGACCGGGTGGAAAAACTGCTTTCCTTCGACGGCCTGAAGCTGGCGCTGCGCGCGCGGCTGTCGAATCGGTCGGTGACGGACCTGTTGCTGTCCGAACTGCGCAAGACGGAGGTGGAACGGGTCTATCTCTTCGAGCGCGAGGGCGAGAAACTCGTCTTCAGCTGGCCCGACGACGGCGATCCGACTCTGTCGAACGCCATGGCCGAGGAGGTGCTCCGGTCGGTCCTCGCCTTCTCCAGCGGCATCCTCGACACGGGCGACCATGGCCTGCGCAGCATCGCGATTCGCGACCGGCATCTCGTGGTGCAGGCGAGCGATGCGCATATCGTGATCATCGAGGTCAGCGGTGCCTTGTCGGATCAGCGGCGCGGGTCGTTGAACGCGGCCTGCTTCGACCTGCTCACCTTCGCCTCCGACCTGACGGGCGACCTGCACGACGTGGCCATAGATCAGGATGCGATGCATCTCTTCGCGGCCCGAATCGCGCAGGAGGAAAGGCAGGCCCAGCACAAGACGTCCCGCCGCGTCAGCGCGAGCATGCTGCTCGCCGGCGTCCTCCTGCTCCTCCTCGTCGGCTTCGCGGGATGGCGCGCGTACGATTCGCACCGCATCCACGCCCGCGCGGCGGCCATCGAGGCGCATGTCACGGAAAGCTTTCCGGACGATGCGCTGATGCTGTCGGTCACGCCCCTGCGCGCGACGGGCACCATCGCCGTCCTCGGCGTCGCCCTGTCGGACGGGGACCGCGCCGCGATCCGCGACCAGGCGGCGGCGCTGGCGGCCCCCTATGTCCTGAAATTCGATCTGGTGGCGAGCGATCCCGACCGGAGCGCGCCGCGGATCGACGTTATCGAGGCCGACCTTCTCGCCCTGCAGGACCGCGCGACGGCGATGGATGCCTCCCTGGGCGAGGCCCGCGCGGCGGCGGCACAGGCTCAGGCCAAGGCCGACGCGCTCTGGGCAGCTCAACGCCAGCTCGAACACTGGATCGCCTCTCATGCCGTATTCTTCTCGGAGGGAACGGCCTATCGCGCACCCGAACGCGTCGCCGCCGATCTCGATGTCCTCGCCGCCCTCCTGAACCGCGCGCCGGGACGGCCCCTGCGCATCGTCGGCTACAGCGACCTCATCGGGTCCGACCGCGACAACCGCGCCCTGGCCCGCGCCCGCGCCAACGCCATCGGGGCCGGTCTCATCGCCCGCGGGATCGCGCCGGAACGCCTCGTCCTTCTGGGGCGCACGGGTTCGGAGAAGCTCATCAGCGCCAGAAACGGCCCCACCTCCCCCAACCGCCGCGCGGAATTCGCGCTGGGCTTCGTGGGGGAAGGGCAATGACCGGACCTCAGCCGCCCGTGCGCTTGACGTAGGCCTCGCGCACCGTCCCCCTGACCCGGTCGAGCCGGTCGCGCGCCTCGGCCTCGGACCCGGCGACAAGGATCACGGACCAGTATCCGTTCGTCAGATTCAAATACTCGCCGGTGTCGATAATCCTGAACGACGCCTCGTCCAGTCCGGCATCGCGATCCAGGGAACCGAGCAACCCGTCGAGCTGTGACCGTGCATCGTCGCGCGTCGTGTGACTGCCGAGGATGACGGCCCAGGGCACCCGCGCATCGGCGGCATCGTCGCCTTCCGGAGCGGTCGTCACGACCTCCCGGACGGTGGCGGGCACCGGCTCCGCCGCCGTCACGCCCGATTCGGCCGTGACGATCCGGCCCGGGGAAGGCAGCATGTCCCGTTCGAGAAGGACGCCGAGGGCGAGCATGACGACGCCGGCGATCTTGGCGAGGTTCCGCCGCCTGGGCGGCATCTCGATGATCGCGCCGAGCTTGCCGACGAAGCCCAGAAGCAGCAGCAGGCCCCCGAGCCAGAGGAAGATGTCCCCCGCCTCGGAATCCGAAAGTAATTCGACGGCGCTTTCCATTGGCACATCCCCCGACGGATACTCACGGGAGATATGCTACTATGGAACAGTCGCGTTACCTACAGCTCCCGCACGTCCGTCAGCCGGCCCGTCACCGCCGCCGCCGCCGCCATGGCGGGGGAGAGAAGGTGCGTGCGTCCGCCGCGACCCTGGCGGCCCTCGAAGTTACGGTTCGAGGTGGAGGCGCAGCGCTCGCCGGGCTTGAGCTGGTCGGGGTTCATGCCGAGGCACATGGAGCAGCCCGGCTCGCGGATGTCGAAGCCCGCCTCGGCCAGCTTGGCCGACAGGCCCTCCTCCTCCATCTGCGCCTTCACCAGGCCCGAACCGGGGACGATCATGGCGCGCAGGCCGTCCTTGACGCGGCGTCCCTCCATGATCTTCGCCACCTCGCGCATGTCCTCGATCCGGCCGTTGGTGCAGGACCCGATGAAGATGGTGTCGACCTCGATATCGGAGAAGCGCGTGCCCGGGGTCAGGCCCATGTAGTCGAGCGAGCGGCGGGCCGCATCGACCTTGCCGCCCTCGAAATCGTCCGGGGCGGGCACGGCGGCGGTGATCGGCATCACGTCCTCGGGCGAGGTGCCCCAGGTCACGACGGGGGCGATGTCCTCGGCGCGGATGGTCACGACCTTGTCGTAATGCGCGCCCTCGTCGGATTTCAGCGTCTTCCAGTATGCGACCGCCGCGTCCCAGTCGGCCCCGGTCGGGGCCTTGGGGCGGCCCTTCACGTAGTCGAAGGTCTTCTGATCGGGCGCGATGAGACCCGCGCGCGCGCCCCCCTCGATGGCCATGTTGCACACGGTCATCCGGCCTTCCATCGACAGCGCCTCGATCGCCTCGCCGCAATACTCGATGACGTGGCCGTTGCCCCCCGCCGTGCCGGTCAGGCCGATGACGGTGAGCGTGATGTCCTTCGCCGTGACGCCGACCGGCAGCGTGCCGGTGATCTCGACCTTCATGTTCTTCGACTTCTTCTGGATCAGCGTCTGGGTCGCCAGCACGTGCTCGACCTCCGACGTGCCGATGCCGTGGGCCAGCGCGCCGAACGCGCCGTGGGTGGCCGTGTGGCTGTCGCCGCAGACGATGGTCATGCCCGGCTGGGTCAGGCCCTGCTCCGGGCCGATGATGTGGACGATCCCCTGACGCCGGTCCATCACGTCGAACAGCTCGATCCCGAACTCCGCGGCATTCGTGCGCAGCGCCTCGACCTGAATGCGGCTCATCTCGTCGTCGATGCCCTTCGCGCGGTCGGAGGTGGGCACGTTGTGATCGGGCGTGGCGAGCGTCGCCTCGGGGTGGCGGACCTTGCGCCCCGTCATGCGCAGCCCCTCGAAGGCCTGCGGGCTGGTCACCTCGTGCACGAGATGGGCGTCGATGTAGAGAAGGCAGGTGCCGTCCTCGGCTTCGTGGACGACATGGGCGTCCCAGATCTTGTCGTAGAGCGTTTTCGGTGCGGCCATGGCGCGGTTCTTTCGGCTTCTCGGTTCTGAATTCGGCGCGTTCTACCAAGATCGACCCCGGCGTACAATGCGTTTGCCGGTCGCGTCTTTCCCGAGCCGTGTGATGCCTTCAGTTCGCGCAAATATGAAACTTAACAATTGCAGGTTGATTTTACATCGAAAACTGATCACTGTAAGGAACGGCTCGCTGAATACCGAAGAGGGCGGCGGTAGCTCGATGATCGACGCATGGAAGATGACAGGCCGTTCGACCCCGGGCCAGCTCTGCGCCGGGACCGTTTCGCTCGCCGTCGTCTTCGCCGTCGCGGTCTCCCAGATGGCGTGGCGATCCACCGGGGAACCCGTGCCCCCGGTCCTGTTGCCCGTGGCCATCGTCACCGCCCTGGTGGTCAGCATCCCGCTCGTCGCGGTCTTCGTCGCGGCGGTGTTCGCCATGAAAAGGTCGAACGAGGAACTGTCCCTCGCGAAGGAACGCGAGGTCCGCCGGAGCGGGGAGCTTGCGGTCGCGCGCGATGCCCTGGCCGACCTGAACCGCGAGCTGGAGTATCGGGTGGCCCGGCGGACCAAGGCCATGAAGGCCGCGCTCGACCGGGCGGAGCGGGCCAGCACCGCCAAGTCGACCTTCCTCGCCAACATGAGCCACGAGTTGCGCACCCCGCTCAACGGCATCGTCGGATATGCCGAACTGGTGACGACGCGGGATACGCTCGGGGTCGGCATGTCGCCCGAGAAGATCGACGAATACGTCGCGACCATCCTGTCCTCGGGTCGCCACCTGAACGCGATGGTCAGCGATCTGCTCGACCTGTCGCGCATCGAGTTCAACGAGTACGACCTGAACCGCGAACGCGTTGATATCAACGATGTCGTCCGCGGGGTGGTCAAGGAGATGGCGCCCGTCACCCAGGCGCGGGACCAGCGCGTCGAGGTGGTCGCCTCCCGCGATCTGCCGCGTCTGGACAGCGATTACCGCGCCATCCGGCAGATTTTCGCCAACCTGCTGTCCAACGCGCTGAAATATTCGGATGCGGGGCAGACGGTCACCGTCGCGGCCACCGTGGACGGCCGCGTCATGCGGCTCTCGGTCAGCGACCGGGGCATCGGGATGTCCCAGGACGATCTCAAGCGGGCGACGCAGCCCTTCGCGAAATTCTCCGATGCGCATATCTCGACGGGCCAGAGCATCGGTCTGGGCCTGTCGATCGTGAAGCGGCTTTGCGTCTTGCTCGGCGGCTCCTTCACCCTCTCCAGCGCTCCCGACGCGGGAACCGACGCCCTCGTTACGCTTCCGCTCGCGAAGACGATGACGACGCCGGTCGGAGGCGACACCGAACTGGCCCTCGCCGGATAGGCGCGCTCAGGCGGTATCCAGCGACAACGCCCGGGCGAAGACGGCGGGGTCGACATTGCCCCCCGATGCCGTGACGACGACGGGACCGTCCGCCAGGGATTCGCCCTGGAACAGGGCGGCCGCGAGGGCGGTCGCGCCGCCGGGTTCGAGGACGATCTTGAGCCAGCGCCACGCCAGCGCCATCGCCCGCAGGGCATCCTCGTCCGGAACGACGAGACCGGGGCCGAACAGGCGACGCGCGATGGGAAAGGTGATCCGTCCGGGCGAGGGGGTGAGGATGGCGTCCTGTATCGACGTGCTGCCGGGGACGATGGCGCGGCGCTCTCCGGCGGCGAGGGAGGCGGCCATGTCGTCGAAGCCCGCCGGCTCCACGGGCCGCACGCGCAGGGACGGCACATCCCGCTCCAGCGCCAGCGCGATGCCGGAGGAAAGTCCGCCGCCGCCGCAGCAGACGAGCATCGTCCCCGCCTCGACCCCGCGTTCGCGGGCCTGCTCCGCGATCTCCAGGCCGCAGGTGCCCTGCCCCGCGATGACGAACGGGTCGTCGTAGGGGGGCACGAAGACGGCGTTGCGGTCGACGGCGAGCGCCTCGGCGATGGCATCGCGGTCCTCGGTCTCCCGGTCGTAGAACACGACCTCGGCCCCGTAGCCCCGGGTCGCGTCCACCTTTGCGCGGGGGGCGTCGGAGGGCATGAGGATCGTGGCGGGGATGCGATAGATTTGGCAGGCGAGCGCGACGCCCTGCGCATGGTTGCCCGACGAGGAGGCGACGACCGCTCCCGCCTCGCCCGCTTCTACCAACGCCGCGATTCGGTTCCATGCCCCGCGGAACTTGAACGATCCGGTCCGCTGCAGGCATTCCGCCTTCACGAACACCGGGCGACCGGCGATGGCGTCGAGCTGCGGCGCATCGAGCAGCGGCGTGATCCGGGCGTGGCCGGCGAGGCGGTCTTGCGCCACCCGTATGTCGTCATATCCTACCATCGCCCCGTCATAGGGCGGCTTCGCGCGGGATGCCAGATACGAAAATTCTAGGTGGTGTCTCAGTTCGGATACCGATGCACATGGACCCGTCATCGTCCGGCGCGGCGCGCGCTATGGCCGACCGAAAAGAAAATCCCGGCCTCGCGGGGAGGCCGGGACGGGTCGTCGCGGTGCCGGATTGGGCCCGGTCCTACTGGTGCAGCATGACCTGATGCGCCGCCGGGCCGAGGCGGGCCTCCAGCGCGCTGCGCATCTTCTTCAGGGCCTGGGTCTCTAGTTGACGCACGCGTTCCTTGGAGAGGCCGAGCTGGCCGCCCAGCGCCTCCAGCGTCGACGGCTCCTCGGAGAGCTTGCGCTCGGTGATGATCATCCGCTCGCGGTCGGTCAGGACGGTCAGCGCGTTGGCGATCCAGCTCACCGTACGGGTCTTGTCCTCCTCCTCCACGGCGGCGTCGCTGGAGATGGGGGCGTCGTCCTCGATGGTCTCGACCCATTCGCGGCCCTCGTCGTCGCCCTGGGGCGTGTTGAGGGAGAAATCGGTCCCGGCGAGGCGGGATTCCATCATCTCGACATCGTGGAGGGGGACCCGGAGGGCGTCGGCGACGGCGGAGCGGGTATCGGTGCTCATCACGCCGAACTGGCGACCGTATTCCCCGGCCTCGCGTTCCTTCTCGGCGCGGACGCGGCGGAGATTGAAGAACAGGGATTTCTGCGAGGATGTGGAGCCGGTACGCACGAGGGACCAGTTCCGCATGACGTAATCCTGGATGGACGCCTTGATCCACCAGACGGCGTAGGTGGAGAATCTGACGCCGCGGTCGGGGTCGAAGCGTTCCGCCGCCTTCATCAGTCCGATGGCCCCCTCCTGGATCAGGTCGCCCATCGGCGCGCCGTATCTCCGGTACTTGGAGGCCATCGAAATGGCGAGGCGCATGTAGGCGTTCGTCAACTGATGCAGCGCCTCCACATCATCCTCGTCGCGCCAGCGCCGGGCCAGGTTCAGTTCCGTGTCGGCATCCAGCATGGCGGTCGACATTGCCGTAGAGATAACCTTGCGGTCCTCGACGCTCGGGCGTGTGGATTCGGCCATCGTAATCTCCGAATTCTATCAATGAATGATTGATGAATGCGAAAGCGCGCCGGTTACCGGATGGTTCCATTCACCACGAAGTTTTTTGCAATTGTTTCGTGATCGCCCTTTCCACGGGTCGAAACGTCGCATCTCAAGGTGATGACTTCATTCGGGAATCCGTTCTCCCGCGTAGTCGAAGATTTTTCCGCTCGCCTCCGCGTCCATCCTGTCGAGCGCCGCGAGCATCCCGGCGACGGCGCGATCCGGCGTGAAGAGCTTGCCGTCGGGTACGGCGCCCCGGAACGGAGCGGACAGCGCCGTTTCCACCGTACCGGGATGCATCCCGACGAGGAGCGCGTCGCGGTTCGTGCGGGCCAGTTCGACGGAAAGCGTGCGGATGACCATGTTCAGCGC
This sequence comes from Paracoccaceae bacterium, assembly GCA_020629115.1. Taxonomy (GTDB): domain Bacteria; phylum Pseudomonadota; class Alphaproteobacteria; order Rhodobacterales; family Rhodobacteraceae; genus JAHDDY01. The sequence continues at coordinate 3,975 of JAHDDY010000002.1, read as the reverse complement.
GGCCTTCGACGCCCGGTAGGAGACCCAGCCGCCGAGGCGGTTGTCCCCGATGCTGCCCACCCGTGCCGACAGCGCGGCGAAGGCGCTCTTGCGGCCCTTGGCGAGCCGGGGGAGGAAGAAGCGGGCGACGAGCGCCGGGGCGACGGTATTAACGCGCAGGACCTCCGTCATCGCGTCGGCCTCGATATGCCGCCATGTCTTCTCCGGCGCGATGCCCTCCCCGTGCAGGATGCCGGTCGCGACGAGCGCCAGATGGACGGGGCCGTCCGCGCCAATGGCCTCCGCCGTCCGCTCCAGCGCCACCGCGTCGAGCGGGTCGCAGGCATGGCCGCGCACCGTGCCGCCCCCGTCCGGTGCCGTGCGGGAGACCGCGTGCACCCGCGCGACGGCCTCGTCCGACGCGAGCGCCGCGACGAAGGCCGCGCCGATGCCGCCCGAGGCACCGAAGACGACCGTGTTCAGATCGGTACCGAAACTCTGCAATCCCATGCGCCGCCAGATGGGGGCCGCCGCCGGATCGTCAATGACCTTTCGTGATGGCCGGGCGCACGAAAGACGGCTGGTGCCTTGCGCGCGCTTGCGCCACCATCGCGGGCGCAAACGGAGACGCGCCCATGTCCTACACCCTCTATCTCGGCGATCCCGCCTATTCGAGCTGGTCGATGCGCGGCTGGCTGCTGTTCGACGCCTTCGATATCCCGGTCCGCACGGTCTGGGTGCCGATGTACTCGGACGCGTTCACGGCGATGCAGGAGCGCCACGCCCCGGCCCGCACGGTGCCGAACCTGGAGATCGGCGACGGGGAGGCGAGGGTCTGGGAGAGCCTCGCCATCGCGGAGACGCTGACCGAGCGGCATCCGGAGGCGGGACACTGGCCGGAGGGCACGCCCGCACGGGCCGCCGCCCGGTCGCTGGCGGGGGAGATGCACGCGAGCTTTCGCGCCCTGCGGGACCGCCCGTCGATGAACCTGCGCCGCCGCTACACCGGCTTCGCGCCGACCGAGGCCGAGGCGGCGGATGCGGCGCGGGTGCAGGCGCTGTGGGCTTGGGCGCTGACGCAGTTCGGCGGGCCGTATCTGGGCGGGGCGGATTTCGGGGCGGTGGACGCGATGTACGCGCCGGTCGCGACGCGCTTCGTCACCTACGGCTTTCCGCTCGACGCGGCGGCGCAGGACTATGTCGCGGCGGTCTACGCCCACCCCTCCTTCCGCCGCTGGCACGCGATGGCCGATGCCGATCCGCGCGTGCTCGACCGCTACGACCTCGATCTGCCGAGCGCGGGGCCGACCGGCGCCCCCCGCCCCGCCCCGCTCGCGGCCGAGCGCTACACCGGCTCCGTCGCGGATGCGGCGAACGCCGCCTGCCCCTATTCCGGCAAGCCCGTCCGCGAGGACAGCCTGGCGCGCATCGACGGGCGGGTGGTGGGGTTCTGCAATCCCGGGTGCCGCGACAAGTCGGTCGCCGATGCCGCTGCCTGGCCGGCACTGATGGCCTTGCTGACCCCCGAGGCTTGAAACGGGAGCCGGGCGCACGATCTCGTCGGCGGACCCGCCACCCCGGAGACGCTCCATGTTCGACAGCCTCGCCAGCCTGTTCCGCACCGGGGACGCGCCCGACCGCAGCATCCCGGGGGACCTGGCCCTCGCCGCCCTGCTCGTCGAGGCGGCGCGGCGGGACGGGGACTATGCTGAGAGCGAACGCGCGGCGATTCTGCGCATCGTCATGCGGGAGGAGCGGATCGACGAGACCGCCGCCGCCGCGCGGCTGGCCGAGGCGGAGCGGGCGCAGGACGAGGCGGTCGACCTGTTCCGCTTCACCCACGCATTGAAGGAGGCGACGCCCTTCGAGGACCGGGTGCGCATCGTCGAGGACCTGTGGGACGTGGCCCTCGCCGACGGCGTGCGCGCGGACGAGGAGGAGCAGCTCATCCGCAGCGTCTGCGGTCTCCTCGGCATCCCCGACCGCGAGAGCGGGCTGGCGCGGGCGCGGGTCATGGAACGGCAGCGATAGGAGAGAGGCGCATGGATCGGCTTCAGACCCAGGGGGTCCACCACATCACGCTCAACGGCGCGGACCGGCAGACCTCGATCGACTTCTGGGAGGGCACGCTCGGCATGCCCTTCGTCTTCGAGCAGCCCAACCTCGATGCACCGGACCAGGGGCACCTGTACTTCGATCCCGGCGACGGGCGGCTCGTCACCGTCTTCACCGACGAGACCCGCAAGCCCGACGGGCAGGACAACCCGGGCGGCCCTGGCACGGTGCACCACATCGCCTTTGCCGTAAGCCAGTCGATGTATTCGCAACTGGTGGACCGGCTCGACGCGCGGGGCATCCCCCATTCGGGCGAGAAGGATCGCGGGTTCATGAACTCGATCTACTTCCGCGACCCGCTCGGCCTGCTGATCGAACTCACCTCCTACCGCTTCGTCCCGCCGGAGGGATATACCCACACGGACGTGCTGGCCGAGGCCTACCGCATCCGCGTCGACGCGGGCGACGACAGCATCGCGGACGTGCATCTGGCGCGGGCTATCGAGGCGCTGGTGCATCGGCGGTGGGAGCGGATGAAGGGGTAGGACGAATCGCGCCCGGCTTGCTATATCGACAGCATGGCCATGCCCGTCGTCGCCCATCACTGGCAACCGATCGCCGACCTGCCCGAAGACTGGGAGGCGATGGCAGACCCGACCTTGCCCGCACTCGCCGAGGAATGGCGCAAGGGTCGCGAGATGGTGGGCGACTCGCCCGAGATTCGGCGCTTCAATGCGGAACTGCTGCGCGAGGTCGCCATCGAGACCGGCCTGATCGAAGGGCTGTACAGCATCGACCGGGGCACGACCGAAACCCTGATCCGCATGGGCCTCATCAAGGAGGAACTCGCCCAAGGCATCATCGACCGCTCGCCCGACGAGATCATGCCGATTCTCGAAGACCAGCATTCTGCGACCGAGGGCCTGTTCGAGTTCGTGAAGCAGAAGCGCGACCTGTCCACGTCCTACATCAAGGAGCTTCACGCTCACCTGACCCGGCATCAGCCGACTACGACCGCCATGACGTCCAGTGGGTCGCGGGTCGAGGTGGCGCTGTTACGGGGCGACTGGAAGCAGCATCCGAACAACCCGCGCCGCGAGGACGGAAGCATTCACGAATACTGTCCGCCGGAACAGGTCGCTTCGGAGATGGACCGCCTCATTGAGATGCACTTGGCCCACGAGGCGTCGGGCGTGACCCCCGATGTCAGCGCGGCATGGCTGCATCATCGTTTCACGCAGATACATCCGTTCCAGGACGGTAATGGGCGGGTAGCGCGATCACTGGCGTCGCTGGTATTTCTGCGGGCAGGATGGTTTATTTTGAATGTCTCAAGGGATGAGCGCGAAAATTATATTGATGCGTTGGAGGCGGCAGATAATAATAACGATAATGAAATAGTTGGATTTTTTTCCAGATTGCAGTACAATTGGTTTGATAAAGCTTTAACATCGCTGAGCCGTGCTGAATTGGCAGCATTAGATGGCGACACAATCATAGATAACGTTTTATCGCGACAGCACCAGCGATCGGGTGTTGTAGGCGGTGCTGTAAAAATTATGCGTATCGAGTATGATATCATAGAAATCATTCAAGAAAAATTGGAGCACCCTAACGGTATTGACCCGAAATTTTTCGATGTAGATATTATTGACTACAGCATTGGTGACAAGAAAAAGAATGAAGAGCAAAAAGCTGTATTTAAATCAGTGAAAATTGAAGGGAACTCCGAAGGCATAATTGGGTTTAAGATATATGATTTTGAAATTGACACTCGCGGTGTGATGCCTTTTGCAGGTGGCTCAAGGCATGGATTTAAACATATTCGATATTTCGAAGAAGATAGATTCTTAATCAATTTAAATAATGGTCATAAAGATGAAATAAGTAGGTTCGAGCGCTGGTTCGAAAAAACATGGCTCTTTCTCCTTTTGGAATGGG